>JBDIAL010000035.1:0-23390 GCA_039812405.1 Nostocoides sp.
GCCCGCTCACCGCGCCGCTCGTCCCGCACGGCCCGGCCGCCCGGCGCCGGCGCTACACCCGGTCGCTCGGTCCCGCGCTGCTGCTCCTCGCCGCCGTCGCCGCCCTCGTCGGCTGGGCGGGGTGGCCGTGGTGGCTCCTCGTCCTCGCGCTCGTCCCGGTCGTCGGCGCCGTGCCGCTCGCCCGGGACCGGTATGCCGCGCTCGGCCATGCCCTGGCCGGCCCCTACCTCGTCGTCCGGTCCGGGTCCTTCTCGCGGCGCCGCGACGCGCTGGAGCGGGACGGGATCATCGGCTGGAACCTGCGGGCCAGCCTCTTCCAGCGGCGCCAGGGCGTCGTCACCCTCACCGCGACGACGGCCGCCGGCCACCAGGCATACCTCGCCCTCGACGTCCCGGAGGGGATGGCCGTCGCCCTCGCCGACGCGGCAACGCCCGGGATGCTGAGCGACTTCCTCGTCGAGCCCCCCGGGGTCCGACCCCGCTGAGCTGGGCAGCCGCATCCAGGCCCGCCTGGCGGGCCCGGGGCGGGACGCGGTGGAGATCCCACCGCGGACCGAGCTGACCCCGGCGGGTGGACCTCGACGACTGATCGTTCCGGACACCGCGCGTCTTGTGGGTTGTCATTATTGCAGTTAAGGATAGAATAGCCCCATGACCACGCACGCTCTTGCTACCACCCTCGACCCGGCCGACCCGGCTGTCCGCTCCGACGCGAAGAGTCTCGCCGAGCGGCTGCACGGCGATACCCCCGTCGAGACTGCGGTGCGCTCGATGCTTGATGCGGTCGCGCACGGGGCGCGCGTTGTGGTCATGCAAGCCGAGGAAGAGGTCACGCCGACTGCCGCCGCGGACATCATGGGTGTGAGTCGTCAGTTCGTCGACCGGCTCTGCGAGGATGGCGTGCTCGCCTTCCGCCGGCTGCCCGGCAGTCGTCACCGCCGCATTCGCGTGCAGGACGTGCTGGACGTCGCCGCCGAGCGCGAGCAGATCCGGCGCGGTGCCGACGCAATACGAGCCGCGCTGGGAGGATAGTGAGTGGCCCGCCTGCAACGGGTCTTCATCGACACCAGTGAGCTGTTCCCGTTCACGATCATGGACGTACTGCTCACCCTGTCCGAGGACTTGCTGTTCACCTGGGTCTGGACGGACGAGCTCCTGGACGAATGGGAACGAGTCATCGTTCGCGAGGGCATGCGCACCCCGGAATCCGCGCGCTCCGTGACCGACGCCGTGCGTACGCACTTCGGTCGCTCCCGCATCGCTCCGGAGCTGTATCGGAATAGGGCCATCGACGAACTCTCTCCTGATCCCGGCGACCGCCTGCACGCGGCTGCGTGCATCCACGGCGACGTCGATGTCCTCCTGACCCGGAACCTCAAGGACTTCCGCGCCCCCGCCATCGGCCAGGCCGGCATTCAGGTGCTGACCTCGGATATGTTTCTTGGCGGTCTGCTGACCCATCGTCGTCAGCAGGTAATCGAATCCTTCACCCGAGCCGCGAACGGGAAGGGGAGCCCTCCCACGACCCCGGGAGAGTTGGTGGACACGATTGCGAAAGCGGGTGCACCGCAGTTCGCCGAACGGCTCCGACTGCATCTCGCCCGCTGATGTGGTTGGAGGGTCGGCGTCACCGTGATCGACCCCTGGGGGGCACCCTAGGATTGACGCTCGTGACCACCGTCCTCGCCGCCGTCGCGTGGCCGTATGCCAACGGCCCCCGCCACATCGGGCACGTCGCCGGGTTCGGCGTGCCGTCCGACGTGTTCGCGCGGTACATGCGGATGGCGGGCCACGACGTCCTCATGGTGAGCGGCTCCGACGAGCACGGCACCCCCATCCTCGTCCAGGCCGACAAGGAGGGCGTCACGCCGCGGGAGTTCGTCGACCGCAACCACGCGATCATCGCCCACGAGCTGGCCGACCTCGGCTGCTCCTACGACCTCTACACCCGCACGACGACGGTCAACCACTACGCCGTCGCCCAGGAGCTGTTCCTCCAGTGCTGGCGCAACGGGTACATGATCGAGCAGACGACCCGCGGCGCCATCTCGCCGTCGACGGGCCGCACCCTGCCCGACCGCTACATCGAGGGGACCTGCCCCATCTGCGGCTACCCCGAGGCCCGCGGTGACCAGTGCGACAACTGCGGCAACCAGCTGGAGCCCACCGACCTCATCGAGCCGCGCAGCCGGATCAACGGCGAGGCCCCCGAGTTCGTCGAGACCCAGCACTTCTTCCTCGACCTGCCGGCCCTCGCCGACGCCCTGCGGACCTACCTCGAGGGCCGCGAGGCGACGGGCACCTGGCGACCCAACGTCATCAGGTTCAGCCTCAACATCCTGGAGGACATCCGCCCCCGCGCGATGACGCGCGACCTCGACTGGGGCATACCCGTCCCCGTCGAGGGCTGGCGCGAGCAGAGCCACAAGCGGCTCTACGTGTGGTTCGACGCCGTCATCGGCTACCTCTCGGCCTCCATCGAGTGGGCGCGCCGCAGCGGCGACCCCGAGGCCTGGCGCGCCTGGTGGAACGACCCGGAGACCCTGTCCTACTACTTCATGGGCAAGGACAACATCACCTTCCACTCCCAGATCTGGCCCGCCGAGCTCCTCGCGTATGCCGGGCGGGGCGCCAAGGGCGGCGAGCCCGGGGTCTACGGCGTCCTCGACCTGCCGACCGAGGTCGTCTCGAGCGAGTTCCTCACGATGGAGAGCAGGCAGTTCTCCTCCAGCCGCGGCCACGTCATCCACGTGCGCGACATGCTGACCCGCTACCAGCCCGACGCGCTGCGCTACTACATCTGCGCGGCGGGCCCGGAGAACCAGGACTCCGACTTCACCTGGCGCGAGTTCGTCCAGCGGACCAACTCCGAGCTCGTCGCCGGCTGGGGCAACCTCGTCAACCGGACGGCCTCGATGATCCACAAGAGCTTCGGCGAGATCCCGGCCGCGGGGGAGCTCACCGGGGCCGACGAGGCGCTGCTGGGCACCATCCGTGACGGTTTCGACACCGTCGGGGACCTCGTGGGCCGCCACCGGCAGCGCCAGGCCATCGCCGAGGCGATGCGCCTGGTCGGCGAGGCGAACAAGTACGTCACCGACCAGGCCCCCTTCCGTCTCAAGACGGAGGAGGAGCGGCCCCGGCTCGCGACCGTCCTGCACGTCCTCGCCCAGGCGGTGAGCGACCTCAACACGATCCTGTCGCCGTTCCTGCCGCACTCGGCCAACGCCGTGCACCGGGTCCTCGGCGGCGAGGGGGCCTTCATGCCCATGCCGGAGGTCCGCGAGGTCGCCGACCTCGACGGCGGGCCCGGCTATCCGGTCATCACCGGCGACTACTCCCGTATGCCACGCTGGCGGTCCCAGCCGGTGGTCATCGGCGCACCTGTGGCGAAGCCCACACCCGTCTTCACCAAGCTCGACGACTCGGTCGTCGAGACCGAGCTCGAGCGGCTCGGCCGGGACTGATGTCCGGCGGGCCCGGCGACCGGGGGAGCGGGCCCTCGCGCGTCCCCACGCTGTCCGACCCGCTGCCTCTGCCGGTCGTCGACAACCACACCCATCTCGACATCTCCCGGGACGGCGACGCACCCGTCGACGTGGCCGCGGCCCTGGCCCGGGCGGCGTCCGTCGGGGTGGACCGGATCGTCCAGATCGGCTGCGACCTGCCGGGCGCCCGCTTCACCGTCGGGCTCGTCGACGCGTATGCCGGGGTGCTGGGCGGCGTGGCCCTCCACCCCAACGAGGCGCCCCGGCTCGCGGCGAGCGGGACCCTCGACGCGGCATACCGGGAGATCGCGGAGCTCGCCGCCCACCCGCGGATCCGGGTCGTCGGGGAGACCGGTCTCGACTACTTCCGGACCGGACCGGAAGGCGTTGCGGCACAACAGGACTCGTTCCGCTGGCATATCGCGCTGGCGAAGCGCCTCGGCAAGGCGCTGCAGATCCACGACCGCGACGCCCACGACGACGTGCTGCGGATCCTCGACGAGGAGGGAGCGCCGGAGCGGACCGTCCTGCACTGCTTCTCGGGGGGCGTCGCGATGGCGCGGGAGTGCCTCGACCGGGGCTACCACCTGTCCTTCGCCGGGGTCGTGACGTTCAAGAACGCGCATGCCCTGCGGAGCGCCCTCTCGGTCGTCCCGCTCGACCGGGTCCTCGTCGAGACCGACGCGCCGTACCTCACGCCGAGCCCCTGGAGAGGTGCCGGGAACAGCCCCGCGCTCGTCCCCCTGACGGTCCGGGCCATGGCCGGGACGCTCGGCGTCGCGGTGCCGACGCTGTGCGGCGCGCTGTCGGAGAACGCCGAGCGCCTCTACGGCCCCTGGTGACGTCGGGTCGTGACGAGGGTCACGACGCCCGGCGGGACGGCTGTGACGGATGGTGCGCAACGGCATCCGGGAGCCTGGTCCGGCCGTTACCGAAACTTGACCTTGGCCCGCGGGGTCGTGCATGGTGGTCGACTGTTGGCCGGGCCCGACCGCCCGGATGACGGATCTGCCAGGCGGGGGCGTGGCACGCAGCGCGTGTCCGACGCCCTCGTTTCGTGAGCGGGCCGACGTGGTCCCTGCTCGCGCCGTCGTCCGCGCGCGCCGCGTCCGGGAGTCCTCGAACATGGGAGCAGCGTGATCTCTCGTCCCCTGCGCCGCGTCGCCCAAGGCGGCGCAGCCCTCGTCGTCGTCGCCGGTGCCATCGGCGTCTCCCAGCACGACAAGTCCGTCACCCTGTCGGTGGACGGCAAGACCTCCTCCACCCACGTCTTCGCGAGCACTGTCGCCGACGTCCTCAAGAAGAAGGACATCACGGTCGGCCCGCACGACGTCGTGGCCCCCGGCCTCGGCACGAGCATCAAGGACGGCGAGACGATCGTCGTCCGCTACGGCCGCGAGCTGACGCTCACCGTCGACGGCAAGACGAAGACCTACTGGACGACCGCGACGACCGTCGAGGCCGCGCTCGCCCAGATCGGCCTGCGCGACGTCGAGGGCGCCCAGCTGTCCGCGTCGCGCTCGCAGGCCCTCGGCCGGGCCGGGCTCGCGATGTCGATCATCACGCCGAAGGACGTCCTGCTCACCCTGAACAAGAAGACGACCAAGAGCGTGACGACCGCCGCCGACGTGGCCGCGTTCATCGCCGGCAAGGGCGTCTCGCTGGGTGGCGACGACATCGTCAAGCCAGGTCTCAACACCCCGATCACCGACGGCATGAAGATCGTCATCCAGCGCGTCGACAAGAAGTCGGTCACCCGGACGCAGGCCATCGGCTACTCGACGACCCACAAGTCGACCTCGTCGCTCTACAAGGGCCAGACGAAGACGCAGACCACCGGCCACGCCGGCTCGAAGAAGGTGACCTACCTCGAGGTCTTCGTCGACGGCACGAAGAAGAGCTCCAAGGCCGTCCGGACCGAGGTGACCCGCAAGCCGACCAACGCCGTCGTCCTCGTCGGCACGAAGTCGCGTCCGACCCACCACGCCAGCGCGTCGCACAGCTACGGCAACAGCTCGGGCGGCGGACTCAACCTCGCCCGTGCGGCGATGTGGGACCGCATCGCCCAGTGCGAGTCCGGCGGCAACTGGTCGATCAACACCGGCAACGGCTACTACGGCGGCCTGCAGTTCGACTACGGCTCGTGGCTCGCCAACGGGGGCGGCGACTTCGCCCCCCGCGCCGACCTCGCCTCGCGCGCCGAGCAGATCACCGTGGCCAACCGCTACTACGCCCGGGCCGGCCTCGGCCCCTGGGGCTGCGCCCACGCCGCCTGAGGCCCGGGCTCGCGTGGTGGCTCCCTGACGTCCGGCCTCGCGCCCTGGCTCGCTGAGGCCCCGGCTCGCGCCCTGGCGCATGGGTTCGCGCCCTGGCTCACTGAGGCCCGGGCTCGCGCCCCGGCTCCCTGACGCCCGAGATGATTCTCATCTCGGGCGTCAGCCCGTCGTGGTGGTGACCGTGGAGGTTACTCAGGAGTACTTGCTGTCTGGACAACGAATACTCCTGAGTAACCTCCACGGCAGGCTGGCCGCTCCCGGCTCGGGGGAGGGAGGTCAGGCTCGTCGGCTTGAGTGGGCGTGTTCCGATCGGGAGGGTGTCCATCGAGCCGCTCCCGCAGGTTGGGATCGGGGGGTTTCAGGTGGGGACATGCCCACTCGCATGTCGGGTGAGGTGGGGACACGCCTACTCGATGTCGGGTGAGGTGGGGACACGCCTTGTGAGAGATGGAGAGCGGGCTCAGGGGCGATGGGAGGGTGGCGATTGGGAGGTTGTGGGGGTGATCGGTACGGTTGGGGGTGGTGCGACCGACCGGGACGCACCGACCAGCAACGGCCGACGGGACACGGAGGAGCAGCGATGAGGGTGGCCGGACGTGCCGTCCGGATCGGGGTGTGCCTCGCGCTGGTGGCCGGGACCGCCGTCGTCGACCTCACGGCGACCGGCCTCGTGGCGTCGACCGCCGTGGCATCCACGGCCGCGGCTGCCCCCGCAGCCGCCGCCCGCGCACCCGCCGCAGTGCCGGCCCTGCTGCCCCCCGAGCCGGCCGGCCAGCCGTCCGACCCGATCGGCCGGACCTCCGCCCCGGCCCTCACCTCGTCGACCGGCATGACGACCTATCGGGGCATCACCATCGACCAGGGCACCTACGTCCTGTGGAAGAAGAAGGCGAACCTCGTCCTCCTCGTCCGCAAGGGGCGGGTGGTCCGGGCGATGCCGACGACCGACCTGGACTGGAAGACGCCCGTCGGCGACTACCGGGTCCAGCGCAAGGACCGCCGGACGTGGGCCTGGGACCAGGGCCGGCTGTGGGTGCTCAACTACTTCGTCGACTACGGACCGGTCCGGGGACACTCGGGCATCGCCTTCCACGAGGTGCCGGTCCGGGGCAGCGACACCTACATCCAGCCGCTGAGCAGCGTCGGCTCGCCGAAATACCACTCGCACGGCTGCGCCCGGCTGCGGCCCGCCGACGCCAAGGCGATCTGGGACTTCACCTCCGTGGGCACCCAGGTCCGCGTCCGCTGAGGGGCCCGCGACCCGTGGTCCCCGCCCCTGACGCGCTGCTCGGCGCCGCAGCCGTCCGCGAGCTCGCCGCCCGCCTCGGCATCCGGCCCACGAAGGCCTGGGGGCAGAACTTCGTCGTCGACGCCAACACGGTGCGCCGCATCGTCCGGGTCGCCGAGGTCGGCCCGGCGGACAGCGTCGTCGAGGTCGGCCCCGGCCTCGGCTCGCTCACCCTCGCCCTCCTGCCCGCCGCCGGCCACGTGACGGCCGTCGAGATCGACCCCGTCCTCGCCGCCGCCCTCCCGGGGACGGTCACCGAGCGGGCGCCGGGGCTCGCCGGCCGGCTCACGGTCGTCACGGCGGACGCCCTGGCACTGCATACGCTCCCGGGGCCGCCCCCGACGGCACTCGTCGCGAACCTCCCCTACAACGTGAGCGTCCCCGTCGTGCTGACCCTCCTGCAGCGGTTCCCCTCGATCGAGCGCGCCCTCGTCATGGTGCAGCTCGAGGTGGCCGAGCGGCTGGCGGCGGCGCCGGGGTCGCGCACCTACGGCGTGCCGAGCGTCAAGGCCGCGTGGTATGCCGGCGTGCGGCTCGCGGGGACCGTCCCCCGGGGCGTCTTCTGGCCGGTGCCCAACGTCGACTCGGGCCTCGTGTCCCTCGTCCGCCGCGACCCGCCGCCGACGACCGCGACCCGCGAGGAGGTCTTCGCGTGCGTCGACGCGGCCTTCGCCCAGCGCCGCAAGACCCTCCGGGCCGCCCTCGCGTCGTGGGCCGGCTCCCCCGCCCGGGCCGAGGAGATCCTCCGCGCGGCGGGCGTCGACCCCCGGGCGCGTGGCGAGCAGCTCGACGTCGCGGCCTTCGCAGCCGTCGCCGGGCACCGGGGCGACCGCGATGGACAGGGGCGGATCGGCATACCCGCCCCGCAAATATAGGGTGGCGACCGTGACCTCGGCCTGGACGGAATCCACCCCGGTGACCGTCCGCGTGCCCGCGAAGGTCAACCTCGAGCTGCTCGTCGGCCCGCCCCGGGAGGACGGCTACCACCCCCTCGCGACGGTCTACCAGGCCGTCGGTCTCTACGACGACGTCACCGTCGCCCCCTCGGCGGACTGGTCGATCGCCGTCGACGGGCCGTATGCCGCGGGGGTCCCGGCCGACGAGACGAACCTCGCGCTGCGGGCGGCCCGGCTCCTCGCGGGGGAGAACGGCATCGAGGAGGCCGTGGCCGTCTCACTCCGCAAGGAGATCCCCGTCGCCGGGGGGATGGCCGGCGGCTCCGCCGACGCCGCCGGCACACTCGTCGCCTGCGACGCCTACTGGGACCTCGGCCTCCACAAGGAGGAGCTGGAGGAGATCGCCCGTGAGCTCGGCAGCGACGTGCCCTTCCTCGTGACCGGCGGCACGGCCATGGGCTCCGGGCGCGGCGAGCTGCTCGCGCCGGTCCTCACGCACGGGCTGTTCCACTGGGTGTTCGCCCTGTCCGACGAGGGGCTCTCCACCCCGGCGGTGTATGCCGAGTGCGACCGCCTGCGTGGTGACGCGCCGGTCGCCATGCCGGTCGCCAAGCCGGAGACGATGAGCGCTCTGCGCGGCGGTGACGCCCACGCGCTCGCCGCGGTCCTCGAGAACGACCTGCAGGAGGCCGCGTTCTCGCTGCGCCCCGACCTCGCCGAGGTGCTGGCCGAGGGGCTCGGGATGGGCGCGCTCGGCGGCATCGTGTCGGGGTCCGGCCCGACGATCGCCTTCCTCGTCGAGGACAAGGAGGCGGGGATCGACCTCGCGGTGTCGCTCACCGCGTCGGGGCTGGCCGCCGACGTGCGCCGGGCGTCCGGACCGGTCCACGGGGCGCACGTCCTGCCGGGCGCCCGGGTCCACTGACTCCGGGCGATGGCACACCTTCTCGGCGCCGAGGGCCTGCGCCTCGCCTATCCCACGCAGGTCGTCTTCGACGCGGTGACCCTCGGGGTCGACGAGGGCGACCGGATCGGCATCGTCGGCCGCAACGGCGACGGCAAGTCCTCGCTCCTCGGCCTCCTGTCCGGCCGTGTCACGCCGGACGCGGGGCGGGTCACCCGGCGCGGCGGCGTCCGGTTCGGGATGCTCTCGCAGAGTGACGACCTCGACCCGGCGGCCACGGTCGGCTCCTCGATCGTCGGGGACCGGCCGGAGCACGAGTGGGCCGGGGACGCCGCGGTGCGCGACGTGATCGGCGGGCTCGTCTCGGACGTGCCGTGGGAGGCCACGGTCGGATCGCTGAGCGGCGGGCAGCGGCGCCGGGTCGCCCTGGCCGCCCTGCTGGTCGGCGAGTGGGACGTGATCGCCCTGGACGAGCCGACGAACCACTTGGACATCGAGGGCATCGCCTGGCTGGCCGAGCATGTGAAGAACCGGTGGGCAAGGAGCTCCGGGGCGCTGCTGGTCATCACCCACGACCGCTGGTTCCTCGACGAGGTCTGCACCGAGACCTGGGAGGTGCACGACCGGATCGTGGAGCCGTTCGAGGGTGGCTACGCCGCCTTCGTGCTGCAGCGGGTCGAGCGGGACCGGATGGCCGCGGCGACCGAGGCGAAGCGGCAGAACCTCATGCGCAAGGAGCTGGCCTGGCTGAGGCGCGGCGCCCCGGCCCGCACGAGCAAGCCCAAGTTCCGCATCGACGCCGCCAACCAGCTCATCGAGGACGTGCCGCCGGTGCGGAACCCGATCGAGCTGCAACGGCTCGCGGTCGCCCGCCTGGGCAAGGACGTGATCGACCTCGACGGCGCCGGTGCGAGCTACGGCGACCGCGAGGTGCTGCGCGACGTGACCTGGCACATCGCGCCCGGCGAGCGGACCGGGATACTCGGGGCCAACGGCAGCGGCAAGTCCACGCTCTTGGGGCTGATCGCCGGGACGGTGCAACCGACCTCGGGACGGGTGAAGCGCGGCAAGACCGTGCGGCTCGGGATGCTGGACCAGCAGTTCAGCCAGCTCGCGGACATCCGCGACGATCGGGTGCGCGAGGTGCTGGCCCGCACCAAGACGACGTTCACGATCGACGGCAAAGACCTCACCCCGGCGCAACTGCTGGAACGGCTCGGCTTCGCCCGCGAACACCTCTCCACGCGGGTCGGGGAACTGTCGGGAGGGCAGAAGCGGCGTCTCCAACTTCTGCTGCTTCTGTTGAGCGAACCTAATCTCATCGCTCTCGATGAACCTGCGAACGATGTGGACGCGGACATGCTGGCCGCGATGGAGGACCTGCTGGACTCCTGGCCGGGAACGCTGATCGTCGTCTCCCACGACCGCTACATGCTGGAAAGGGTCACCGACCAGCAGTATGCGATCCTCGACGGGCGCCTCCGGCACCTGCCCGGAGGCGTGGACGAGTATCTGCGGCTGCGGCGCGAGCAGGCGACGCCACGCGACGGCAGGGAGGCAGCGACACGTCCCGCCGACGGCAGTGAGAGCGCATCTGGCATTTCCGGTGCCGAACGTCGCGTGGCTCAGAAGGAAGTCGCGGCCATCGAACGACGACTCGACAAACTCGGCACCGAGGTGGCGACCCTGCATCAGCGGATGGCCGAGCACGAGCAGGGCGACTATGAGGGCTTGCAGAGACTGGCGGACAAGCTTCGCGCCGTCGAAGGGGAGACCGCCGAACTCGAAGAACGCTGGCTGGAACTTTCCGACCGGATCGAGGCTTAAGCGACCCTTGCGGTGTGTGGCTCGCGTTGTGCCGGTTGGATACGTCGCGCACAGTTGTAAGACTCAGACTTGAGGGGTCGGGGCGTCAATCGAGGAGGTGCCCGGGCCGCCATCGTCGGCTCTCACGGGTCAGGGTCGTGTAGCACCACAGGCAGGCCAGGCCGGAGGCGACGACCGACACCCCGAACGCCGCCGCGGCGAATCGAACGGAAGGGACGAAGTAGACAAGGCCGGGCGTGCTTAGCCCGGAGGGCAGGACGAGGTAGGCCGCGGATCCGAGCAGCCCAGCCAGTGTCAGGGGCACGCCAACGCGCAAGGCGGCGAGCGAAAGCATCCAGTTCCGCGCATCGGACAACGCGGCCAACGGCGCGACTTGGCGGGCGCCGGCAACGGCGTCGCCGGCGAGGGCGGCCCCCGCTGACAAGGCGATGGCAAGTACGCCGAGAAGGCCCCAAACGATCGTCCAGATGGCGCGAATCCGTAGAAGGACCCCTTGGGCGAGCCATCCCTGACCTGGGCGCTCAAGTTGCAGGCCACCCACGCTTCGAAAGGCGGTCTGCTGGAAGTCGTCGACGGGAAGGGAAGCCCCGTCGCGGGACACGAGATACAGATCGGCGGAGAACTGGCTCAGGCTGGCCGAGCCGGCGGGGGGCGTCGAACGCACCGCGACATCACCCGTCTCGCCGGCATCGGCCAAGACACCGGCGAGCTGGGGGGACAGTCCTGCGAGTTGGCTGTCAGCCACAATCCTGGTGTCGCAGCCAATGCCTAGGCCGAGGAGGTCGCTACACGTGGCGGCCAGGGCCAGGTGGACGGAGCCGTCTGGGCTTGGTTCCAACCACGTCCACACGGCGTACGGTCTCCCGGGTAGATCGCGCACGAAGGTGTCGAGGTCCTGGCCATAGCGTGAATGTCTGGCGTGCAGCACTGACGTTCCTAGGCGCTCCTTGACCTGCAGCGCCTGGTCGTATTGCTCATTGAGAGCGCTGGCCCACAGTTGGACCTGGCCGAGAAGGAGCACTGCCGCGCAGACCGCGAGGGCCAGCCGGGAGGTTCGTGTGGGCGACCACGCCAATCGCCGGCCGCCAAGGAGGGCACCTGCTTGGCCGCGTTTCCATGCCCATCGGGCAACGAGTTGGCCACCTTCTTGAAGGGCAATCCCTACGATGGCGGGCAGGGTGATGACCACGACGAGCACCCCTACGGCATACGACATGGTCCGAAGGTAGGGAGCGTGTGTATTCGCTGGAACCAGGATCGCGACGCCTGCGGCTACGAAGCAGACCACGCTTCGAATCACCTGGTTTCTACCTGGGCCGTGGCGGGTCTTCCTGGTGGAGGCCCGCCGATGCCCCCGGAGTTGCCGGATCCGAAATGCAAGGAGCGTTGCCAGCCCAAGGGCAAGGCTGAGGAGGCCGGAAAGCGCTAGCGACGGCCACGCGGACCCTAGGTGGCCGCTTGGCAGGATGAAGTCCGTCTGTGGCCAGGCAAACCCCACTGCGCAGGCAGTCGCCGCGACCGCCAGACCTGACACGATCCCAACGCCGACCGGCCTGTAGGCCTCCGCGACGTCCACGATCGCCTGTTGTGTGGCCCGGGCACCGAGCACGCTGAGCTGCATGCGGCGCCGGGTCCGGCGTTCTCCATCTAGGTTGGCGGCGAGGGCGACGGCGACCAGCGAGGGCACGATCCCCGCAAGGGTGAAAAGAGCTATCACGTCGCGGGTGGGTGCGGCGTTCAGGGTGCTCAGCCCCCACCAGCCGTCTGTCGTGTTTGCGCCCCAACCGGTGGCCGCCACCGCGGCAGGCGACATGAGCGACTCGCTGGCGGGCCGCACGTAGACCCTGCGTTCGGTGGGCGACTCAAGCCCTCGCGGAGCAATGACGTCGCTGACCCTGCCAAACATCGCCGGCCGTCCTGCATCCCTGAGGTCCGCAACAACCGCCGGAGAGGCAACTGCTTCGCCCGCCCCCGGCCACCGGTCGACCCCAGGCGGTGGTGGTGCGTCCTGGCTGGTGGGCCAGACGGAGACAACCAAGATCCCCCGGTCGTGCAGTTGGGCGAAGCCGTCGTAGGAAACGAGGAAGTCTGCGGGGGCACCTGGAGCCGCCAAGGTAGGACGCAGGGTAGGCGCAATCTCGCGGCGTTCCTGGGCGAGTCCGAGGACGACGAACAGGCCCGAGATCGACAGGCACAACGCTGCGCTTGCTTGGGCCAGAGCGATAAAGCGGAGTAGCCCCGAAGGCGACCGGACTCTTAAACGACGGACCGATCGACCTCGCCAAGGCAAGCGCTGCCCTCATGCGGGGGTCGGCGCGCCGTCGGAACCGAGCTGGACGATTCTGGTTGCCCGGTCCGCGAGCGTCGGGTCGTGGGTCACCAGAACCACGGCGCAACCGAACGTGAGTGGAACGCTCAGTAGCAGGTCAGCGACCTGCGCGCCGTTGGATGGATCGAGGGAGCCCGTCGGCTCATCGGCCAGCAGCAACGCAGGATTGTTGACAAGGGCGCGGGCCACGGCGATCCGCTGGCGCTCCCCACCGGAGTACTCCGTGATCGACCGTCCTGTCGATGTGACGCCGAGGCGGTCCAGTAGCTCCGCGGCGCGTGCCCGGGCCGCCGACGGTGCGGCTCCGGCCAGCAAGGCCGGAAGGGTTACGTTCTCGGCGGGCGTCAACTCCTCCAAGAGTTCACCGGATTGGAACACCACTCCGATGGTCGAACGTCGAACGCCCGCCAACGCCCTTCCCGACAGGTGAGCCATGTCGTGACCCGAGACGACGATGCGCCCTGACTCGCACCGCTGCAGCCCCAGCACACAGTTCAGAAAGGTGCTCTTCCCCGAGCCGCTGGCGCCGACCAGGGCGATCGTCTCGCCCCGATCGGCACTCAGCGACAGCTGATTGAGGACAACCCGGTCCCCGAATCGAACCACGACATCGCTGGCATCAAGAACGGGAGAACTCACCCGGAGATCTCCGCTTGTGACGGCTGCGTTCGGTTCATGCGGCAATCGCGCGGAGTCAGTTTGAGCTAGCCCCAGTTGCTGCACGAGTCCGGCGCCAAGTCGTACTGCGTGCATGCCTGAACGGCGGTGATCGTCGACGACGTGCCTTTGTTGGCGCTCGTATTGCAACCGCTCTTATTGTTGAGCCGGTTCCCAGTGTTGTTCCAGTACCCGTAGACCCACTCGCCATCGCACTTGATGTCCGAGACGTTCATGGTCCTGCCAGAGTTGCTGTCGTACGCCTTAGCGCCACCGTCAGGCGACGTCATGGAATGCGCCGTGGCGGTCGCGCCGCCCAAGAAGACCAAGCCAACAACCAGCGTGCCAATCCTCAGGAATCGCATGACGAACCCTCCTTCCTTGCCCCTCTCCTCGGCCGGCTGACCCCGGTCGTGCCTGCGACGCTATTCCTACCCTCGTTGCCCGTCAACAGCCGATAGCGCCCCCGTCGCCACATGGCGGTGGAAGGAGCGCCCGTGTGTCGTGCGCGACCTGGATGGCCGAGCGAAGGGGGCAGGAACGGGGTCCGCGCGGGTGGTTAGTTTCCGCATGGCGCATCCCTGTGCATGCCGGCTGCGAAGGTCCCAACTGTTCACTCACTCAAAGCCATAAGAGCGACCGGCAATTGGTGCGTGTGTGGTTGATGTGACAGGCGTGTCGGTGGGGTAGGGCACGGGCCCTGGGGCAGACGATCGGAGTGTCTACGTCGTCTCGACTACCCAGGAGGGCCCGTGCCCGTGCTGCCAGCATCCCTGATCGAACCCATCTGGGTCGAGTTCGCCGCGCTGGTCGGCGAGAGCGATCGACCCGAATACGACCCGGGGCACCCGCTGGGATGCCACCGCCATCGGATCCCTAACCGGGTCGTGTTCGACTGCATCGTCACCGCCCTGGTCCACGGCAGTGGGTATGAGCGGGTCGCGGTGCCCGGCTGCTCGGACCGCACCATCCGACGCCGCCTGGACGAATGGGCCGCCAAAGGTGTCACCAAGCAGCTGCTGAAGACCGCGTTGGCCGCCTATGACCGGATGCTCGGCCTCGACGTGGACGACCTGTCCGTGGACGGGTCGATCACCAAATCCCCGTGCGGTGGACAGGTATCCGGGCGTTCGCCGGTCGACCGCGGCAAGCAAGGAACCAAACGATCAGTCGTCACCGACGCCGGCGGCCTACCCCTGCACCTGGTGGCTGCGGCCGCCAACACCCATGACTCCCCCCTGCTCGAACCCACCCTGGCCGGCGTCCCTGACGCGGTTGGCCCCCTGCCGGACGGCTCCTGCGTCCACCTGGACGCCGGCTACGACTCGGGCAAGACCCGCATCCTGCTGCGCATCCTGGGGTACGACCACCGCATCGCCACCAAGGGCAGGCCCTCACCCATCCAGGTCGGCAAACGCTGGGTCGTCGAACGCACCCACTCCTGGATGAACGGCTACGGCAAGCTACGCCGCAGCACCGACACAAACAGCGCCCGATCGTCGAGTTTTACCTCTTCCTCGCCGCCGCGATCACCGTCACCCGACGCCTGATCAACACCGCCCGCAGCCACTACAGCTGGCCCACACGACCCACCACCCGCCGGCTCAAGTAACCAATTGCCCGTCGCTCTTAACCGGGTTGATGCGGTTGAGTCGGAGATAGAGCAGGTTGTTATGCCCGGAGTGCTTTGAGTGAGGGTCTGGGAGCCGGGCATGTTCGGTGAAGCCGAGGCTCTTGTACAACGCGACTGCGGGGACGTTCCGGTCACCCACTTCGAGCACGAACGTGTCGTGCTCGCTGTGTCTGATGATGTGCTCCAGCACCGCCCGTGCGCCGCCGCGCCTGAGCCGATCCGATGCGGTCGCGACGAACTGGATAGAGCCCCAGTCATCGCCCACCGGGATCGGATACCCCGCCGACCACTCCTTGTTGAGCATCATTGCGGCGATGCTGCCCCTGATAAGCCCGAGCTTGCGGCGCAACGGCTTGGGGTTCAGCCGGACAGCAGGGTCGTCTCCGTTCGTGATGCCAGCCATCGCAACGACACGTCCGTCGTCCACCGCGATGAAGAAGCACTCTGTGCGGAACATGTGAACGAACGCGGCAACGAGACGGTCGCGGTCCTTCGAGAAGTATTTGAGGTAGTCGCCGAAACCGTCGATGAACACCCGGGCGAGTTGCATATCGACACCATCAAGCTCATCTGCGCGAACGATCTCCACGAGCACCTCTCCGATGGGCCATCATCTAGTCCGCCATGTTAGCGAGGCTCGCCTCGCGTGATGGCAAGCTAGATCGTGGTGTAGGTGGGCAGGATGATCGGTTTGCCAAGTCAGGAAGGACGCGAGTCGGAAGACGTAGGTGCGGGGTGGGCGAACACGCCGAGAACGAAAGCGTGGGTGGGACTGCGGCGCGGGTCGGGGCACGTCTCAGGTGCCCTGTGATAGTCCCGCGCTCGTGGGGCTGTTCGGTGTGAGTTCGGTTGCCTGTTGTTCGGCGAGGAGGATCAGGTCGTCGAGGAGACGCGCCATGACGGCGAGTTCTTCGTCGCTGTAGTGCCGGAGGACGTCGTGGAAGCCGTGTTCGATTGCCTGATAGGTCTCACGCGGGGTGTCCAGCGTCCGTTCGTTGAGCACGACCAGCACTTTGCGCCGGTCGCTGAGGTCGGGGGCACGGTGCGCGAGGCCCTTCTGGATCAGGCGGTCCACTGCGGTCGTCGCGGCGCCTCCGGTGAGGTGGAGCCGCCGCTGGAGGGCGCCCGCCGTCATCGGCCCGTGCTGAGCCAGGAGTGCGACGGCGCGCGCGTCCGTGATGTTGAGCCCGGAGCGGGCCGCGATGAGCTGCTGGAGGTGCGCCATGCCGGTCGTGAACTCCTGGCTGCGCGCGCTCAAGCGGCCGATCAGCTCGGCGCGGGTGTCGGTTGACTTCGTCATCATTTCTGCCCATAATCAAACTGTTTGATAGTCAAAGGATACGGAATGCACCCCGAGGAGGCAACCATGACCACCACAGCACCCGCCCTCCCCGGCGACGACATGCTCGCCATCGAGTCCCTGCTCGCCGCGATGGGACACGCCTGGGCCGACGGCGACGGCACCGCCTACGGCGCGCTGTTCACCCCGGACGCGCACTACGTCAATGCGCCGGGCCAGCGCGTCGTCGGAGCATCCGCTATCGCCGAGAGCCACCAAGAGATCTTCGACAGCTTCTTCCGGGGCACCTTCCTCGGCAGCGGCTACCCGCGCGAGATCGAGGTCATCGCTCCCGACATCGTGCTGGTGCATGGCAGCGGTGCCGTCCTCTTCCCCGGTGAGCGAGAGGAGGACGTCGCACCCAACGGCCTGATGACCATGCTTCTGGTCAAACGCGACGGCCGGTGGCTGATCGACTCCTTCACCAACACCCAGACCGGAAAGCACCGCAACGCCAAGTTCATCGCCCGCTACCTCACGTCCCGGCTGCACCCCTTCGCTGCCGAATGGACCAAAGCACGCCGCCACATGCTCGATGAGAAGCACCGCAACATGGCTCGATATGACCGCAGCGCACACGAGTAGAGACGAGCGGTAGCGACGCCTCCGGCCGGCGGGTTCGGATTAGGCGGGCTCCTCCCGGCCGGAGCCGAGCCCGCATCCGGTCGAGGTATGCGGGGACCACCGCAGGGGCATCGGATACCTCCACCCGGCCCAGCCCCCGCCCGGTCGAGGTATGTCAGGACCACCGCAGAGACATCGCATACCTCGACCCAGTCCAGCCTCCAGCCGGCCCATCCAGTGGGGCCGGGTGGGCCCGGTCAGCTCAGCGCGCTCAGTCGAGCACGCCGAGGCCCTGACCGAGGAAGAGGCCGCCGAGCAGGAGGAGCACGATGAGCGTGATCGCGGTCATGTTCGCCTCGATCCAGTCCCGCAGCTCGGTGAGGGCGGGTGTCAGCCGCTGCCCCCCGACGAGGGCCACGGCGAGAGGGACGAGGACGCCGAGCGAGGCCACGAGCGCGAAGACGACGAGCGCGGTGACCGCGTTCGCGCCGGTGAGCCCGGCCTCGCCGAACCGCGCGCCCGCGCCGAGCGCGAGCGGGATGTTCTTGACGACGACGAAGCCCTGGGCGAGGCCGAGGCCGAGCGCGCCGATCACGGACAGCCCGTCCAGGCGGTCCAGGAGCCTCGACTTCGGAGGCTCCTCCCCGGTGGGGCGCTTGGCCCAGGTGAGCACGGCGAGGCCGAGGAACAGCGCCGCGAAGAGCAGCTGGCCGATGTCGACGCCGACGCTCGTGTGCTCCTCGTCCACGGCATCGGCGGCCTCCACGACCCACAGCGCGATCGTCGCGATGACGAGGATCGCGACGAACCAGCCCACCCCGAACAGCGCGGTCTTGACCCGGCCCCGGGCGCCGAGGAGCAGGACGATGCCGGTGACGATCGCGAACGGGCTGAGCGCCAAGCCGATCGCGAGGGGCAGGGCGTCGCCGATCGCTTCCCACATGGTGGCCTCCGGATCCGGGATGCACAGGGTCGGTGCATGGGTCGGGGCGGTCGCCCCGGGGTGCTCACACTCTGCCCGGTATGCCGTGCCGCCGGTCGAGGTTCACCCGCACCGTAACCCCGGCCTCACCCGGCCCTCGGCGATGACGCGCGGGGTGACGCGGCGGGTGACGGGCGACATCCGGGCGAGCCGATCGGTCACAGTATGGGCATGACCGAACCGCTCGTCCTGACCCACGTCACCGTCCTCGCCGCCGACGAAGCCGGCACCTCGCATACGGACCAGGTCGTCGTCATCGGCGCCGACGGCCGGATCGCCGCCGTCGGCGCGGCCAGCCAGGTGACGCCCCCGTCCGGCTACCGCGTCATCGACGGGCAGGGCAAGATCGTCATGCCCGGCCTCATCAACGCGCACGCCCACCTCTTCTCCGACGGCAGGCCGCTGGCCAAGATCTACCTCCAGCCGTCGACCAAGCACGTCCTCACGACGTTCATGCGCAGCCCGGCCGGGCAGATCCTGATGCGCCGGCGGGCCCGGGCCAACGCGTTGACCCAGCTCCAGTCGGGGGTGACGACGATCCGCACGGTCGGTGACGTCGCCACCGAGGTGATCCGGGTCCGCGACGCGATCGGTCGTGGCGAGCTCGTCGGCCCCACCCTCATCCCCTCGGGCCCGCTCATGGCGATCGAGAACGGCCACGGTGCGCCGCAGATCGCGCGGCTGGCGGAGCACCCCGACCAGGGCCGCGCGGCGACCCGGCGCAACCTCACCGAGGGCGCCCGGGCCATCAAGGTCTCCGCGACGGGCGGGGTGACCGACGCCAAGGGCATCGGGCACGCGGGCACGCCGGAGATGGACGTGGAGACGATGACCGCGATCTGCGAGGAGGCCCACCAGGACGGGGTGCTCGTCGCCGCGCATGCCCAGAGCACCGAGGGAGTCCGCCGGGCGCTGCGGGCCGGCGTCGACACCATCGAGCACGGCTCCCGCCTCGACGACGAGACGATCGGGCTGTTCCTGGACAACCCGCGGTCCCTCCGCGGCTGGTCGGCGCTCATCCCGACCCTCCAGGCCTGTATGCCGCTCGTCAAGCTCGACCAGCAGCTCACCGGGATCGACGACGTGGTGCGGGCGAACGCCGAGATGGTCTTCGCCGAGATGCTCGCCGGCATCTCGGCCGCACGCGAGCACGGCATCGTCCTCGGCATGGGCACCGACTCGGGCGTCACCTATGTCACGCACGCGAACACCTGGCGCGAGCTCGACCTCATGGTCCGCTACGGCGGGCTGACCCCTGGCGAGGCCATCCACGCGGCCACCCGGACGAATGCGCGGATCCTCGGCCTCGAGGACGAGATCGGGGCGGTCGAGGCGGGCCGGCGCGCCGACCTCCTCGTGCTCGACGAGGACCCCCTGAACGGGATGCGGGCGTTGCGCACCCCCGCGATGGTGTTCACCCGGGGGAGGCTCCTCGAGCGCTCGACGATCAAGCGCCTGGCGGCGATCGACGAGCACCTCGACAGCTTCTGAGAGGCCGGCGAATACCTCGAGTCACCCGGGCGGGCCGGCATTCGAGGTAAGAACACGCGGGGAGAGGGGGTCCCAATACCTCGACTCGCTGGGGCCCAGCGGGGCTGCCCCGGGCTGACCGGTCAGCCCTCGAAGGGACGCAGCAGGCGGCGGAGCTGGTCGGCGAGCGCCTGCCGGTCGGTCGGCGGCAGGTCGGCGAGCAGCGCGCGCTCGCGCGAGAGGAGGTCGGAGAAGGCGTCGTCCACGGTTCGGCGGCCGGCGGGGGTGAGGCGCACGAGCACGCCGCGCCGGTCGTGCGGCGAGGGGCTGCGCTCGACGAGCCCGCGCCGGACGAGCCGGTCCACACGGTTGGTCATCGTCCCGCTCGTCACGAGGGTCTGGTGGACCAGCTGCCCGGGCGACAGCTCGTAGGGCGCACCGGCCCGGCGCAGCGCCGTCAGGACGTCGAAGGCCCACGCCTCCAGGCCGTGGTCGGCGAACGCCGACACCCGCGCGAGGTCCAGCCGTCGGGACAGCCGCGACACCCGCGAGAGGACCTCCAGCGGCGTGACGTCGAGGTCGGGCCGCTCCCGGCGCCACGCGGCGACGATGCGGTCGACGTCGTCCGCCGCCCCGGGTCCGGTCTCGGCTTCGATCTCGACTCCGGGCTCGGCGGCTGGCGGCTCGGCGGTGGCGGACCCGACGGCCGAGGGCCCCGATCCCGGGGCGATGTCCGCGGACATGATGGCAACCCTACTCTTCATCAAGTATCTTGATATCAAGATAGATTCCCCGAGAGGTCTGGAGCGGCCTCACGGGGAAGGACAGAGGAGGACCTCACGATGAGCACCCGATGGGACCCCGCCCAGTACGCCCGGTTCGCCGGACCCCGCAGCCGCCCGTTCGCCGACCTCCTGGCCCAGGTCGGCGCCGAGAGCCCGCGGCTGGTCGTCGACCTCGGCTGCGGCAACGGCCCGTTGACGATCGGACTCGCGCAGCGCTGGCCGGGCGCCCGGATCGTCGGCGTCGACCACTCCCCGCAGATGCTCGCCGCGGCCCGCGAGGCCGACACCGCCGGCCGGGTCGAGTGGGTCGAGGCGGACCTCGCGACGTGGGACATCGCCTCGCTCGGCGCCCCGCCCGACGTCGTCGTGAGCAACGCGGCGCTCCAGTGGGTCCCGGGCCACCTCGACCTCCTCGGCCCGTGGCTCGACGGGGTCGCCGACGACGGGTGGCTCGCCCTCCAGGTCCCCGGGAACTTCACCGCGCCCTCGCACACGCTCATGCGGGAGGTGGCGGCCCGGCATACCCGCTCCGAGGAGCTCGCGGTGGCGCTGCGCCGTGCCGGGTCCGCGGACCCCTCGACCTACCTGCGGGTCCTCGCCCGCGACGGCTGCTCGGTCGACGCATGGGAGACGACCTACCTCCACGTCCTCGACCCGGACGGCGCCCAGGAGCACCCCGTGCTCGACTGGGTGCGGGGCACCGGGCTGCGTCCCGTCCTCGACCTGCTGACCGGCGAGGAGGAGCGGCGCGCCTTCCTCGAGCCGTATGCCGAGGCGCTGGCCTCCGCCTACCCGCGCACCTCCGTGGGGGTCGTCATGCCGTTCCGGCGGGTCTTCGCCGTCGCCCACCGCCCCGCGGCCTGACCCGGTCAGCGCACCGGGGTCGAGAGCACCGGCTTCGGCTCGAGGTGGGCCAGGCCGTTCCAGGCGAGGTTGACGAGGTGGGCTGCGACGTCGGCCTTCTTCAGCCGGCGGGAGTCCAGCCAGTACTGACCGGTCAGCGCGACCATGCCGACGAGCATCTGGGCGTAGAGCGGGGCCATCTTGGCGTCGAGCTTCCGGCGCTTGAAGGCGTCGACGAGGATGTACTCGACCTGGCTCGCGACGTCGGACATGAGACTCGCGAGGGACCCGGTCGTCTGCCCGGGCGGGCTGTCCCGGACGAGGATGCGGAAGCCGTCCGTCGAGTTCTCGACATAGTCGAGCAGCGCGAGCGCGGCCTGCTCGAGCAGCAGGTGCGACCCGCCGTCGGCGGACAGCGCGTTGGTGATGGACCCGAGGAGGGCCGCGATCTCGCGGTCGACGACGACGGCATACAGCCCCTCCTTGCCGCCGAAGTGCTCGTAGACGACGGGCTTGGACACCCCGGCGGCAGCCGCGATCTCCTCGACGGTCGTGCCCTCGAAGCCCTTGTCCGCGAACAGCTTCCGGCCGACCTCGATGAGCTGCTCGCGGCGCTCCTTGCCGGTCATGCGGGCGCGCGAGGGGACCTTGGCGGGGACCGGCTGCTCCTTGCTCACCGGGTCATTCTGCCAACCCCTGCCGACAGGGGTGGTCAGGCGTCGCTCGGGGCGGCTCAGCCGGCGACGCGACGGGCCTCGATGCGCTTCTCCTTCGGCCAGCGGACGTCCCACGCCCAGCCGAGTCGCTCGAACACCCGGATGACCCGGGCCGAGATGTCGACCTGTCCCGGGTCGACGCCGTGGCGCGCGCAGGTCGGGTCGGCGTGGTGCAGGTTGTGCCACGACTCGCCGAAGGACAGGACGGCGAGCCACCAGACGTTCCCCGAGCGGTCGCGCGCGGCGAACGGACGCTCGCCCATCGCGTGGCAGATCGAGTTGATCGACCACGTGACGTGGTGGAGCAGCGCGACGCGCACGAGCGAGGCCCAGAAGAACGCCGTCACCGCGCCCCACAGGCTCCACGTGAGGAGCCCGCCGAGGACGGCCGGCCCGAGGAGGGAGGCGACGACGAGGAGCGGGAACGCCCGGTCGACCGCGGTGACGTCCGGGTCGTCGATGAGATCGGGGGCGTACTTGGTCCGGGGGGTCTGCTCGATGTCGAACAGCCACCCGACGTGCGCCCACCACAGCCCCTTGAGGAGCGCGGGGACGGTCTCGCCGTAGCGCCACGGCGAGTGCGGGTCGCCCTCCCGGTCGGAGAACGCGTGGTGGCGCCGGTGGTCCGCCACCCAGCGGATGACGGGGCCCTCGATGGCGAGGGACCCGGCGGCGGCGAGGGCGATCCGCAGCGGACGGGCGGCCTTGAACGAGCCGTGGGTGAAGTAGCGGTGGTAGCCCACCGTGATCCCGAGACCGGACACGACGTAGAAGAGGAGCGCGAGGCCGAGGTCGGTCCAGGTCAGTCCCCATCCCCATGCGAACGGCACGGCGACGACGAGGGCGACGAACGGCACCCCGATGAACAACCCGAGCGTCACCTGCTCCCCGCGGCGCTTGGTCTCCATCGGGATATCGGCCCGGGAGCGGCCCTCCGTGGCCCCGGGTCGCTGACTGCTGGTCGTCGTCATGGCAGGGGGATCCTTCTCTCGGCGCTGACCTACGGGAGCGTAGCCTACGGTTGCGTAGGTGGTCCAGGGATCGCCCGTATGCCATCCGGCCCGTATGCCCTCGCCCTCGCCCGATCCGCCCCGCGACGTGCGGAGCGCTGGCCTTCGCCGAGGGGAGGGCCTCGGCGTGATGGCTACCCTTGGGCAGTGCCGCGCTGGCGGCGTTCCCCGGTTGGTCTGCTGGCAGGGCCCGCCTGACTTTGAATCAGGACAAGCGACGTAGGTTCGATTCCTACCCGGGGAGCCAGCGGACGCGCGTCAGCGCGGACGGCTGGCCTCCGGGGTAGGGATCGGGAGCGGAGCGGCTCCTACCCGGGGAGCCAGCGGACGCGCGTCAGCGCGGACGGCTGGCCTCCGGGGTAGGGATCGGGAGCGGAGCGGCT
>JBDIAL010000036.1:0-22760 GCA_039812405.1 Nostocoides sp.
CGCGCCTGTCGCGGCGGGCGCCGCGGGCGCGGTGCCCGGAGCCCACGAGGGCGGGCCGGCCTACGAGCCCTACGACCTCGCCGCCGACGAGCGCCGCCGGCAGCGGGCCGAGGAGGACCTCGCGGCGACCGAGCGGCACCAGCCGGTGGGAGGGTCCGCGCGACCCCGCCGGGTCAACCCCGCCGACCGGCCCTGGCTCGACATCGACGGCGAGCGCTACCCCCTCATGGGCGCCCTCACCATCCTCGGCCGCGACGACAGCGCCGACATCATCCTCGACGACCCCGGCATCAGCCGCCGGCACAGCGAGATCAGGGTGACCCTCGACGGTCCGCACACGGTGACGACGATCCGCGACCTCGGCTCGACGAACGGCACCTTCGTCAACGGGGAGCGCATCGTCCGGCAGCACCTCCAGTCGGGCGACCGGATCACCGTGGGCCGCACGAACGTCACGTTCCGGGCCGGTCGGTGAGCCGCGGCCCGGTGGGTGAGGTGGTCCGGTGAGCGAGCTGACCATCACCCTCATGCGGTTCGGGCTCCTCGCCCTCCTGTGGATCTTCGTCTTCTCCGTCGCCGGGGTGCTCCGCGGCGACATCTACGGCACCCGCGTCGTCCGCCGGCGCACGAAGGCACCCGCCCCGGCGGCGGCCCCCGGGCTGAGCCGCAGCGAGCAGCGGGCCCGGGACAAGGCCGAGAAGGCCGCCCGCAAGGCCCAGTCGCGCCTCGCGACCCACCTCGTCGTGACCGACGGGCCCCTGGCCGGCACGAGCCTGCCGCTGCGGGACGCCGGCACCCTCATCGGGCGCAACCCCGAGGCGTCACTCGTCCTCGACGACGACTACGCGAGCGGCCGGCACCTGCGGATCGCCCGGGACGAGACCGGCTGGGTCGCCGAGGACCTCGGCTCGACGAACGGCACCTTCCTCGACGGCGAGCGCCTCACCACCCCGACCCGGGTCGACGTGGGCAGCCAGCTGCGGATCGGGCGCACCGTCGTGGAGCTGCGGCGGTAGCCGATGCCCATCGCGTTCGACTACGCCGCCCGGTCCCACGTGGGGATGGTCCGCAGCGACAACCAGGACAGCGGGTATGCCGGTCCGCGCCTCCTCGCGATGGCGGACGGGATGGGGGGGCACGCGGGGGGTGACGTCGCGAGCTCCATCGTCATCGGCGCGCTCGTCGACCTCGACGACGACGCGCTGTCGATCGCCGACGCCGGACCGGCCCTCCTGCGCCGGATCCGGGAGGCCAACGACGAGATCGCCGACCGCATCCACGAGAACCCCCGCCTCGAGGGCATGGGGACGACCCTCATCGCCATCCTGCGGACCCGCGACAAGCTCGTCCTCGCGCACATCGGCGACTCCCGGGCCTTCCTCGCCCGCAACGGGGAGGTCACCCAGATCACGAAGGACCACTCCTTCGTCCAGTCCCTCATCGACGAGGGCCGGATCAGCGCCGACGAGGCGACGACCCACCCGCAGCGCTCCCTCGTCACGCGGGTCCTCACCGGTCACACCGAGGACGAGCCCGACCTCGTCGTCCGGCAGGCCGTCGCCGGCGACCGCTACCTCGTGGCCTCCGACGGGCTCACCGACTACGTCGCCCCCGACACGGTGCGCGAGGTGCTGTGCCGGGCCGAGCCGCCCGGCGTCGTCGCCGGCCAGCTCGTCGACCTCGCCCTGCGGGCCGGGGCCCCCGACAACGTCACCGTCATCATCGGCGACGTCGTCGACATCACCCGGGCCAAGCCGCCCTCGACGGTGCCCCAGGTCGTCGGGGCGGCCGCCCTGCGGGCGCGGGGCCCGGCAACCAAGCCCATCCCGGTCACCCCGGCCGAGAAGGCCGCCGCGCTCCGGGCCGAGACGAGCGGGCCCGCATACGACGATCCCGACGACCTCGAGCTCGCGGAGGAGGGCACGCGGGGCCGACGGGTGCGCCGGCTGCGGGCCGCCGCCGTCGGGCTCGTCGTGCTGCTCGTCCTCGGCGGGGGCGCCTACGCCGGCTACCGGTGGACCCAGGCGCACTACTACGTCGGCGACCACGAGGGCTATGTCACCGTCTTCCGGGGGGTCGACGCGAGCATCGGCCCGGTCGACCTGTCCCGGCCCGTCGCCATCTCGGAGGTGAAGGTGTCCGACCTCCCCGACTTCTACTCCTCCCGCGTCCAGGACGGCGTCGACCGGCCGGACCGGGCGAGCGCGACCCAGCTGGTCGACCAGCTGCGCCTGGAGGCCATCGCCTGCGTGACCGCCCGCCTCACCGGCCAGGAGTGCGAGCCGACCGGTGGGGCCGACCTCGGTCCCGTCCCCACGACGAGCACGCCGCCGGACACCACGACCTCGCCCGACACCACGACGCCGGCGACGAAGGAGCCGACCGGGCATCCGCGGACCACGACGGAGCGGACAGCATGACGGCGGTCGCCCCGGCCCCCGTGCGCAAGGGCCGCAACATCGAGCTCGTCCTGCTCGTCTTCGCCGTCGGCATCGTGACGCTCGCCTACTGCAACGTCGAGCTCGCGGTCAACGACGCCCTCCCGCCCAACCTGCTCGTCCAGGTCGGCTGGCTCCTCGGGATCGCCCTCGCCTTCCACCTCGTCCTGCGCTGGCGGGCGTCGTATGCCGACCCCATCCTCCTCCCCCTCGCCACCCTCCTCAACGGCATGGGCCTGGTCATGATCCACCGGCTCGACCTCGCCCACCACCGCAGCCTCGGCAGCAGCCTCGCCCTGCGGCAGCTCACCTGGACGGCGGTGTCGGTCGCCGTCGCCCTCGTCGTCCTCGTCGTCCTGCGCGACCATCGGGTGCTGCGCCGCTACACGTGGACGTTCGGGTTGGGCGGCTTCGTCCTCCTCCTCCTGCCCCTCGCGCCGGGGATCGGCCGGTCGGTCAACGGCTCCCGGATCTGGATCGGGATCGGCCCGTTCACCCTCCAGCCCGGCGAGCTGGCCAAGATCACCCTCGCCATCTTCTTCGCGGCCTACCTCGTGACGACGCGGGACGCCCTGTCGGTGGCGGGCCGCCGGTTCCTCGGCCTCACCCTCCCCCGAGGCCGCGACCTCGGGCCCATCCTCGTCGTGTGGGTGCTCTCGGTGGGGGTCCTCGTCTCCCAGAGCGACCTCGGCACGTCGCTGCTCTTCTTCGGCCTCTTCGTCGCGATGCTCTACGTCGCGACGGAGCGGGTCTCCTGGATCGTCATCGGACTGATCCTGTTCTGCGGCGGCGCCTACATGGCATACCTCATGTTCGGCCACGTGCAGGAGCGGGTCCTCATCTGGCTGCACACCTTCGCGCCCGACGCGCTCGCGGTGTCCGACCAGCTCGCCAAGGGGATCATGGGGATGGCGAGCGGCGGGCTGTTCGGCACCGGCCTCGGCAACGGGCGCCCCGACATCACCTACTTCGCCGAGTCGGACTTCATCTTCGCCAGCTTCGGCGAAGAGCTCGGGCTCATCGGCGTCTTCGCCCTCCTCACCCTCTACGTGCTCTTCGTCGAGCGGGGGCTGCGCACCGCCCTCGGGACGCGCGACGGGTTCGGCAAGCTCCTCGCCGCCGGGCTGTCCTTCTCCGTCGCCCTCCAGTGCTTCGTCGTCGTCGGAGGCGTCACCCGGGTCATCCCGCTCACCGGCCTCACCCTGCCGTTCCTGTCCTACGGCGGCTCCTCGCTCCTCGCGAACTGGACCCTCGTCGCCCTCCTGCTCCGGATCAGCGACCAGGCGCGTCGTCCCGAGCCGGAGCCCGGGGAGCGCACGGCGCGGGGCACTGACGACACCCAGGTGGTGACGCTGCGGTGAACGCCCCCATCCGCCGGCTCGCCACCGTCGTCGCCGCGCTCTTCACCGCGCTACTCGTCTCGACGACGATGATCCAGTTCGTCTTCGCCAAGTCCATCAACGCCCGGCCGGACAACCGGCGCACCCTCCTGTCGACCTTCGGCGTCGACCGCGGCCAGATCCTCGTCGACGGCAAGGCGGTCGCCGAGTCGGTGCCGAGCAACGACGAGTACAAGTGGCAGCGCAAGTACACCTCGGCCGAGCTGTACGCCCACGTGACCGGCTACTACTCCTTCCTCTACGGCGCGGGCGGCGGTCTCGAGGGCTCCGAGGACGACCTGCTGTCCGGCAGCAGCGACAAGCTCTTCTACCAGCGGATCAGCGACCTGCTGACCGGCAAGAAGCCCCGCGGGGCGAGCCTCACGACGACGATCAACGCCGCCGCGCAGCGGGCCGCGGAGGCGGGCCTGGGCAACCAGCGCGGCGCGGCGATCGCGCTCGACCCGAGGACGGGCGCGATCCTCGCGATGGTGAGCCACCCGAGCTACAACCCCAACGGGCTGGCCAGCCACGACCTCGCGTCGACGACGGTGGTCTGGAAGCGGCTGACCACCGACAAGGACCAGCCGCTGGTCAACCGCGCCATCGCCGGCAACCTCTACCCGCCCGGCTCGACGTTCAAGCTCGTCACGGCGGCCGCGGCCCTCTCCTCGGGCGACTACACCCCGAGCAGCGTGCTGCCCGGCGTCGCCGTCCTCCCCCTGCCGGGCACGACCGTCGGCCTGCCCAACGACGGCCACCGCCCGTGCAGCGCGACGGGCAAGATCACGATGGCCGACGCCCTGCGGGTCTCGTGCAACCCGGCGTTCGGACAGCTCGGCATGGACGTCGGGCAGACCGCGATGCGGGCCCAGGCCGCGAAGTTCGGCGTCGGGGACGAGCTGTCGATCCCCATGCGCGTCACCCCGAGCGTCTTCCCGACCGGGCTCGACAAGGCCCAGCTGGCCCAGTCCTCGATCGGGCAGTTCGACGTCCGGATGACCCCCCTGCAGGTTGCGATGATCTCGGCCGCCATCGCCAACGACGGCGTCGTCATGAAGCCCTTCCTCGTGAAGAACGCGATCATGGACTCCGAGCTGAGCGTCGTCGACCAGGCCCACCCCGAGCGGCTGAGCGACGCGGTGACCCCGCAGGTCGCGAACGAGCTGAAGCAGATGATGATCGGCGTCGTCCAGGGCGGGACCGGCACGCCGGCCCAGATCCCCGGCGTCGAGGTCGCCGGCAAGACGGGGACCGCCGAGACGACGGCGGGCGCCAACCCCGACGCGTGGTTCACCGGCTTCGCGCCGGCGACCGGCACGCCGAAGGTCGCCGTCGCGGTCGTCGTCGAGGACGGCGGCAACGCGGGCAGCGAGGCGGCGGGCGGCCGGGTCGCCGGCCCCATCGCCCGCGACATCATGAAGGCGGTCCTCGGGGGATGACCATGCCGCACCTTCTCGGAGGACGCTACGAGGTCGGCGAGCTCGTCGGCCGGGGCGGCATGGCCGAGGTCCACGAGGGCTACGACACCCGCCTCGGGCGCCAGGTGGCCATCAAGCTGCTGCGCTCCGACCTCGCCCGCGACCAGGCCTTCCTCGGCCGGTTCCGCCGCGAGGCACAGTCGGCCGCCGGTCTCAACCACCCCTCGGTCGTCGCGGTCTACGACTCCGGCGAGGACCAGCTCACCCTGCCGAGCGGCGCCACCGTCCCCCTCCCCTACATCGTCATGGAGTATGTCGAGGGGCAGACCCTGCGGGAGTACCTCGCCGAGCGCGACCACCTCGACCCCGCCGACGCCGCGCGGATCACCGAGTCGATCCTCGACGCCCTCGCCTACAGCCACCGCCACGGCATCGTCCACCGCGACATCAAGCCGGCCAACGTCATGGTCGGCGACCACGGCGAGGTCAAGGTCATGGACTTCGGGATCGCCCGGGCCGTCGCCGACTCCAGCGCGACGATGACCCAGACCCAGGCCGTCATCGGCACCGCCCAGTACCTCTCCCCCGAGCAGGCCCAGGGCATGACCGTCGACGCCCGCTCCGACCTCTACTCCACCGGGTGCCTCCTGTTCGAGCTGCTCACCGGCCGGGCCCCCTTCCAGGGCGACACCCCCGTCGCCATCGCCTACCAGCACGTCGGCGAGGTACCCGTCCGGCCGAGCGCCCTGCGGCCCGAGATCCCCGAGTCGCTCGACGCGATCGTCTGCCACGCGCTGGTCAAGGACCGCGAGGGCCGCTACCAGACCGCCGAGGAGTTCCGCACCGACCTGCTCCGGGCCCGCGTCGGCCAGCCGGTCAGCGCCGCGGCCGCGGCAAGCCTCGTGGCCCTCACCGCCGGCGCGGCGGCCTACGCGCGGCAGGGAGCCGGAGGGGCGGGTGGGGGCGGCGGCGAGGCCATCCCCACCGAGCTGTATGCCGCCCAGACCCTCCCCCCGCAGGACGAGCGGGGCAACACGGCCTCCCTGCCCCCCGTCGGGCACGATCCCGACGACGAGGAGCGCAACCGCAGGCGGGTCGGCGGCTACGTCCTGCTCACCCTCGCCGTCATCGCCGTCATCGCCCTCATCGGGTGGGGCGTGAGCCGGCTGCTCCGAGCCGAGACGCCGGCCGCGGAGGTCAGGGTCACCGTCCCCAAGATCGTCGGCCTCACCGAGCAGCAGGCCCAGGCGGCGCTCACGGCCCGCCATCTCACCTGGGAGCGCAACCCGGTCGACAGCAACGAGCCGGCCGGCCAGGTCGTCGCGCAGAGCGCCACGGCCGGCGAGAAGGTCCCCGAGCACTACATCGTCGACTACGACGTGTCCCTCGGCCCCTCGACGGTCGCCGTCCCCGACGTCTCCGGCATGACGGTCAAGGCGGCGACCGAGGAGCTGAAGTCCAGCGGCTTCGAGGTCGCCCATACGACGAAGAAGGTCAACGACAGCCCGTATGCCAAGGGCCGGGTCGACTCCACGCGCCCGGACGCCGGGTCGCCGACCCAGACCGGCACGGCGGTCACCCTGCGGGTGTCGACCGGCGAGGTCACCGTCCCGGACGTCGTCGGGGACAGCCAGGGCGACGCCGCGACCCGGATCGCCGAGGTCGGGCTCAACCCCAAGTGGCGCTATGTCGAGTCCACCAAGAGCATCGGCGCCGTCGTGAGCCAGTCCCCCCGCGGCGGCCTCGTCGCCCGCGGGTCGACGGTCACGATCTCGGTCGCCATCCCCGCCCGTCCCACGCCGACGACCCCCACGCCCGCTCCCACGCCGACGGGGACGCCGACCGACAGCCCGACGACCCCGACGGGAAGCGGGACGAGCCCCGGACCGACGAGCTCGGAGCCGTAGCCCCCTTGGCGCTCGGAGCCCTGGCAACCAGCCGGCCGGGTTCGGGCTGGAGCACCAGGTAGCCCCTGGCGCTCGGGGCGCCGGTCGTCCTGCAGCCGGACCGGCAATGGATGCCGACGTCGCGGCGCCGGACCGTGGCCCTGCTCGACGGCCTACCCGCAACCCGGGCTGCGTCACCGATTGCCGGTCCGGCTGTCGACGCCGGCAGGGCGTCGACCCCTAGCCCGCCTCGACCATCCGGGCCACGCCCTGGGCGTCGCGGACGAGCGGGCTCAGCCCGGCCGACCGCTCGACGGCGTCGGTCGCACCGCACCGCGCGAGCCAGTTCGCGAGGATCCGGTGGCCGCCCTGGGTGAGGACGCTCTCGGGGTGGAACTGCACCCCGTGGAGGGGGAGGTCGCGGTGCCGGACCGCCATGACGACGCCGGAGGAGGTCCGCCCGGTCGCGAGAAGGGAGTCCGGCATCGTCTCGGGCACGATGGTGAGCGAGTGGTAGCGCGTCGCGGTGAACGGCGTCGGCAGCCCCTCGAGGACGCCCGAGCCGTCGTGGATCACCTGCGAGGTCTTGCCGTGGAGCAGCTCGGGTGCGCGGTCGACGGTCGCGCCCATGACGACCCCGAGGGCCTGGTGACCCAGGCACACGCCGAGCATCGGCTGGGCCCGCTCCGCGCAGGCCTCGATCATCGCGACGGAGACCCCGGCCCCCTCGGGCGTCCCGGGCCCGGGTGAGACGAGCACCCCGTCGTAGGCGGCGCCCTCCTGCGGGGTCACGGCGTCGTTGCGCACGACGGTGCAGTCGGCCCCGAGCTGCTCGAGGTAGCCGACGATCGTGAAGACGAAGCTGTCGTAGTTGTCGACGACGAGGACGCGGGTCACGCCGCGATTGTCCCACCCCGGCCGACCGCCCCCAGCGCGCCGTCCACGGTCGAGTCGTTGAACGGCATGTGCGGCGCGATGGCGGGGAAGACCCAGGTGAAGCAGACGGCGAGGACGACGGCGAGCAGGACGAGACAGAGGAGGGCCCGGACCCAGCGGGGGCCCGGGAGCAGGCGCCAGAGCATGGCATACATGGGCGGCTCAGGCTCCCTTCGGCGTCGCGAGGATGCTCTTGGGCAGGCCCTGCGCGCGGGGATAGGTGTCGGCGAGCCGGGCATGGACGACGTAGCGCTGGCGGGCGCTGTACTTCGGGTTGCACGACGTCATCGTCATCATCGCCCGGGTCGGCTTCACCCCCGGACGGTCGGGCGTCGGCGCGATGACCGACACGTTCGTCGGCAGGACGATCTCGTGGGAGACCACCCGGTAGACGTAGTAGGCCTGCTTCGTCTCGACGACGATGGCGTCGCCCGTGCGCAGCTCGGCGATGTCGCTGTAGGGCTTGCCGTAGGTCGTGCGGTGCCCCGCCGTCGCGAAGTTGCCGACCCGGCCGGGCATGGCCGACCCGACGTAGTGGCCGATGCCCTCCTGGAGGACCTGCTCGGTCGTGCCCTCGTGGACCGGCCGGATGTAGCTCGCGCCGAACCGCGGGATCCGCACGAGGGCGAAGGCCGTGCCGAGCCGGTCCTTGGGGTGGACGAGGTCGACCTTGCTGCTCCCCGCGAACTGCTTCTCGAGCTGCTGGACCTGCGCGCTCTGCACGCGCTCGGCCGTGACGTCGGTCCACCACAGCTGCCACACGAGGAAGGCGAGCAGGAAGACGCCGACGCTGATCATCAGCTCACCGACGACGTGGACGACCCCCCGGACCCCGCGCACCCGACCCTAACCCCCCTGACGCCCGTCCCCCCGGACGGGCGATGCGTACTGCAGACGTATGGACCCACTGTATGCGGGAAACGTGAGGTTTGTGGACGTCTTGACACTCCAGCCCAGCTGGACCGCGTCGACGTACTCCTGGTAGATCTCGATCGTCGGATCGGTCGCGAGGGCGCCCCGCAGCCGCGCCGGGTCGCCGATGGCCCAGACCGTGAACGGCGGCGAGTAGACCCGGCCCTTGAGGATGAGGGTGTTCCCCACGCAGCGGACCGCGCTCGTGGCGACGACGCGCTGGTCCATGAGCATCATCGCCTCGGCGCCGCCGCGCCACAGCGCGTTGACGACGGCCTGGACGTCCTGCTGGTGGACGACGACGTCGTCGGCCGTCATCCCCTGCGGGATCGCGTCGCCGCGCAGCGGCGAGTCGTCGAGGGAGACGGTGACCCCGGGTCCGTGGACCGCCGTGCGACCCGCCGGGTCGGCGAGGGCGTCCCCCGCGGTCTGGAGCCTCCTCAGCTGGGCGTCGAAGGGCGCGTTCGCCTTCTCGAGGGCGTCGACCTGCGCCTGCTCCGCCGCGAGCCGGCTCGTGCGCTCCGTGTTGGCGAGCGTCTGCTTGCGGATGAGGTCGGGCAGGTCGGCCGTGGCCGAGCGGAGGTCGGTGCCCTGGGCCGCGTGCGAGCTGCTCGCGAAGAGCGCCCCGGCGAGGATCCCGACGACCGGCACGAGGGCAGCCCACAGCGTGACCTTGTGGGCCATCCGCGCCTCCGTGGTTGCCTCGTCCCGGCCGTCGTCCACGTCCGGGGCTCGGCTCGCCGTTCAGCTCGAGCCGATGCGTGCCTCTACGCTAAGTGACAACGTCGTATGCAAGGAGTGTGTCCCCGTGCCCGAGTCCAAGGGTCGATCCAAGCCCGCCTTCACCCCGCCGCCGCGGGCGCAGAAGGTCAAGGTCGGCAACCCGCGCTGGTTCGTGCCCCTCATGTGCACGCTCATGGTCGTCGGCCTGCTGTGGACCGCGACGTTCTACATCACCGGCCAGCAGTACCCCGTGCCGCAGATCGGCCGCTGGAACCTCGGCGTCGGCTTCGCCCTCATGCTCGCCGGCTTCGCCATGACGACCCGCTGGCGCTGACCGAACCACACCGGTGTCATTCGTCCCCAGACCGTGGACAACGCTGTGGACATGTCCGCGACCTCGGAGCGGTCGGAGCGTCAGGCGGAGCGGTCGGAGCGTCAGACGAGCGTGTACTTCACGACCGTCACGACGACGAGCAGCGCGGTGACCAGGACGAGGCCGGCGGCGTGGATGTCGTGCCGGGCCGGTCTCCCGGGGGCCGGGCGCCCGGTGTAGGCGACGACCCCGGCACACGCGACCCCGGTGAGGAACCCCCCGAGATGGGCCTGCCAGGCGATGCCGGGGATGGTGAAGCCGAGGACCGCGTTGATGGCGATCGTGGCATACATGGCGGCCGACGAGCGCCCGAGCCGGCGGTTGAGCACGAGCAGCGCCCCGAACAGCCCGAACACCGCTCCCGACGCCCCGACGAGCCCGGTGTACCAGTTGCCGTAGTCGCCCTGGGCGACCTGCGCCGCCGTGGGCGGGCTCGCGAGCAGGAGGAACATCACGCTGCCGCCGAGCGCCGAGATGAGGTAGAGCGCGGCGAACCGGACCCGGCCGAGGAGCGGCTCGAGGTAGGAGCCCACGATGAACAGGGCATACATGTTGAAGACGATGTGGAGGACGAACGTCCGGTCATGGGCGAACGCGGAGATGAGGAACCGCCACGGCTGGCTCTCCCCGAGGACGGGGGCGAAGACGATCCGCTCCTCGAACGCCGGGCTGGCCAGCTCCAGGAGCCAGACGACGACACAGATCCCGATGAGCGACAGGGTGACGACGGGGCGGCCGGCCCGCACCCGGCCGCCGAACACCGTCGTGCCCGTCCGCACGGTGCGCGCCTGGTCCCGGACGCAGTCCACGCACTGGATGCCGACCGCGGCGGGGCGCTGGCACTCCGGGCAGACCGGGCGGTCGCACCGCTGACAGCGGACGTATGCGACCCGGTCCGGATGCCGTGGGCACACCGGCTCCGGCGCCGGCTCGGGAGCGGGCGCCGCGGCGGCGGGTGGCTCGGTCACCGCGGTCCGGCCTCGGGATCGGTGGCGACCGGGGTCAGGAGATGTCGACCGACTCGATGACGACGTCCTCGAAGGGCTTGTCGGAGCGGTCGGTCGCGACGGCGGCGATGGCATCGACGACGTCGCGGCTCGGCTGGTCGGCGACCTCGCCGAAGATCGTGTGCTTGCCGTTGAGGTGGGGCGTCGGGACGACGGTGATGAAGAACTGGGACCCGTTGGTGCCCTTGCCCATCCGCTTGCCGGCATTGGCCATGGCGAGCAGGTAGGGACGGTTGAACTGCAGGTCGGGGTGGATCTCGTCGTCGAAGGTGTAGCCCGGGCCGCCGAAGCCCTGACCGAGCGGGTCGCCGCCCTGGATCATGAAGCCGTCGATGATGCGGTGGAAGATGAGCCCGTCGAAGAACCTCGTCGGGTTGGAGCGCCCCGCGTCGTCGGAGTAGTCCTTCTCACCCGTCGCCAGGCCGGTGAAGTTCGCCACCGTCTTCGGGGTGTGGTCGGGGAACAGCTCGATGGTGATGTCGCCGTGGTTCGTGTGCAGCGTCGCGTGCGTGGCCGTCATGCGGCCAATCCTCGCACGCCCACCGCGCCGACCCGGCATCGCCGCAGGCCAGGGTGCCCCCCGGCGCGGACTGATGCAAAGATGGCCGGAGCAGATCCATCGCCCGCGCCGCGGATGAGCCAGGTCGTCGAGAAGGAGCACCACGTGTTCGGCAGCAAGAGCAAGACGGAGCAGGTCCAGGACGCCGCCAGCGACCACGCGAGCTCGGTCGCCGAGGCGGCGACCGAGATCCGGGACGCGGTGAGCGACCGGGCGCCGGAGCTCCTCGACAAGGTCGGGGACCGGGCCGAGCCGGTCCTCGCCAAGGTGTCCGAGCTCGCCGAGCAGGCCAAGCCGCACGTCCACGACGCCATCGACCACGCCGGTCCCGCCGTCGAGCAGGCCAAGCAGGCCTTCGTCAGCGAGGTCCTCCCGAAGCTCGCGGCCGCGGCCGCGACGGTCGCCGCCGGGGCGGCCGCGGCGAAGGACAAGGCCGCCGAGGCCGCCGACCGGGCCCCTGATGCGTATGCCGTCCTCACCGGCGAGGCGGTCGTCAAGCCGAAGCACCGGGGCCGGAAGGTCCTCCTCGTCCTCGGGATCGTCGCGCTCGGCGCGGCCGTCCTCTCCTACGTCCGCAAGAACCAGGCGAAGAACGACCCGTGGGCGACGCCCGCCTACACCCCGCCGGCGTCGGGACGCTCCTCCGTCGACGAGGCCGCCACGACGGTCTCCGACGCCGCCGCCACCGCGACCGCCGCGGCGCGCGAGATGGCCGAGGCCGCCGCCGACGCGGTGAGCGACACCGTGGCCGAGGCCAAGGACGCCGTCGCCGAGAAGGCCGACGACCTGACGAGCGCGGCCGCCGACGCGGTCGACAGCGCCCAGGACGCCGTCGCCGACCAGGCCGACGACGCGAAGGACGCCGCCCAGGACGTCGCGGAGGAGGCCGAGGAGGCCGAGGAGGCCGCGCAGGATGCGGCGGAGGAGGCGAAGGAGGCCGCCGAGGACGCCACGGAGTCCTGAGCGTCCCCGGTCCTCGTCCCCTGGAGCACCGGCCCCGATGACTCCCACCCCACGCGACCGGACGTCCCTCGACCCGCCCGCGCCGCTCGTTGACGTCGACCGCCGCTCGGTCCGCGAGCGGGACTGGTCGGCCGAGGCGGTGCGCCGGGTCGAGGCCGACGCGAACCGCTCCGCGGACACCCACCTGGTCCGCCTCCCGACACCGGGCCTGCCGGATGTCGAGGTCTACCTCAAGGACGAGTCGACCCACCCCACGGGCTCGCTCAAGCACCGGCTGGCCCGCTCGCTCTTCCTCTACGCGATCTGCAACGGCTGGATCCACGAGGGGAGCACGGTCGTCGAGGCCTCCTCCGGGTCGACCGCCGTCTCCGAGGCATACTTCGCCCGGCTGCTCGGGCTGCCCTTCGTCGCCGTCATGCCCCGCGCGACCTCACCGGAGAAGGTCGCCCTCATCGAGCGGGAGGGGGGCCGCTGTCACCTCGTCGACGACGCGTCCCAGGTGTATGCCGAGGCCGCCCGCCTCGCCGAGTCCACCGGGGGGCACTACCTCGACCAGTTCACCTACGCCGAGCGGGCCACCGACTGGCGCGGCAACAACAACATCGCGCAGTCGATCTTCGTCCAGATGGAGCTGGAGCGGTTCCCCGTGCCGACATGGATCGTCGTCGGGGCGGGCACCGGCGGGACGAGCGCGACGATCGGGCGCTACCTGCGCTACCGCCGGCTCCCGACCTGGCTCGCCGTCGCCGACCCGGAGGGGTCGGCCTTCCTGCCGGGCTGGGTCGAGCGCGACCCCACGGTGACGACGGAGCGGTCCTCGCGCATCGAGGGCATCGGGCGGCAGCGCGTCGAGCCGTCGTTCGTCCCCGGTGTCGTCGACCGGATGATCCGGGTGGCGGACGCCGACGCCGTGGCCATGATGCGCTCGGCCGAGACGGTCCTCGGCCGGCGGGTCGGCCCCTCGACGGGCGTGAACCTCTGCGCCGCCCTGCACCTCGCCCGGGAGATGGCAGCGGCGGGCGAGTCGGGCAGCATCGTCACGCTGCTCTGCGACGGGGGCGCGCGGTATGCCGACACCTACTACGACGAGGGGTGGCTCGCCGCCCGCGGCATCTGACCGGGGTATGAGCGGCGGGAGCGGCTCCGGCGGGAGCGGCCCCACCGCATCCGACCGCCGTCCGGCACCGGGTCCCGCTCGACCGCGGGGCTCGGCCCGGCTTCGGGACCCGGCTCGGCGGCAGCCGAGGCGGTTCCCGCGGTCGCGGCCGAGGTGGCCCCCGCGTCGCGCTCGTGGATCGCGAGGGGTGTCGCGACGCGGGAACCACCGGTCGGCGCAGGCTGCGGGTCCGGACCCGCACCCGGCACATCACCGCGGTGTCGACGGTCGGGCGCAGAGCGACCCTCCCCCTCCCGACGGTCCGCCACCCGGACGACACAACCGATCGCGAGGGCCAGCAACGCTCCGAGGGCGAGCCAGACCACGACACCGAGGAGAAGCCATGCGAGCAGTGCAGGCACGTCTGGCTTCCCTCCCGACCCGACCTCAGGGCGGGGCGGGCCAACGGCACGGCCGGTCCGTGCCACCCTCGACGCTACCGACGGTGCCCGGGCCGAGACGATGACCTATTCGTCGGTAATCTGGTACTTTTCGCGGATCAGCCGCCGGAACTCGGTCGCCGTCACGCCTGCCTCCCGTCGAAAGTACCGGCTGAAGTAGGCCGGGTCGTCGAAACCGAGACGTTTGGACACCTGGTCGACGGTGAGATCGGTGAGCGAGAGGAGTCGTTTGGCCTCCAGCGTCACCGCCCGGCGGATCATCGCCCCCGGCGAGACCCCGAGGTCACGGCGGGTGATGTCCGACAGATGGCTCTCGCTCACCCCGAGCAGGCGGGCGCACTCCGCCACCGACCGGCTCGGTGGCAGCTGCTCGGCGAGCAGGTGCCGGAACCGTGAGACGAGCGGGTGCTGGGCCCGGGTCGGCGCACCGCCGGAGACCGTCTGGAGCCGGTGGGCCTGGACGATGAGATAGGTGAGCAGGGCCCGGATCGCCGTCGGGTGGTTCTCCTGGGCATCGCGACCCTCCTCGTCCATGTCCCGGAAGACCCGGTGCACGATCGTGTCCTGGGTGTCCGGCAGGGTGATGAGGTGGCTGCCGGCGAGGTCGTCGACGAGCCGGACCATCATCCGGGGGTCGATGTCCCGCAGCTCGGGGATGAGGAAGTCCTGGCTGAACATGACGCCCCAGCCGTGCAACGCCAGCTCGGGCCGCCAGAAGTGCACCTCCCCCGGTGCCGTGATGCACAGCGCGGGCGGCTCGATGACGAAGTTCTCGAAGTCCACGACGCACAGGCCGCTGCCGTCGCTGATGTACATGATCTCGTAGAGCGTGTGACGGTGCGGGTGGAGCGCCCCCGGGAAGATCTCCAGCTCCTCGAAGGTGCCGACCGTGACGCGACCGGTGCCCTCACCGGCCCACCGGGACGTCCCGGGTCCGCCCGTCCCCTCGGACGCTCCGGCCGTCCCGGGTATGCCGGTCGCTGGCTCCTGCCTCATGCTGCGCCACTCCTCCTTCGCCGGCCCGCGGGCTCGGTGTGCGACATGCAGTCTGCCCGACCGCCCCCTGCTCCGCCCGTCGGGCCCCGGCGACCACGACGACGGCTGCCGGATGACGGCTGCCGGATGACGGGCCGCTGCGGGACGGGCCCGGCGTCCAGGCGACGGTGCGAGGATGGCCGGGAGCTGCCCACCGAGGCGAGGAGCGACGATGGCCGAGTACCTCATCTTCTTCAACGACGAATGGGTCACCGAGGCGAGCGACGCGCAGTGGCAGGAGCGGTCCCGGGCCGTGCGCGCCCTCGCCGCGGAGATGCGGGCGGCCGGGGTCCTCATCTTCACCGGGGGGCTCGACAACGACGCCCCGGTCTTCCACGTCGAGCCGCACGACGGGGAGCCGGTCTTCGCCGATGGTCCGTATGCCGCGACGACCGAGCGGTTCGGCGGCTTCGCCGCGGTGGACGTGCCCGACGAGACCGCCGCCCGCCACTGGGCCGGGCGGATCGCGATGGCCTGCGACTGGCCGCAGGAGGTGCGCATCTTCCGCACTCCGGCTCAGGTCCCGACCCCCGACGCCGACGCCGAGCGGGCGGCTGCCGCAGCCACAGCGACCGCCCGGGAGGACTGAGCGGCGGGACGACTGGCCACCCGCCCCACCCGTCCAGACCCCACCCGGCGGATGCGTCGCATACGGACACCTGGCCCGTCCCCGGCTGCGCCATCCGTCCGGGAGCGACGCATCGACCATGGACCGAGCCGAGGACGGGCCCCGTGGGGTGCTGAAGGGTGGCGGGCGGGGATGGGTCGGCGCAGTGGCGCTGATTCGCGCTTGACTCTCCAGTCGGTGGAGACTGCATCGTGGCGGACATGACCATCGGCGAGCTCGCGAGACGAACGGGCCTGACGGTGCGCACCCTGCGTTTCTACGCGGATGCGGGGGTGCTGCCCGAGGCATCGCGCAGCGAGTCCGGCTACCGGATGTTCGGTCCGGATGCCGTCGCTCGGGCGCGACTGCTGCGCACGCTGCGAGAGCTGGGGGTCGGGTTGGAGGACATCCGGCGGGTGCTGGCCGCGGAGGTCTCGCTGCCCGAGATCGCGGACCGACACGCCCGCGCGCTCGATGCCCAGATCCGAACCCTCCGGTTGCAGCGCGCCGTGCTGCGAGCCGTCGCCACGTCCACCGACACAGAGGAGCTGGAACGCATGACCGACCTGACCGGCATGACCACCGACGAACGTCGCCGAATCCTCGACGACTACCTCGACGCGGTGTTCGGAGACCATGAGAGCCCCGTCGCCGACCGGCTGCGCACCGGAGCGCCGGAGCTGCCGGAGGACCCGACCGCCGATCAGGTGGCCGCCTGGGTCGAGCTCGTCGGGCTGCTGCGCGATCCCGGCTACATCGAGTCGAGCCGCCGGATGGCCGAGCGCGCCCAGACCGAGGGGACCGCACCCGACGGCGGTCACGAGGCCACGACGGCCATCCAGGAGCAGGCGAGCGCCGCCGTGCACGCGGGCATCGCGCCCGACTCGCCCGAGGCCCTGACGGTGATCGAGCGCGTGGAGGCGCTCACCTCGGACACCGGTGGCGACCGCCTGGAGCTGGCCGAACGCCTGGAGACCTTCACCGACCGGCGCGTCTTCCGCTACTGGGCGCTGGTGGGCATCGTCAACGGCTGGCCCGACCCACCCGTGACCGGGAGCTCGGCGGACGCCTGGGAGTGGTATGCCGCGGCGTTACGGGCCCACGCATAGCCCCTCACCCCCCACCGGCGGGCCGGGACTCGACCGTGACGACCTGTACCTGGCGACCGGGACTGGCGACCGGGACCTTTATCGGGTTCCACGACAAAGGGTCACTTCGCGGGGGAAGCGTTCTCGGGTGAGCTGCCCCTTTATCGGGTTCCACGACAAGGGGACGCCTCGGGTTCCAGCACCCAGGGGTCCAGCATCCAGGCATACGGACGCACAGGCGTCGCCACGACGGCCTGTCACTCCGTTGCCGGGCCTCCCGGCAGTGGCCGACTGCCTCCCGGCAGTGGCCGGTTCGCAGCAGTGGCAAGGAACGCGTCCGTGGCGCGCTCGACCAATCGCAGCCATCGTTGGCCGCCGGGCTCGTTGCTGACCTGCTGGGTCGCCAGACCGGTGAGGGTCGCGGTCCAGAGGTCCGCGACGGCCTCCTCGGTGATGCCGAGCTGACGCAGGGTGTCGGCCAGCAGATCGGTGACCTGGACGGCGAGTGCATAGGAGTCCTCCGACGGGACGAAGGTCGGGATCACTCGCAGGAACATCAACTGCAGTCGGGCCGGGTCGGCGACCGCGAACTCGACGAACGCGCGTGACCCGACGCGAAACCGCTCGAGCGGAGTGGTGGTCTCGTCGATCACCCGGTGAAGCACCTCGAGCAGCTCCCGGCAGCCCTCCGCGAACAGCTCGTCGTATATCGCGTCCTTGCTGGCGAAGTAGACGTAGAGCGACGGTGCTCGCATGCCGACCCCCGCGCCGAGGTCGCTCAGCGACCACCCCGTCAGCCCCCGCTCCCGGGCGAGCTGCCAGGCCACCTCGAGTATTCGCCCGCGAGCCGCGCGATGGCGCTCCTCGCGGGAGGCGCCCGGGGAAGGCCGGCGCTTCTGCGTGGACACCACCGTTCTCCATTCGGCCTTGACAGCGGTCACTGCACGAGCAATGCTACCTAATGTCGTTAGGAGTATGCGGGAGGACGGTGACGGCCATGATCGATCCACTGTCGGAGATCGAGCCGATCGATCGTCGGACCGACGCCCGCGACGTGGCCCTGGCCGCATACGGGCAGCTGTTCGACCTGCTCGAGGATCTGTCGCCGACCGAGTGGGCCGCCGCGACCGAGTGCGCCGGATGGCGGGTGAGTGACGTCGTCAGGCACATGGTCGGCGCGGCCCGGGCGCAGATCTCGATGCGCGAGAACCTGCGCCAACAGCTGTGGGGATGGCGGCATCGCCGGCGCTACGGCGGCAACCCGCTCGATGCCGTCAACGCGCTGCAGGTCGCCGATCACGCCGAGCTCGACCCGAGGCACCTCCTCGGCGGGCTGCGCGACCTCGCGTCCGCTGCCGTCGAGGGGAGGCTTCGGATGCCGGCTCCGATGCGGGCGGTCACGGTGCCCCTGGCCGCCGGCGGCTCGACCGCGACCGGCATGCCGCGCAGTGTGAACCTCGGCCACCTCGCCGACGTCGTCTACACCCGCGACGTGTGGATGCACACCATCGACATCTCTCGCGCAGCGAGGCGACCTCTGGACGTGACCGGTCCGGTCAACCGCCGCATCGTCGCCGACGTGGTCGCCGAATGGACCCGTCGCCACGGTCGACCCGTCGATCTGGTCCTGACCGGGCCGGCCGGCGCCCACTTCCGCTCGGCAGATCCTGCCGAGGACACCCCGACCGAGCTCGACGCGATCGAGTTCTGCCGGACCCTGTCCGGACGCGCACCCGGCCAGGGACTCATGGCCACGCGCATCGTCTTCTAACGGCAACCCTGCCCGGGCCGTTGGGGAGACGGTGCGGACGACGCCCCGTCGGCGCTGCCGAGATCGGCGAGCTGCCTCTCCAGATAGCCGCGCTCGGCATCGTTCGCGGTGAAGTGCAGTGCTTCGGTGTATGCGCTGCGAGACTCTCGGACGCGGCCGAGCCGGGCGAGGAAGTGGGCGCGGGCAGCGGCGAGATAGCCGTATGCCGCGAGCTGGGGCTCGGTCGCGAGCCGGTCGAGCTCGGCCAGTCCGGCCTCGGGCCCGGTGGCGAAGCCGAGCGCGATGGCCCGGTTGAGCGACACCACAGGCGACGGCCAGACCTCGGCCAGCAGGTCGTACAGGCCGAGGATCTGCTCCCAGTCGGTGTCGCTCCACGTCTCAGCCTGGTCGTGCACTGCGGCAATCGCCGCCATGAGGGTGAACCGGCCCGGTGCTCGTCGCCGCAGAGCCGTGTCCAGCAGTGTCAGGCCGGTGCCGATCGCCGCTCGATCCCATCGGCCGCGGTCCTGATCCTCCAGCATCACCGCCGCGCCGCCCGCGTCCACTCTGGCCGGGCGGCGGGCGTCGGTCAGCACGAGGAGCGCGAGCAGCCCGGCGACATCCGGGTCATCCGGCAGCAGGGACCGGAGCATGACCGCGAGCTCGATGGCCCGCTCGCTCAGGCTGCGGCGGGTCAGCTCGGCACCGGACGGCGCGGTGTGCCCGGTCGTGTAGACCAGGTGGATCACCTCGAGCACGGAGTCGAGCCGGGCGGGCAGGTCGCCGGGCTCCGGCACCCGGTAGGGGATGTGTGCGGCGGCGATCTTCTTCTTGGCTCGGGTGATCCGAGCGGCCATCGTCGTCTCCGCGACGAGGAACATGCGGGCGACCTCGGGCACCGACAGACCACAGACCAGCTTGAGCGTCAACGCCACCCGGGCCTCCTCCGACAGCGCCGGGTGGCAGCAGGTGAACACCAGTCGTAGCCGGTCGTCCGGGAAGCTCTGCCCGTCGGGATCGGGCCCCTCGCGCTGCGTGGACAGCAGCTCGGGCAGCGCCCGCCGTGCCACGTCGGCCCGGCGGCGCAGGTCGAGCACGCGCCGCCGAGCCGCGGTGGTCAGCCACGCGGCGGGGTTGCGAGGGATGCCGCGCTCGTCCCAGACGGCCAGTGCGGAGGCGTAGGCGTCCTGCACCGCTTCCTCGGCCATGTCGAGGTCGACCGCGACCCGCCGGGTGGAGGCCAGCACGAACGCCCACTCGCGACGGTGCGCATCCGCGACCGCAGCGGCGACCTCCGCGCTGGCCGCGCCCATCAGTCCATCACGCGGATCGGCCGCACCTCGACACCGCCCCCGGGAGCCGGCACCTCCTTGGCGATCGCCAGTGCCTCGTCCAGGTCGGCGGCCTCGATGACGTAGTAGCCGCCGAGCACCTCCTTCGACTCCGCGAACGGGGCATCCGTCACGATGAACCCGCCGCGTCCGTCGCTGCGCACCGAGGTCGCCGTCTCGACCGACTCCAGCGCGGCACCACCGCGAAGGGCTCCCGCCCGGCGCTGCATGAACTCCCTGTATGCGGCGCTCACCTCGTCACCCTGCGCCTGGGCCTCCTGCTCACCCCGGTAAATCAGCATCAGATAGTCGGCCATGATCGGCTCTCCTTTCCTCCAGCCCCCGACGGGGGCCTCTCACCCGAACCGACGCGAACGACCCCGCGGAATCGACAACCGCATCGGGAGTCGATGCCCAGCCACGACGCCCAGCGACTCAATCCTCTCAGGGGTCGACGTCCCGGCGCCTCGGTCTCTGCCCTCGGCGCCAGGTCGGCTGGGAGGCATCGAGACGGGGTCAAGCCCCGGCATACTGGTGCAGGGCTCGCATTCGAGATGGTCGAAGGCCTCCGGTCCGAGGCTCATCACGGGCGGGATGTGCCGATCGCGACGTCGTGACTGAGGAGCTTCATGCTTTCGTGGCGCGGAAGCGGACGGAGTAGTCGTTCGTGCTGATCTCGGCCGTGACGAAGCCGGCGGCCCGCAGCCGCGACTCGATGTGCTCCGGGTCGACGGGACGAGCGTTGCGCGACCGTCAACGATTCCCCGTTGTCGATGTAGGCCAGCGCCTTCAGCAGCGTCGTCTTGCCCGCCTCATTGGGGCCGACGATGGCCACAACCTTGTGGTCGAGGCTGACCTATGCCTGCCCGAGCCACCCAAAGCCGCTGAATTCTGCTTTCGTCAGCCTCCTGGCTTGCCCCCCTTACCTTCGATCTCGCGTTGGGTGCGCTTCACCGACTCCAGATAGGCGGCCTCGATGTCGGAGGGTGCGGCGTCGAGCTGGGCACGGTACTTGCCGTACTCACTCTCAGCCTTCGCGATGGCCTGCTGATGACTGATCGAACCTGCACTCTTGAGGGTCGGCGCTTCCATCGCGGTGATGATCCGGTCCAGATGTGCGATCCAGTCGCGCATGTAGGTGGGCTGGTGGTTCTGTGCGCGGAACTCGGCGGCATCGAAGTAGGCCGAAACCAGGGTGTTCAGCTTCTTGAGTTCGTTCTCGTTGAGGTAGTTCTTGGCGATGCCGATCTCCGCCTTGACGGGTTGCTGGCCCGCGAAGGTGGTGAGCCCCATGTTCGGCTGGGTGGCATCGGCGCGCGACGCGATCACCTCTGCGGCGGTGTGGCCGTGGGCGGCGTAGTGGAGCTTGTTCTGGACGATCTTGAAGAACTCGGCGGTCTCCTCGGCCCTTGGGTTGTAGTCGATGCTGGTGGCGTAGAGGTCGAGCACCTGCCGGTAGAGCACCTTCTCGCTGGAGCGGATGTCGCGGATGCGGTCGAGAAGCTCGCGCCAGTAGGTGCCACCACCGAGGTTCTTGAGCTTGGCGTCGTCCATGGTGAAGCCCTTGACGAGGTACTCGCGCAGGCGTTCGGTCGCCCAGATGCGGAACTGGGTCGCGATACGGCTCTTAACCCGGTAGCCCACCGAGATGATCAGGTCGAGGTTGTAGAAGGGTAGCTCACGGGTAACTTGGCGGGTGCCCTCGGCGCGAACCTGTCGGAAATTCCGACAGGTTGCCACCTCGTCGAGTTCGCCCTCCTCATACACGTGCCCGATGTGCTCGACGATGTTGGTACGGGAGGTCTGGAACAGGTCAGCGATCTGCTGCTGACTGAGCCACACCGTGTCGGCGTCCAAGCGAACCTCGATTACCGACTCGCCGCTTTCGCGCTGGTACAGGACGATCTCGCCGCTGGGTATCTCGGTCATGTTGACGCTCCTAACTGTTGCCCCCGTCTTCGTTGATATCTTGTGGTTCAAGAGTGAACTTCTTGCCGTTGGTACGTGTCTTGGTCGAATCGAACTTCGGGTCGCCCAGCTCGAAGAGCGTCGGTTCGTAGGAGAAGAGCGACGGGTTGCTGTCGGGGGCGTAGGACGTTGAGATCAGCTTCTTCAGACCAAGGTCGGTGAAGTGCAGAGCGAAGTACTTCGCGAAGTTGCTCCACTCGGGGTCATCGCACGGCAGCAGGATGGCCTTGCCCCGGAACGTATCGGGGTTGAACTCCGGGTAGGCGTTGACTTCACGCTCTATGTGAGCCCACTGGGTATAGAACTCATCGTTCTTCGCTGCCTTGGCCGCGTTGAGGCTCGAGGTCCGGTTCATGACCCTGGACATTGCCCTCCCCCGGTGGTCCGGAGCACCACCGACCTGGGGTACTTCTCTGGTGGCCATCGTATCGGCGACCACCGACAAGACCGCCGGTCACGCGCGGACCGGTGAGCCACTCAGGGCGACGGCAGGTCCGCGCCCGCTCTGTGGACGGCGCTCGAAGACTGGTCAGATGCGGCACGACGACGCCAACCGGCGTCTGTGCAACCAAGCCTTCTTCACCAAGGTCTACGTCGATGAGGACGACCCGCTCCGCGTCGAGAACAACCGCCCCTTCGAGATGCTGCTCGACCGAAGTCAACGCCGACGCTCTCACCTGGGCCGCAGACGCCGACAAGGCTCGAACCCCAGCCGACGATTCGTCGGGCAAGGGTTCGAGCCTTGTGCGTCGGGTGGAGCCAAGGGGACTCGAACCCCTAACCCCCTGCTTGCAAAGCAGGTGCGCTACCAATTGCGCCATGGCCCC
>JBDIAL010000037.1:0-22519 GCA_039812405.1 Nostocoides sp.
GAAGCCATGGGCTACCGAGTCACCCTCGACGCGTCCTGAAACACTCTGACGCGAAGACCACGGCTGGGTGAATCTTCTCGTCAGAGCAGGGTTTTCGGATCCGGATCTGAAATCGGGAACATATGGGGAACAAGGAGCGGCCAAGTTCGGCCGCTCCTGTCCTGTTTCTGGGCTGCCACAATCGGCACCGTGGATCGACGCATCGACCTGGACGCCGCAGCAGCGGAGCTGACCGCGAAACTCGGAGAGCGCACTGACCTCGACGTCGGTCCGCTCACGTGGAAGGACATGGGCGACGACTACGACACCCCGTGGGCGACGAACCGTGCGACCGTCGGGGAGCCGTACTCGGTCGGCGTCGAGGTCCATCGTGGGACCGAAGAGGGCCGGCTCGTTCTGTACGCCGGCGGGTGGGCTGACCTGGAGTACTGGAGCGGGTCTACATCGGATGAGGTCGTCGATCGTGTTCCCGGATACGACGACTGGCTTGATGTCCCGCGATTCGCGAAGGTCGTCGACGAGTTCCTTGGGTACTTCCGGCCGGCAAGCTGACCTCAGCGCCAATTGCCGACCGGCTTCGCATCGATGAACCGCTCGACGGACTCCGCCTTGATCCGGAGCGTCTTGCGACCAAGGCGTACGGCTTCGAGCTGGCCGTCGGCGATGTAGCGCCGGACGGTTCGGGTCGACACCGCGAGTGCGTCAGCAGCGTCGGTGAGGGTGACAAGGCGTCGAGTGAGGGTGGCAGGCATGGCGGTCTCCGAGGTCCGAGCAGGCGCGAGTTCGTCCGCTCCTGTCCCTCAAGGCCACGGAGTCGTGTCGAGTGGCCAGCGGTCGGATGCCGCGCCCTAGGTTTGGTCCATGCAGCCCCTGGCCGAGGTGACGTTGACGCGACCCTGGCATTGGGGAGTCGCCATCCTCGGCGGCCCTCGTGCAGAGGTACCGGGCAGCCTCGCCGGTCAGGCCGTCGCCGTCGGAGACGGCGTGGTGGCCATCGGCGTTCGGCACGCACAGGACATCGACGCAGAGCGCTTCGTGGGCGACTGGGACTGGGCCACCTCGACATTCCATGTGCGTTCCCTCGGCCAGGCGGGCCCAGTCGAACGCCACGTCCTCTGCGACATTGTGATTGCCACCCCGAACGAGTCGGTCTCGCTCGGTGACGCGGATGGAATGGTCGTCATTCCGGCGCCCAGCCTGCAGACTCGCGTCGTCGTTTCGACCGACGACGTCGACCCCACCGGATTGGATCAGGTGTGGGTCGACCTCATTGCTGTTGAATCCTGACGGCGAATTGCCGGCCTCGCGGCCGGCTATGGCAGCGGGATCTTGAAGTCGGACCGCCGTCAGGGATAGCGAACGGAGTGAAGCCCGGCTCGACACGCGTGACCACGAGGTCAGAGAAGATCAGCTCAATGTTGTGACCGTTGGTCTCGATGCGTGCTTCGAGGAACGGGATTCCAACGTCCTGCGACCAGGCGTCGGCCTCGGCTGACTCCTCGCGGAGGGACATTCCCGGATACAGGGCCTGCCAGTTGACCCCCCAGACGTAACCGTCCAACTCGGGCTCGGCGGCGTACGCCTCGTTGTCCACCAGCCGCTCATCGAGGGATCGTTGCCAGACGTCGAGACGCACCGCGGTCGTGGCCGTCGCACGAACGCAGCGCGTGAAGCGGTACCTCAGGTGCTCGGGCGCAATGCCGGTTCGAGGATCGGCTGTCGCATAGACGAAGACGTCGTAGTCACGCATGTGATCCGCGAATCCGTGGAAGACGATCGCCTGGTCGAAGACTTCCTCAAACGCGGCCACGATCTCCAGGCGATTCATAGACGCCGTATGCCGGACCCGTCCCAGGGGTACCGCGCCATTTCGATGACGCCTGACATCCTGACCTCATGTCGTATGACGTCTTCTTCCAAGGCTTCAAGCGCGGCGATGCCGCGGCGGGCGGAGGTGCCTCCGCCCGGACGATGCTCGCGCCCCACCTAACGAAGTCCGAGCCGGAGCACAACTTCCTGCGGATCGAGGTCGACGATGGCGGTGCCGACGTCTACCTCAGCGACGACCACATGATGGTGAATCACGCTGGAGGGCAGCCACATGGGACCTCCTGGTCCGAGCGGCAGGAGCCGCGAACTGGACCATCCTGCTGCCCGATGGCCCTCCCGCCATCGCCAATTTGCATCCGCGAGCGGAGTTGCCGCCTGAACTCGCCGAGGCGGCAGTGGTGCTCTCAACCGGGGCCGAGCTGCTCGATGTTATCGCGAGTATCTGATGGCCGGCTCCCCTCGATGCCGAACTTGTAGGTGACGAAGCGCCAGAACAAGGGAACGAGGTCAGCCACCGGCCGCTCGATGACGTCGTCGTGCCCGGTCAACGAATGATGCTCTATCCGCACCACTCCAGGGGCAGGCAAAGCGCAAACGCGGAGGACTTCGAACGGCGGATCGGTGACGGGCACGACCGCCACAACGAGGTCATGCATCGAGGTGATGCCGACCAGTTGCTCAGCGGCAGGCGACTGCCGGATCGTCTCGACGAGTTGTGTCATGTGGCCGAAGACCTCCGGCCCAAAGTCCCAGTGATGGGCGATGTCGTCCCAGGACCGAGGCTTAAACGGGTACCGCCAACCGCGACTCACGTACCACCACCGATGGCCACGGGAAGCGCAGCAAGGACGACTTCGTGGTCCCACTCCTTCGCAAGAACCGTCCGCATGTCGTCATCATCGATGGTCGTGACCCAGGGCGATTGGGTCTTGTCCAAGACGCTGATCTCGACAGGAGTGGCCAGCAGCCCCCACGGCTTGATGCCGTTGGCGAGGACGCCCCGAAGCCGGAGGTCGGCGTAGTCGGGTGACCACCAGACCTTGAAGGCGTGCTGCAGGTCATCCGGGTGAATGCTGACCCACACGCCGAACCGCACCGAGTAGCCGCCTGTCAGCCTCACCGGCAGCAGCGCCCGGACGAACGGGCCGACGCCGGGAACCTGCATCATGACGGACTCGTTGGCATTCGGGCCGCTCATCCAGGTGCCGTCGGTCCGTTCACGATCCGGTAGATCGAGAACGGGGTCGGGCAGCGTGTAGCGAACGTCGCGCTCGTGCTCGTCGACCGGGCGACCACAGGTCGCGCATACCGAACTCGCCATACCGCGACCCTATTCGCTCTTCATCTCTCTCCCTTGCTTCCTCCTTCCTGTTGCCCCTGATCCCTCCTGATCGCCTCCTCTTCCCCGCCCTCCCTTTCCATCCAGACATACCTCTTCATCCGGGTTTCCCTCTGGCCACCCGCGCCGGGCTCGCAGCCTTGAGGAGTGTGACGATGACGCTGCAGAAGTTGTCCGCCGGGTCGGGTTACGAGTACCTGACTCGGCAGGTTGCCGCGCTCGACTCGACGGAGAAGGGCAGCATCCCGCTTGCCGACAAACTACTCGGCGAAGGGGGAGGCACCCGGTCGATGGATCGGTTCTGGCCTCGACGGCATCGATGCTCTGGCGGTCGGGGGACATCGTGACGGCCGAGCAGATGAAGCACCTGTTCAGCAGCGGCTGCGATCCCGTCACGGGCCGGCCGCTCGGAGCGGCGTACAAGGGTCTTCGCCAACGAGACGGCCACCACCTTCAACTCCCGCGTCGACGAGCTCCTCGCGGAGTCGGCGACGCCGACTTCTGCCGAGCAGGCTGGGGCCCAGACGACCGCCGCCCGGGAGTTCTTCGTCACCGAACGGGGTCGGGGAACCGACGTCCGCGCGCGAACTGTCCGCGGCGCTGAAGCGGTACTCGCGGCCGCGGCAGACCACTATCGCCGGGTTCGACCTGACGTTCAGCCGGTGAAGCCGGTCTCCGCGCTCTGGGCGGTCGCGCCGCAGGAGGTGGCGGCGAAGATCGAGCGGGCCCACCATGCGGCGGTCGCCGACGCTCTGGCATTCGTCGAGCAGCACGCCCTGTTCACTCGCGAGGGCAAGGACGGCGCCCGGCGTGCTCGCGAGCGCGAGCCCGTCCCTCTTCAGGATCTCCTCGATCGCAGTCGCCAGCGCCTCGAACTCGACCTCGCCGAGATCACCCATCCAGATCTCGACGGGACGCCGACCATCGGCGTCCTCGTAGAACTTGGCGGTCCACGTGTTCACTCGGCCACTTTGCCATTCGGCTCCGACACCAACACGGAGAGACGTCGCGCGATCTCGGCGTCGCGGTCGGCTGCGGCGTGCTGGTACCGCATCGCCGCCCCAGGAGTGGAGTGGCCGAGTCGCCCCATGAGTTCGGCGAGCATCGCGCCGGTCCGAGCGGCGAGGACGGCGCCGGTGTGGCGGAGGTCGTGCCAGCGCAGGTCGTCTCGGCCGGCGACCTTCCGGGCCGGGTAGTAGACCTTGTCGAGCGTCGAGGGTGCCATGGGGGCGTTGCTGTCGGCGGCGGCTGGGAAGAGCAGGGCGGCTGCGGCGATGGTCCGATCTCCGACGACGAGGGCCTGCGCCTCGACCGGCCGCCCTCATCGAGTCATTGGTGACGCCCTGGGTGGGCGACAGCGGGGCAGAGCACTCGTCAGTCGTGGAACACCGAGCGGTTCAGGACGGACCGCTTCCACAGCAGGTTGCGATCCGCGTCGGTCAATCCCGCGGCGTCAGCAGCCTCGGTCCAGTGGCTCTCGATCGTCGAGACGATCCGGTCGACGACCTGCCTCGCCTCGGGCCGGGAGAGACCGTAGTCAGCAGCCGCGGCGATACAGACCGAGAACTGGCTGGCTCGGCTTCCGTCGCGACCGATCGCCATCGCCTGAGCCGACGTGTCGGTCGAACGAGGCTGCGGGGTCAGGTCGAAGGCGGGCGTGAGCTCGAGACTCGTGCCGTCCCAGAACGCGGCGTGGTTGCGTGCATGGTCGTCGTTGTTTCCGATCGCGATGTTGAAGACGACGCGTTCGAACAGCTTGCGTCCGACGTTCTGCGGCTCATGCCCGAGCTCGCGCAGGACATCGAGCATCTCGGGGTAGGAGCCGTAGCGCGCCTCGAGGAGTGCGTCGAGACCCAGCATCGTCAATCCTGAGACGACGTGCCGCCGCAACCCTCTGGGCAAGCGATCGAACCTCTGGATGAGGAGCACATCCCGTCCCAGCGACGTGATCACGCGAGCGGTGGGCACCTCGATGCCGCAGCGGCGCGCGAGCTCGATGGCAGCAGCCTCAGCGCGGATCCACGGGTGCACGTCGGTCGAGATAGAGAGCTTTGCGATGTACTCGATCCCGGAGTCGTCACTGATGAGCACCTTGGGGTGCGCACCTCCGATGGTGGTCCCATTCATGAGCGCGTCGCCAATGGCCGGGTTGAGGAGCTCACCTGCGAGGACCTTCTCGGCCGCGTCGTACAGCTCGTCCAAGCCAGCTGTGTCGAGTCGTGGTCGGTATGCCTCGGGGCTCGGCTGGAAGTCGAGCGCACCGAGCCGGTTGGAGCCGGACTCCAGCATGGAGGTCTCGATGCCCAGCTCTGCGTCACCCGAGCCCAGGCGGTTGCCGATGACGCGCTCGCCCCAAGAGTCGGGCGTCGCGTCCTTGAGGCACGCCGCGACCATCAGGCCGTCCACAGGCTCTTGGCCTCCTCGCCGCAAGGGGAGCTCGGGCGTGTAGAGGCTGATGGCCCTCTCGTTGTCGAGATAGGACCGGGCATAGGTGAAGTCCAGGCGATCGGCGCCGACCCGGTCGACCGCCCCCGCCACGATAGGCGTCGATTCGCCGGGGAGCCAGGTCCAGACGAAAACGCGTCGGGCCCGGAAGGGGTCAGAAGTCATCGTCGGGCTGCGCCTTCGTGCGAGGCTTGTTCACCCGAGTCGGCAGCAGTGCCAGCCGTTCCCGGCCCTCCCGACGCAGACGCGCCAGCTCCGCACGGTCCTCAGCCCCGAACAGCGGCACGCCCAGGATGTCGGCAGCGTTGAACGCGTTGCCGAGCGAGACTCCTGGGTCGCCCGCTTCGATGGCGGCGACGGTGCGACGGTCGATCCCGATGCGCTCGGCCAGCTCGACTGCCGTCCAGTTGCGCGCGATGCGCGCGGCCTTGATCTGATGGCCGAGGACGGCTGCGGCGTCCGCGGCACCGCGGCGCGGCGAGACACGGATCCTGGCCATCGGATGATCCTTACTTCGTACCTAATCCATTATCAGATACAAAGTAACGTACTCCATCGTAGACCTCCATGGGTTCGACTGTAGACCTCCGTGGATCCGGCCTCTCACTATTGGAGGTGATCACGGCCCCGCGACACGGCGGATTCTTACCTCGAACCGCCGGGGCGTCTGGCAGTTCGAGGTAAGAAGAGCACGGGAGACGGGGTCCCGTTACCTCGACTCCCCGGGGCCACGGCGGCAAGGCGGTTCAGGCGATGCCGGTGGGCATGCTAAGCCCGGAGGACGTGACCGAGGACCTGGTCACCTGCCAGATGGTCAGCATGTTTCACCACTCACTTCTGCTGGCGCTGACGGTCGTTGCCACGCTTGGAGAGGGTCAGCTCGAGGCGGTGGCGGTCGGTCTCGAACTGCACCTCGCAGACCAGTGTGAGCGGTAGAGATCCTGCCTGTGCCCTCGTTCGGGAGGCAGCGCCGCGGCGCCGCTGGTACGTTGCCGAGCACTCGGAAGGGCAGCTCAACGTCAAGGGGTCGGTTGTGATGCGTAGGTTCTCCCTGTCCTCGTTCGCCGCCGGTGCCGTGTGCGCCCTCGCCCTGGCTGCGGTCCCGGCTCATGCGCTCATCGCGGCCGCTAGACCTGATGCCGACGGCAACCCGTCGGCATACGACGCGACCCCGCCGACGCTGGTCGTCGATCCGCTGCACTTCCAGGTCGGGCAGTCGATCGACATCACCAGCTCGGAGGACATCTGCGCGGTCAGCGCCTGGCACTCCAAGATCCCGCTCGCGCTGTCATGGCACGCAACAGACGCGGTCAGTGGTGTGAAGAGCTACGACGTCATCACCAATCTGCCCTCGGAGTTTCGGAACGTCCTGGACACCCAGGCCACGTCGCAGACAGAGGTCGGCGGCAACTACTACGGGGAGTGCGGTGGGTCAGACGAGGATCCCCCTCGGTGGGCGGTCGTCGCCAAGGACAACCGCGGCAACATCGCCGTGTCCACCTACTCGGCCTTCGATCGGGTCTCGGTCTGGCAGGAGGATGCGACGGCCCATCCGAGTGGTCCCGTCTGGGGCGAGCTCTCCATGACGAAGTCCGCCGGTTGGGCAGTGTCCAAGTGCGCCTGCTACGACGACGGGACGACGCTGTACTCGACGGCCAAGGGCCAGGCGATCACCTACTCGGTGACGACGAGGGGCCCGGGCCAGACGTTCGCGGTCGTGATGGAGAAGAACAGCAACCGAGGGAAGGCGTCGATCAGCGTCAATGGGGGCAAGGCAGCGACTGTCGACACCTACGCCTCACCCGCTCAGCACGCCGCCATCGTCTGGCAGGCAACCCTTCCAGCCGGTACGAGCAAGGTCATCGTCAAGAACCTCGGGACCGCATCGCGGTCGCGCATCGACGTCGATGCGCTCATGCTCACCGGACCGCCCACCGGGCAAGTACCCATCAGCTACCCGCAGGACTGAACGAGCCATGTCGTGCCGGGGCTCGCAGTCCGGCGCGGTTCGTGTCGGGTGTGCCCCTCCTGTCGACTGCTCCCTCCTGGTGTCGATCGCAGTCCGACCGGTCAGTCGCCGCGGGGGGTGACCTGGAGGGCGAGCTGCTGTTCGATGGTCTCGCGGTGGACGACTTCCCGGGCCCGGCCAGCGGAGCAGAAGACCACGGCAGGGCGAAACGCCCCGTTGTAGCCGTTGGCGAGGGTGTAGCCGTAGGCGCCCGCGGTGGTCATGAGCACGAGGTCTCCGACCTGGGGATCGGCCATGGGGTAGTCGGCACGGATGAGGTCTCCTGACTCGCATTGCCGGCCCACGAGGTGGACCGGTTGGCCCACGGGGTCGCCGGCGCGGTTGGCGACCAGGGCCTCGCAGCGTTGACCGGTCATCGCGAGGTCGGGGTAGTCACCGATGCCGCCATCCACGGCGACGAACGTCCGACCAGTGTGCTTGACCGTGTTGACGGTATAGAGGATCGTGCCTGCCCTGGCCACGAGCGACCGGCCGGGCTCGATGAGAAGCTCGGCGTCGGCCGGCAACGCGGCGTGAGCGGCCCGGACGATCGCGTCGAGGAACTGGTCCACGGTGACGTCCGGCTCCTCCAGGGTGTAGCGCACCCCGTAGCCGCCGCCGACGTCGTAGACCGGGAAGGATCCGCCGGCGGCCACGGCGCGGACCGCCTCGGCGAACGGCTCGACGTCGTAGACCTGCGATCCGATGTGGTGGTGCAGGCCCCGCATACGCATCGTGCCGAACGTGGCCATCCGGGCGACCACGCCGGGCAGCTGGTCGAGCCGGACCCCGAACTTGGACCCGGCGCCACCGGTCGACTGGGACTCGTGGGTGACGGGCGAGACGTCGGGGATGACTCGGACGAGGACGTCCTGCGGGTGCTCGGGGGTGATGCCGCACTCGGGTGCGAGCCGTCCGATGCGCTCCACGTCGTCGGGCCCGTCGACGACGATCATCCCTGCCCCGGCCGTCAACGCCAGCCGCACCTCCGCGTCGGACTTGGCGTTGCCGTGGACGTGGATCCTGGGGCCCGGGACTCCTGCGGCAAGGGCGAACCGCAGCTCGCCGTAGCCAGCCACGTCGATCCCGAGGCCTTCCTCGAAGGCGAGCCGGTACATCGCCACGGCAGGGAAGCTCTTGGACGCGAAGAGGACCTCGCTGCGCGGCCACCGACGTCGCAGGCCGTCGACGAACCGTCGAGCCTGTGCCCGCAGGTCGTCCTCGTCGTAGACGTAGAGCGGTGTGCCGAACCGTGCGGCGAGGTCCCGCACGTCGCAGCCGCCGACGGTGACGGCTCCGTCGGGGGTCAGCCCGGCTCCCAGCGGGAGCACCTCACGCAGCGTCTCGTATGCCGATCGGGTCGCCGGACGGCGCGACAGGTCCTCGACGTCGTGTCGGGAACCGGACAGGACGGTGCGGGCATCACGGTCGTCCATCGATCCTCTTTCGTGGTCCGGGTTCGTGTGCGTGGGGCCCCGATCCTGCCGAACGTAGCACTCCGGTGACCGATCGTGACCGACCACGACAGGCCGCGGGCGACCGCGGTGTCACGGCCCGCATCCGGAGGACATCCGCTCGTAGGATCGGAGCCGTCCCACCCGCGACCGCCGTCACCGGCTCAGGAGCACGACATGATCACCCGGCTGAACGTTGCCTCCATCTACGTCCTCGACAAGGACGAGGCACTCGACTTCTACGTCAACACGCTCGGGCTCGAGAAGGGCAACGACGTGCGCCAGGGGGACTACCGCTGGCTGACCGTGCGGGTGCCCGGCGACGCCTCGACGGAGATCTCCCTCGAACAGCCCGGGCCGCCGCTCCACGACGAGGCGACGGCCGCGCAGATCCGCGAGCTGGTCGCCAAGGGCGCGCTGAGCGGACTCGTCCTCAGCACCGACGACGTCCGCGCTCTCTACGACACGCTCCGTCAGCGCGGTGTCACCGACTTCACCCAGGAGCCGACCACGCACTTCTACGGCACCGACATGGGTCTGCGGGACCCCTTCGGGAACGCGATCCGGATCCTGCAGCAGGGCCTGGCGCCCGAGTAGGCCGGGCTACTCCCCGGCTGCCGGCGGTGTGAGCGTCCCCACCGACGTGAGCGTCCCCGCCGGTGCGGGGGTGTCCGCCGGCCCGGGGGTTCCCGCCGGTGTGAGCAGGGCGCGGGCGAACTCGTCCATCCAGGCGCGGGCGACCTCGGGGGTCAGCCCCTCGACGCGCTGGGCGCGCTGGGTGCCGAGTCCGTCGCTGTATGCCGCGAGCTTGAGCGCCGTCGTGCCGGGGCTGACCTCGCGGAACACGCCGCTCTCGACCCCCCGCGCGACGATGCGGGTGCAGCAGGCCTCCCAGTGGCGGATGAGCCCCGCGTAGGTCGTGGCCATCTCGGGCCGGCGGGCGACGGTCGCCCAGTAGTCGGACCAGATCCGCCAGTGCGCCGTCACGTCGTCGGAGTCGCCGAAGAGCGGCGCCACGATGAGGTCGAGGGCCTGCCACGGGTCGGGCTCGGCGTCGGCGGAGCGCACGACGTCCTCGTAGAACCGCGCCGACTCGGCGACGACGACGGCGCTGAGGATCTCGTCGACCCCGTCGAAGTGGTAGGTCACCGTGCCGAGCGACACCCCGGCCGCCGTGGCGATGTCACGCAGGGAGGTGGTGGCCAGCCCGCGCTGGACGATCACGCCGCGTGCCGCGTCGATGATCTGCTGCCGGCGCGCGGCGGGGCTCAGCCGGCGCTGGGTCACGTCGACGTCCGGGGCAGCCGGTCGTCGAAGACCCGGTCGGCGACGAGCTCGCGGACGCCGTCGCGGACGGCGACGGCGCGCACCTGGTTCTCGATCCGGAACGTCGTCGCGTCACCCGTGACGACCGAGCGGGTCTCGATCTCGGCGGCCCAGGTGTCGGTGGACAGCCGCAGCGTCCACCGGGACTCGGCCCGCGGTGAGGTCGGGTCGCCCTCCCGGATGGCATACCTCTCCTCGGCGGCCTCGAGGAAGACGAGGCCGTCGGGGTAGTGGCGCGTCCCGCCGTACCCCGGGTCGACGACGAGGGTCGTCTCGTCCCGGGCCACGTCGTAGCTCACGACCCGGGCGGGTCGCGGATCCTCCGCGTCGTCCGGGCGGGTGATGGCCAGCGGCCGGGCGTGCTCGGCGTCGGGGAAGGAGACCGGCTCGGCCTCCGCCGGGACGAGCGGGAGCCCGAGCGTCGTCGAGCCGAGGTCGACGTCGAGGGTGTCGTCGACGCCGTGCGGCCACACCCACGGCCAGTAGTGGTTGCTCAGCGCCACCCGGATCCGGTGGCCCGGGGCGAACCGGTACCCGGCGGAGACGAGGAGGACCTCCACCTCGACGTCCTGGCCGGGGACGAGGGGTATGCCGTGCGCCATCCCCTCGCGCTTGAGGAGGTTGAGGACCCCGCGGGTGACGAGCGTCGAGGAGCCGTCCGGCGCGACGTCGCAGAGCCGCACGACGAGGTGGCCACGGTCGTGGGTGGACCGCAGCCGGGTGCGCAGGGTGGCCCGGCCGAGCAGGTCGAGGGGCTGCTCGCCGACCGGGACGTCGAGGCAGACCGACCGGCCGTCCTCGGGCCGCTGGTCGGGGGGCAGGTCGGCGGCGTTGCCGAACGGGAAGAACCGGCCGGCCAGCTGACCCGTCACCCAGGGGGAGCGGACGAGGACGCGACCGGAGCCCACCGTGAGGGTGTGGACGGGGACGTCGTCCGGGTCGCGCACCCCGACCCAGCGGCCCGAGCGCTCGGCGACGTAGGGCGCGGGCGGCTCGGGGTCGTTGACCCAGGCCCGCAGCGCCGGCTCGGCCTCGACCCCCGTGTCGATGCCCTTGAGCCAGCGGTCCCACCATCGCAGGGTCTCCTGGAGGAACCCGATCGCCGGCCCCGGGGCGATCCCCCGGTCGGGGTACTGGTGCGACCACGGGCCGATGATCCCCTTGACCGGCGCCGAGAGGCTGCTCACCAGGCGCAGCACGGCGTCCCGGTAGGGGTCCGCCCAGCCGCCGACCGCGAGGACCGCGGCCCGGATGCCGTCGTAGTTCTCGCACACGCTCCCGTGCCGCCAGTAGTCGTCCCGCTCCTGGTGCGCCATCCACGTGGGGGCCAGCGGCGACTGGCCGAGGAGGCGCTCGCGCCACTGCTCGACCCAGGCCTCGCCGACGACCTCCGGACGCGGGGGACGGGAGGCGAAGGCGAGCATCGTCCCGGCCCACGCGGCCATGTCGACCCCGAGCAGCGCGCCGCCGATGTAGTGGACGTCGTTGTCGTAGCGGTCGTCGGTGGAGCAGACGGTGACGATGGCCTTGAGCGGCTCCGGCGCCCGCTCGGCGACCTGGAGCGCGTTGAAGCCACCCCACGAGATCCCGAACATGCCGACCGCGCCCGTGCACCACGGCTGGTCGGCGAGCCATTCGACGACCGCGACCCCGTCGTCGAGCTCGGTCGGGGAGTACTCGTCGTCGAACAGGCCGTCGGAACTCCCGGTGCCGCGGATGTCGACCCGCACCGAGGCATATCCGTGGGCGGCGTAGTAGGGATGGCGCTCGCTGTCGCGGACCGAGGTCCAGTCGTCGAGGCGGTAGGGCAGGTACTCCAGCAGGGCGGGCACCGGGCGCTGCTCGGCGTCCGGAGGGAGCCAGACCCGGGCCCGCAGCCGGACGCCGTCGACCATGGGGATCCACAGATCGCGGACCTCGACCGCCCCCTCGGCGATGTCGACGAGTCTCATGCGGTGGTGCTCACTCCTTCGTCGGCGCGGACCTGGTGGCCGCCGCCGAGGTCGACGAGGGCCGCCTGCGGGTCGATGGCGAGGGGCTCCTCGTCCAGGTCGCTGGGTGGGAGGTCAGTATGCCCGGGCTCGAGGACCGCTTCGAGGAGGGTCCGCGTGTAGGGGTGGCGCGGGTCGGCGAACAGCCGGTCGGTGGGGGCCGCCTCGACGACCCGGCCGTCCTTCATGACGATGATCCGGTCGGCGACGCTGCGGACGACGGCCAGGTCGTGGCTGATGAACAGGCAGGAGAGGGAATGGTCGCGGCGCAGCCGGTCGAGGAGCTCCAGGACGGCGGCCTGCACCGACACGTCGAGCGCCGTGGTGATCTCGTCGGCGATGAGCAGGGTCGGCTCCGCGGCGAGGGCCCGGGCGATGCCGACCCGCTGGCGCTGCCCTCCGGACAGCTGGGCAGGGACGCGTCGGGCGAAGTCGGCGCCGAGCCCGACCTCGTCGAGCAGCCGGGCCACCCTGGTCCGGCTCTCGCTGCCCTTCCCCGCCCGGCGGAACACCGTGAGCGGACGGGCGACCGAGTCCCCGACGCTGCGACGGGGGTTGAGCGCGAGGTCCGCGTTCTGGAAGATGAGCTGGACCGCGCTGCGCACCGCGAGGGGTCGGCGACCGGCCGGTCCGAGCAGGTCGTGGACGGAGCCGTCGGCGTCGCGCAGCCGCACCTCGCCCCGCTCGGTGTCGACGAGGCCGGCGAGCGCCGTCGCGACCGTCGACTTGCCGCTGCCGGACTCCCCGACGATCGCGACGGTCTCGCCGCGTCGCAGCTCGAGGTCGAACCCGCTGACGGCGAGACGCTCGGCATGGGGATAGCGGATGTCGACGCCCGAGCAGCGCAGGATGACGTCGTCGTCGAGCTGGGCGCGGTCGTCGGGCAGCGGGACCCCGTGGACCCGGGGCGCGGCCTCGAGCAGCATCCGGGTGTAGTCCTCCTGCGGCGCCCCCATCACCTGGGCGGTGGGCCCCGATTCGACCTGACGGCCGTCGTGCATGACGAGCACCTCGTCGGCGACGGCCGAGACGACGCCGAGGTCGTGGCTCACGATGAGCACGCTCATCCCCATCTCGCGGCGCAGGTCGTCGACGAGGGCGAGCACGGCGGCCTGGGTGACGACGTCGAGTGCCGTCGTCGGCTCGTCGAGGACGAGGACGCGGGGCCTCGTCGCGACGGCCATGGCGATGGCCACGCGCTGCTGCTGACCGCCGGACAGCTCGTGCGGATAGCGCCGCCCGATCGTCCCGGGGGAGGGGAGGCGGACGATCCGGAACAGCTCCTCGACCCGGGCCGCGTCGGCAGGCATCCCGTGCACCTGGAGCGCCTCCTGCACCTGGGCCCCGATGCGCATGGAGGGGGTGAGGGCGTGGCCGGCATTCTGCGACACGAGGGAGACGACCTCCCCCCGCAGCCGGCGCAGCGGCTCGCTGCCGAGGGCGAAGACGTCGTCGTCGAGGACCGTCACGCTGCCGGAGTCGATCCGGGACCCGTCGCGCAGGTGCCCGAGCAGGGCCCGCGCCACCGTCGACTTGCCGCTGCCGGACTCGCCGACCAGCCCCAGCGTCCGGCCCGGCCGGAGCGTGTAGGAGATGTCCTCGGCGACGATGACCCGACGGTCGGACGCCTGGTAGGAGATGGTGAGGCCGTCGACGACCACGGTGGGGGAGTCGGTGGCGGCGGGAGCAGCGGTGGTCGTCATCAGAGGACTCCTCGTCGGGCGCGGTCCACGCCGAAGTACTTGCCGAGCCCGTCGGCGGCCAGGTTGAGCCCGACGACGAGCACGGCGAGTGCGCAGATCGGGGCGACGGTGCCCGCCGGTGCGACGGTGACCGCGGTGCGGTTCTCCTGGATCATCAGGCCCCAGTCGGGGGTCGGCGGGTTCACCCCGAACCCGAGGAAGGACAGCGTCGAGACGAGCAGGACGACCCAGGAGGCCCGCATCGCGAACTCGACGAGGACGGTGTCGAGGATGTTGGGCAGCACCTCGCGGAAGATGATGGGCAGGGAGCGCTCCCCGCGGGCGCGGGCCGCCGTCACGTAGCCCGTCGACAGGACCGGACGGGCCGCACCCCGGACGACCCGGGCGACCGCGGGAATGTAGACGACGGCGATCGCGAGGACGAGCACCGGGAGCCCGTTGCCGAAGACCGAGACGATGAGCAGCAGGGCGAGGACGGCCGGCACGGCGAGCACGGCGTCGAGGACCCGGGTGATCGTGCCGTCCACCCAGCGCCCGTAGAACGCCGCGAGGGACCCGATGAGGGTGCCGATGACGACGGCGACGGTCGTGGAGAGGGCGGACACGAGGAGGGCGTAGCGGCCGCCCTCGATGGTGCGGGAGAGGATGTCCCGGCCGTACTGGTCGGTGCCCAGCCAGTGGCTCCAGCTCATCCCCGCGAGGGCGTGGGTCGAGTCCGTCGCGATGGGGTCGTAGGGGGTGATCCACGGGGCGAGGATCGCGACGACGATGGTCAGCACGACGAGGACGATGCCGACGCGGGTCCCCGTGGTCAGCGCCTTCCACGGCAGCCGGGTCCGCACGCGCAGGGTGGACTGGCTCATCTCGCGACCTCCTCGACTGCCGGGCGCCGCCGTCTGCTCCGACTCCGATGCAGGGTGCGCTGTCTCGGGTCGGCGGCGAGCGCGATGAGGTCGGCGGCGAGGTTGACCAGGACGTAGACGAGCGCGCTGAGGACCGCGATGGCCTGGAGCACCGGCAGGTCGCGGGTCGAGACGGAGTCGATCATCAGCTTGCCGAGCCCCGGGTAGTTGAAGACCGACTCGACGACGACGACGCCACCGAGCAGCCATGCGACGTTGATCGAGATGACGGGCAGGACCGGGAGGATCGCCGTCGGGGTCACGTGGCGCCACAGCAGCCGGCGTGGGGGGACGCCCTTGAGCTCGGCCGTCGTCGCATACTCCGTCGCGAGGCCGTCGATCGTCGAGGACCGCATGGCCCGGATGATGTATGCCGCCATCGCCACCACGAGGACGACGGCCGGGAGCACTGCGGCCGAGACGAGCTGGGAGAAGGACGACAGCGATCCCCGGAGCACGACGGCCGGGAAGATCGGGATGGCGATCGCGAACAGCAGGACGAGGACGGTGGCGACGACGAACTCGGGGATGCTCATGGCGACGAGGGCGAGGACCGAGATCGCCGAGTCGGTCGACCGGCCGCGGCGCGCCCCCGCGAGGATGCCGAGGAGCACCGGGAGCGTGACGCCGACGACGATGGCCGGCACCGCGATGATGAGGGTGTGTGAGAACGCCGTCCAGATGGTGCTCGACACCGACGTGCCGGAGACGAGGGAGGTGCCGAAGTCACCGGTCACCGCGTGCCCGAGCCAGGTGAAGAAGCGGTGCCAGACGTTGGTGTCGAGACCGAGCTGCTTGCGCAGGGTCGCCACCGCCTCGGGAGTGGCGTTCTGCCCGAGGAGCTGCTGGGCCACGTCGCCGGGGAGGGCCTGGACGGCGAAGAAGACGAAGAACGCGGCGAGGAAGAGGGTCACCACCGAGGTGGCGAGCCGGGTCGCGATGAGGCGAAGCATGTCTCACGCCTCCTTCAGGCCGAGGGACAGGTAGTCGAACTCGAAGCCGTACTCGGCATAGTTGAGGACGTTGGTCGACAGGCCGACGAGCCGGTCGCCGAAGACCGGTGTCATGTCGGCCCCGTCCTCGATGATGAGGCGCTGCGCGTCCTGGTACTTCTGCCGGCGGGTCGTCGGGTCGGTGTCGGCGCGGGCCGCGTCGAGGATCCGGTCGAAGGTCTTGTTGGACCAGGCGGACTCGTTGTAGCTGGAGCCGGACCGGAAGATCTGGTTGAGCAGCTGGTCGACGGGACGGCCGGTGAACCAGTAGCTCACCATGAGCGGGCGCTGCATCCAGACCTGGGTGTAGTAGGAGTCCGCGGCGACGTTGGTGATCTGGAGGCTGATGCCGGCCTGCTGGACCTGACCGGCATACGCGGTGGCGATCGGCGTGAGGTTGGGCTCGTAGGCCGAGGTGTAGATCCGGGTCCGGAAGCCCTCCCGCCCGAGTGAGCGGAGGATGGAGCGGGCCTTGTCCGGGTCGTACTCGCGCTCGTGGTCCAGCCAGTCGGTCATCTGGGGCGGGACGGGGTTGTCCCAGCCGGGTGACCCGGTGCCCTGGAGCGCCGTGGAGAGGACGGCGCGCGGGTCGTAGGCGAGCTTCATCGCCTGGCGCATCCGGGAGTCGGAGAACTCCTTGCTCGTCGCGAGCATGGGCATCGTGTACCACTGGGCGTTCCTGACCCGGGCGACGGTCGTCCCGGCGGACCCTGCGACCACGCGGGCGGTGGGGTTGTCGAGGTTGGTCTGCGAGAGCAGGTCGACCTGGCGCGCGAGCAGCGCGTTGACCCGGGCCGAGGTGTCCTGGATCGAGAAGAAGTCGATGCGGTCCAGCGTCGCCCGGCCGTCGAAGTAGGCGTCGTTGACGTGGATCGAGCCGGGACCGGCCGGGCTGAAGCTGTCGAGGACGAAGGGGCCGGTGCCGATCCCCGTGTGGCCGATCGTCGCGGCCGAGTCCTCCGGGATGACATAGCACTGGTATGCCGTGAGGAGGGAGGGGAACTCGGCGTTCGGCGTCTTGAGCCGGAACCGCACGGTCGTCGCGTCGACGGCGCTGACCTCCTTGACCAGCGCCAGCGGGCCGGCCTGCGGCGACGCCGTCTTCGGGTCGAGGATGTGCCCGATGGTGTAGCGGACGTCGCGTGCGGTGAGGGCCCGTCCGTCGTGGAAGCGGACCCCCGCGCGCAGCCGGAACGTCCAGACCGTGGCGTCCGCGTTCGACGACCACTCCGTCGCGAGGTCGGGCACCGTCTCGCCCGCTCGGTTGAGCCGCACGAGCCGGTTGTAGATCGCGCCGAGGTACTCGTATGCCGACAGCGAGCTGGCGGGGTCGAGGGTCTCGGCCGCGCTGGCCGCCGGACGGGCGATGCGCATCGTTCCGCCACGCCGTGGCTTCCCGGTGGCCGCCGCGTCGGCGATCCGCAGCGGTGGGGCGCCGCATGCGGCCAGGCCGAGGGCTGCCGCCCCGCCCAGCGCGCCCACGAGGAGCCCGCGACGGTCGATCGAAGGGGACATCTGAGCCTCCTGCCTAATCGTTCAGCAGAACGATTAGGCAGACGATAGGACATCGGACGGGGCTTGTAAAGAGTCCGTCGCCGGGGATGTCCCTGCCTCGGCAGGAGAACCCGAAGAACTTCCGAAGGACTTGGGGCGGCCGGCTCCCTACCGTGGCTGGTGAGCCCGTGCAGGGGTGGGGTGCCCGTCCGTCGATCCCGGAGGAAGCCAGCATGACCGTCAACCGGCGCAGCCCTCGCCCGTCCCTCCGCTGGCCGGTGACGCTCGTCGCCGTCGCGGCCATGACGGCGGCCTTCGTCTCCGCGGCCCCGGTGGCGCGAGCCGCGGAGACGGGGCACATCTACTGGGTCGAGGACGACACCGACTCCCTGGGCCGGGCAGACCTCGACGGCGGCAACGTCGTGAACCCGTTCATCGGCATCTACAGCAACCCGGGGCGCATCGCCGTCGACGCCGACCACATCTACTGGGCCTCCCCCGACACCGACGAGATCGAGAGGGCCGACCTCGACGGGACCCACGTGGAGGACTTCGTCGGCACCGGGACGGGGAGCTATCCCGAGGGCCTGGCGGTCTACGACGGACACCTCTACTGGGGCGGCGAGCAGACGCGGACGATCGGCCGCGCCGACCTCGACGGCACGGGTGTCGAGACCAGCTTCATCAGCCTCAGCGCCGGGTCCAGCCGCGGCCTGTCGGCGGGACCCGCGGGGATCTACTGGACCGAGCCCGGGCGGGACACGATCGGCCACGCCGACCTCGACGGGACGGACGTCGACGAGAGCCTTGTCGACACGGGCGGCAACCCCCAGGAGGTGGTCGCCGACTCCGGCCACATCTACTGGACCAACGCCGCCGACGACACCATCGGCCGGGCGAGCCTGACCGGCGGCGCCGTCGACAACGGCTTCCTCACCGGCCTGTCCTCCCCCCGGGGCTTGGCGATCGACTCGGGTCACCTCTACTGGGCCAACCTCGAGGATCGGTCCATCGGACGCGCGAACCTCGACGGCACGGGTGTCGACAACGGCTTCGTGAGCACCGGACCGGGCCCGTCGGGTGTCGCGATCGGCCCCGCGCCCGCCGACACGACCGCACCGAGCACCACCATCGCCCTCACCCCGGCCACGCCGAACGGGTCCGCCGGCTGGTACCGCACCGCCGTCGGCGTCACCGTCACGGCGAGCGACGAGGGCTCGGGTGTGGCGCAGACGCGGTGTGCGCTCGACCCGGCCTCGGTCCCCGGGACGTTCGCCGACCTGCCGGCCGGTGCCTGCGCGCTGTCCACGGTGGCCGCGGACGGCACGCACACCGTCTGGGCCGCCAGCGTCGACCAGGCCGGCAACGCGGGTGCCCCGGTCAGCGCGACCGTCAAGGTCGACGCGACGGCGCCCACCCTCACCTGGTCGACCCACCCGGCGAGCTATACGATCGACCAGAGCGTCACCATCACGTGCACGGCCGCGGACCCGGCGCCCGGCTCGGGGCTCGCCTCGAGCAGCTGCGCGTCGAACGGCCTCTCCGGCGTCGCCGCCTACACACTGGGAGTGGGCACCCACACCCTGACCGCGTCAGCCGCCGACGTCGCCGGCAACACGCGCTCGGCGCAGACGGGCTATGCCGTGACGATCACCCCGGCCGGCCTGTGCACCGTGACCGGCCGCCTCGTGCAGGGGTCGGCCAAGTATGCGGCTCTCAAGACCGCCCAGAAGGCCGTCGTCGACGCGTCGTGGAAGGTCGCCTGCTCGATCGTCGCCGCGATCACCCCGACCCTGCCCGCCAAGCTCAAGCCCGGCCTCGTCTCGGCCTTCCGGGCGGCCATCGACGGTCTGGCCCGCCAGGGCTGGCTGACCTCCGCCCAGGCCGCCACCCTCGACAGCCTCGCCGGCAGCCTCTGACCGGCCGCCGACCCCGGCCCGCGGGCGGCTCAGGCGGGACGGCGGATGTCGTGACGGGTGCGGGGGAGCGCCACGCTGACGGTGACGATCCAGATCAGGCCGAGGAATCTCCCGACGGGATAGGCGAGGTCGAGCGCGGGACTGAGCAGGGCGAACGTCGACAGCAGGCTCACCGCGGCGACGACGAGGCCGGCCCAGGCGAGGGGGCGGGGGAGCAGGCGGACGATGACGGAGGGGACCGCGATGCCGGCGAGGAGCAGGCCGAGCGGGGCGACGAACCCGGCGGAGCCGGTGGCGAAGCCGAGGTCGGCCAGCGCTCGGGCCAGCGCGGGGTCGGCGGAGTCGTCGAGCCGGGCCCCCGTCCACGTGAGCAGCCCGCTCAGCCCGAGTGAGGCGGCGGCGAGCAGCCCGCCGGCGAGGCCGATGACCGCCCCGGGCGCGGTGATCCCGAGACCGGTGCGCAGCCGGCGATAGACCGTCGCCGTCCAGATGGCGAGGGGCACCGAGGCGGAGAAGCCGAGGCACCCCGCCACCGTCAGCGCGGTGTGATGGGCGGTGTCGTATGCCACGAGCGAGGCGGCCGACGCCGCGGGCCCGGGGCGGGCGGCGAGGAGCGCGACGGACACCAGCATGAGGACCGCGTAGGCGACGGCGGGTGCGAGCAGCGGCGGGCCGCCCTGCTGTCGGGTGCCGTGGACTCGGGCCGTGGTGGCGGTCATGGGTGTCTCCCGTGGTTCGAGCGAATCCGTGCTCTCAATAGAATAGTTACATCATGTATATGATTGTCAAGTGGCTATGGTGTCGGCATGAGCGCGAAGAACCCGGACGCCGAGCCCGCGCCTCCGCGACCGGGCAACGCCTTCCTCCTCGCCCAGGTGGGCGCCCACGCGGCGGCGCGCTTCGCGGAGCGGATCGCCGCGCTCGACCTCACACCGGCCCAGGCCGGGCTGCTGCGGCTCATCGCCTGGCAGCCGGGCCAGAGCCAGCAGGCGCTCGCCGGGCGGCTCGGCATACCGGCGTCGCGGCTCGTCCCCCTCGTCGACGGGCTCGAGGAGCGGGGGCTCGTGGAGCGGCGCCGCAACCCGGACGACCGCCGCAACTACGCCCTGTCCCTCACCCCGGCCGGCGCGACCTTCCTCCGACGCGGGCTCGCCACGGCGGCTGCGGCACACGAGGAGGAGATCTGCGCCGGCCTCGACGTCGACGAGCGGGCCCAGCTGCGCGGGCTGCTCGAGCGGATCGCGTCCCGCCAGGGCCTCGTCACCGGGGTCCATCCCGGCTATCGCGGGCCGGGCCCGGAGCCGCGGGGTCCCGGCGCGGAACGGCGCGGGGACCGAGCAGGCCGATGAGGACGGCCCCGCCGGCGACGAGGAGCAGACCCGTGCGCAGCGAGGTGAGCGCCGCGGTCAGGCCGATGAGAGGCGGACCGATGAGGCTGCCGGTGAAGGCGACACCGGCGACCTTGCTCACCGCATGGCCGGGCGAGACGCCGGGCAGGGTGCCGGTCGCGGTGAACACGATCGGCACGACGCCCGCCATGCCGATCCCCACGAGCCCGAACCCGACGATGCTCCCGGCGACCGTTCCGGATGACAGCCCGGCCGCCAGGCCGAGCCCGGCCGTCAGCCCGCCCCAGCGCAGCACTCGCCGCGGCCCCAGCGCGGCGGTGACCCGGTCCGAGACGAACCGGGTGAGGACCATGCACAGGGCGAACAGCGCATACCCGTAGGTGGCCGTGGCCCCCGAGGCCGACAGCTGGTCGCGCAGGTAGACCGCGCTCCAGTCGCTGATCGCGTGCTCGGACACCCAGGCGAGCAGTGCCACGGCGGCGAGGAGGGCCAGGGCGGCGCTCCACGGGGCTCCTCGCGGGGTGTCGACGGCCCGGCCCGGCTCGAGGTCGGGGACGGCCCCGGCGCTCGGCTGCGCGTCCGCTGCCGCAGCCACCCTGGTGCTCACCGCGTCGACGGAGCCGGGCAGCAGGGCACGGCCTGCCACGACCCCGGCGCCGAGGCCGGCGGCGGCGACGAGGGGGAACTGCATCCGGGGGTCCATGGCCAGCCGAGCGGCTCCGGCGCCGAGCACGGCCCCGACGAGGTTGCCCAGGCTGGCGAACCCGTGGAAGGAGGACATGATCGGTCGGGCATAGCCCTTCTCGACGAGCACGGCATGGACGTTCATCGCCGTGTCGGTCAGCCCGATCCCCACCCCGACGAGGACGAGCGCGCCGAGCAGGGTGACGAACCCCGTGGCATACGCCGGGGTCACGAGCGCCACGCACATGAGGGCTCCACCGGCGACGACCACGGGTGAGCTGCCCCGGCGCGCGATCCAGCGCCCGGTGACCTGCACGGCCAGGATGCTGCCGACCGGTATGCCGAGCAGGGCCAGCCCGAGGAGCCCGTCGGACAGCCCGGCATGCGCCTTGAGCGCCGGCATCCGACTGGCCAGCGAGCCCTGGACGACGCCGAGGAGGACGAAGACGGCGGCCGTCCCCCAGCGGGCGGTGCGGAGTCGGTGCGCGCCGGGCGTCGAGTGGACCGGCTCGGGTGACGGACCCGTCACGAGAGGATCGTCGCGAGGGATGGTCACGAGAGGGACGAGGTGTCGGGGGCGTCCGGTGACGTGTCGCGCGGCGCCTCGCGACCCAGCTGCGCGGCCTTGGGGCCGAGGGCCGCCGCGGCCTGCTCGGCGACCCGTCCCAGGTCGCCCCCGACGGCGGCGGTCACCACCGCGGCGACGAGTCCTTCGACGAACGGTCCTGTGCTGAGCCGGATCTCGTCGTCCATCGGCCCGGCGAGCTCGACGGCCAGCTCGGCGGAGAGCACCGCGCTGCCGAGGTCCATGATGACGAGGACCCCGTCTCCGGAGGCCACGCTCGTGATGGCCCGGGCGATCGCGGTGGCATCCGTGCCGGTGGACCCGTCGGCCGTGCCGGCCGCGACGGCGACGGGGACCTCGGTGCCGGGCAGCATCTGCGAGGCCAGCTCGAGGGCTGCCGCCGCGAGGGCGGGGGAGTGCGAGACGAGGACGATGCCGACCACCGCTCAGCCCCGCCCCTCGAGGGTGTCGGCGAGGGCGTGCACGAGGAGCGCCGCCGACGCGGCACCCGGGTCGAC
>JBDIAL010000038.1:0-22434 GCA_039812405.1 Nostocoides sp.
CCCGGCAGCAGCGGCAGCCCGTCCTCGACCATGGCCGCACTGTATGCCGACCGCTCGCCCGGCCGTGGCTCGGTCGCCGTGCGCCGTGGGTGGCGGGGCGGACCGCGGCTGCCCGGGGGCGCGGCATACTCGGGTCGTATGGAGACACGCCTGGAGTCCTACGCCCGCGACGGACTGCGGTTCCCCGTGCGGGACGAGGGACCGCAGGGCGGCGAGGTCGTCGTCCTGCTCCACGGGTTCCCCCAGGGGCCGAGCGCCTACGACGCCGTCGTCCCCCTCCTCCACGACGCCGGGCTGCGCACCCTCGTGCCGACCCTGCGCGGGTATGCGCCGACGAACCGGCCGACGACCCGCGCCGGGTATGCCACGGAGGAGACGGCCGCCGACGTCGTCGCCCTCCTCGACGTCGCCGGCGTCGAGCGGGCGCACGTCGTCGGGCACGACTGGGGCGCGGCGCCCGCCTGGGCCGTCGCGGGCTGGCACCCCGAGCGCGTCCACCGGCTCACCGCCCTCTCGACGCCGCACCCGGCGGCGATGGGGCAGGCGCTGCGCACGCGGAGCAGCCGCCAGGCCCTGCGCTCGTGGTACATGGGCTTCTTCCAGCTGCCGTGGGTCCCCGAGCACGTCGCCGGGCCCACCCTGCGGCGGACGCTGCGCGGCAGCGGCCTGCCCGAGCCCTTCGTGCGCGAGTACGTCCGCGCGATGAGCGAGCCGGGCGCGCTGTCCTCGGCTCTCGGGTGGTATCGCGGCATCCCGCACTCCACGCGCCCGGTCCCGCGGATCACCGTGCCGACGACCTACCTCTGGGGCACCGCCGACCCCTATCTCGGCCGGGTGGCCGCGGAGCTCACGGCGTCGCGGGTCACCGGAGACTACCGGTTCGTCGAGCTCGACGAGGGCCACTGGCTGCCCGAGCGCCGCGCCGCCGAGGTCGCCGCCGCCGTCACGGCATAGGCGCTCAGCGGGCGGTCAGTGGGCCGTCAGCCGGGCCAGGGCGCGGCCGAGGACGGCGGGGCGCCCGGTGAGCCGCTCCTCCCGGTCGGCTGCCGTCGCGAGCCGCAGGCCCGCGTTGACGCCGAGCCACCGCAGCGGCTCGGGCTCCCAGTCGGGGGAGCGGTGGCCCACCCAGGGCAGCTCGGTGAGGGGCGACCGGACGCCGCGCAGGAGGTCCGCGAGGGTGCGACCGGCGAGGTTGGTGGCCGCGACGCCGTCGCCGACGTAGCCGCCCGCCCAGCCGACGCCCGTCCCGGCGTCGAAGCCGACCGAGGGGTGCCAGTCCCGCGCGATGCCGAGCGGGCCACCCCACGCGTGGGTGAACTCGACGCCGTCGAGCGCGGGGAGCAGGTCGCGCAGGGTCGTGCGGAGCGTCTCGAAGACGCGCTCGTCCCGGTCGAAGGCCGGGGCGATGCCGCTCGCCCAGTGGTAGGGGGCGCCGCGGCCGCCGAAGGCGATCCGGTCGTCGGCGGTCCGCTGCCCGTAGACCACGACGTGCCCGTGGTCGCTGAAGGTCTCCCGCTCGTGCAGGCCGACGGCGTCCCAGACCGTCCGCGGCAACGGTTCGGTGGCGACCATGAGGGAGTAGACGGGGGCGACGCGCCGCCGGAGCCCGGACAGCCGGGCGGTCCAGGCCTCGGTGGCCCGGACGACCCGCGCCGCGCGGACGATCGAGCCCTCGGCGACGCGGACGAGGGGGGCGTCGATGCTCGTCACCCGGTGGCCCTCGGCGATCGTCACGCCGCGCCGCCGCACGGCGGCGGCGAGGCGGTCGGCGAGCCGGCGCGGCTGGATCCGCGCGCAGCCGGGGTTGTACGTCGCGCCCTCGACCCGGGTGCCCACGAGCCGCTCGGTGGCCTCCGCCGCGGAGAGCCAGACGGTGCCGTCCCCCCACCCGGCACCGTGCTCGGCATACGCCCGGGCCCGGCGCGCCTGGGCCCGGCCGCGCGCCAGGGAGAGGGTGCCGCCCTTGGCGTACGAGCACTCGATGCCCTCGGCCTCGGCGGCCCGGCCGACCTCGTCGACGGTGTCCCGGAGGGCCGACTGGAGGGCGAGCGCCGCCGCCCGGCCGTGGTCGGCGGCGACGACGTCCATCGACACCGGCCAGAGCGCCGAGACCCAGCCGCCGTTGCGACCGCTCGCCCCGAACCCGACGTGCTCGGCCTCGAGGACGAGGATCCGCAGCGTCGGCTCGGCGACGGCGAGGTAGTGGGCCGTCCAGAGGCCGGTGAACCCCCCGCCGACGATGCATACGTCGACCTCGCGGGGGAGCGGCGCACCGTCCCCGGGGGCCGGGGCCGGCGCGCCGTCCCACCACAGCGGGAGCGGCGCGCCGGATGTCACAGGTGGTTCTCGGCCTCGGTGAGGACGCCGCGCAGGCGTCGCTCGATCTCCTCGAACTCGGCGGGACCCATCGTCAGCGGCGGCGACAACTGGATGACCGGGTCGCCGCGGTCGTCGGCGCGGCAGTAGATCCCCGCGTCGAACAGCGCCTTGGAGAGGAACCCACGCAGCAGCCGCTCCGACTCCTCCTCGTCGAACGTCTCGCGCGTCTCCTTGTCCTTGACCAGCTCGATGCCGTAGAAGTAGCCGGCGCCCCGGACGTCGCCGACGAGCGGCAGGTCGAGCAGCTGCTCGAGGGTGCGGCGGAAGACGGGGGCGTTCTCCTTGACCCGGTCGTTGAGGCCCTCGCGCTCGAAGATGTCGAGGTTGGCCATGGCGGCCGCGCAGGAGACCGGGTGGCCGCCCCACGTGTAGCCGTGGGCGAAGTAGTTGGTGCCCTTGCGGAAGGGCTCGAAGAGCCGGTCGCTCGCGACCATGAGGCCGAGCGGGGCGTAGCCGGAGGTGATCGCCTTGGCCGTCGTGATGATGTCCGGCGTGTACCCGAAGTCGGTGCACGCGAACATCGACCCGATCCGGCCGAAGGCGCAGATCGTCTCGTCGGACACGAGGAGCACGTCGTACTCGTCGCAGATCTCGCGGACCCGCTCGAAGTAGCCGGGGGGCGGCGGGAAGCAGCCGCCGGAGTTCTGCACCGGCTCGAGGAAGACGGCGGCCACGGTGTCGGGCCCCTCGAACTCGATGGCCTCGGCGATCCGGTCGGCGGCCCAGCGGCCGAAGGCCTTCTCGTCGTTGCGCAGGTGCTCCGGCGCGCGGTAGAGGTTGGTGTTGGGGACCTTGAAGGTGCCGGGCACGAGGGGCTCGAACGGCGCCTTGGCATCGGGGATGCCGGTGATCGACAGGGCCCCCTGGGGGGTGCCGTGGTATGCCACGGCGCGGCTGATGACCTTGTGCTTGCCCGGCTTGCCGGTGAGCTTGAAGTACTGCTTGGCGAGCTTCCACGCGGACTCCACGGCCTCGCCGCCGCCGGTGGTGAAGAAGACCCGGTTGAGGTCGCCCGGCGCGTAGGCCGCGAGCCGCTCGGCGAGCTCGATGGCCTGCGGGTGGGCATAGGACCACAGGGGGAAGAAGGCGAGCCGCCGGGCCTGCTCGGCCATGGCCTCGGCGATCTCCGCACGGCCGTGCCCGGCGTTGACGACGAAGAGCCCGGCGAGACCGTCGAGGTACTCGTTGCCGCGGTCGTCCCAGACCCGCCAGCCCTCGCCGCGGGTGATGACCGGCACCGCGTGGCCGAGCCCGCCCGTCGCGGGGTCCTCGAACACCGAGTGCCGGGTGAAGTGCATCCACAGGTGGTCGCGGGCGGCGTCGGAGAGCCGGGCCCCCGTGCGGGTCGTCAGGTCGGAGCTGGGCTCCCACACGTCGGTCGGGTTGATTGTCATCGGGTACCCCAGTTGTAGTGCTGTTTGTTGAGTTTCAGATAGACGAACGTCTCGGTGGACGCCACGCCCGGAAGGGTGCGGATCCGCCGGGTGAGCAGGTCGAGGAGCTGGTCGTCGTCCTCGCAGACGACCTCGGCGAGCAGGTCGAAGCTGCCGGCGGTCGTGACCACGTAGGCCACCTCCGGCATCGCGGTCAGCGCGTCGCCGACGGGGATGAGGTCCCCGTCGACGCGCAGGCCGATCATCGCCTGCCTTCGGAACCCCACCTGGAGGGGGTCGGTGACGGCGACGATCTGCATGACCTCGGCGTCGAGGAGGCGCTGGACCCGTTGCCGGACCGCCGCCTCGGACAGGCCGACGCGCCGGGCGATCGTCGCGTACGACTGGCGCCCATCGGCCTGCAGCTCCTCGATGATGGCCTTGGCGACGTCGTCGAGACGGACGTCGCCACGGACCTCGGCGACGGGGGCCGGACGCTTCGCGCCGACGGCGGCACGCGCGCGGTGGACGGCTCTCGTCATGGGTTCATGGTGCCGTGTCGACCCCGTGGTGCGCAAGTACGGAGCCAACTGATTCCATCGTCCCCGTCACGGCTGGATAGCGATTTCGAAACTTCTTGACGCTTTCCCTATGGATATCCGTGCATCTGCGGCTACAGTGCCGACTACGGAAATCGCACTGCCAGCATCGGTGACCGCGCTCTCGGTGGAGCCCCACAGGCCTGAGCCTGTCCACGATCGACCGCGCGCGAGCCGGACCGGCAGGGTGGGTCAGTCCCGCCCCTGCACTGAAGGAGACGCCTGCCGTGGCCACTCGTGACGAGAAGAACCTGGCCTTCCGGGCCACCCTGGCCAGAGGGCTCGTAAGCCGCCGCAGCCTCATGGTGGGCGCCGGCGGCCTCGGCCTCGCCGCCCTCGGAGGGTGCGGCATCCAGGGCCGCAACCCCGGCGGCGGCACGGCCGCCACGACCCCGACGGCGAAGGCGGCGCCGGACCGGTCGGCCACCGAGAAGGTCGTCAACTGGAGCAACTGGCCCGAGTACATCGACGTCGACGACAAGACGCAGGCCCACCCCACCCTCGACGCCTTCACCAAGCGCTACGGCATCAAGGTCAACTACACCGAGGACTACAACGACAACGACGAGTTCTACGCCAAGGTGCGGCCCCTGCTCGCGGCCGGCAAGGACACCGGGCGCGACACGTGGTGCTCGACCGACTGGATGGTCGCCCGGCTCATCCGCCAGGGGTTCGTCCAGAAGCTCAACCTCGCCAACATCCCCAACCACGCGAACATCGAGGACTCGCTCATCACCGTCGAGTTCGACCCCGGGCGGCTCTACTCGATGCCGTGGCAGAGCGGCTTCGCCGGCATCGCATACAACCCCAAGGCGACCGGCGGGAAGAAGGTGACGACGGTCGACCAGCTGCTCACCGACCCGACGCTCAAGGGCAAGGTCACCCTCCTCACCGAGATGCGCGACACCGTCGGTCTCGTCATGCTCGCGATGGGCAAGGACATCACGAACTTCACCGACGCCGACTTCATGGCGGCCATCGACGAGATCAAGAAGGCCAAGGACGCGGGCCAGATCAAGGGCTTCACCGGCAACGAGTACGGCAAGCCGCTCAGCTCCGGTGACACCGCGGCCTGCTTCGCCTGGACCGGGGACGTCGTCCAGCTCCAGGCGGACAACCCCTCCCTCGGGTACTCCCTGCCGCCGACCGGCTGCACCCTCTGGTCGGACAACTTCGTCATCCCCGCGCTCGCCCAGCACAAGGCGAACGCCGAGAAGCTCATCAACTACTACTACGAGCCGGAGGTCATGGCCAAGGTGGTCGACTACGTCAACTACATCTCACCGGTCCGCGGGACGAAGGCGATCCTCCAGCGCACCGACCCCGACGTCGCGAACAACCCCCTCATCGTGCCGGACGCGAAGACGCTGTCCATGGCCCACGTGTTCAAGGGCCTCACCGCCGCCGAGGAGTCGAAGTACTCCCAGGCCTTCTCCGAGCTGACGGCCTCCTGATGGCCGGCGGGATGACCGAGGACCTGCGCCTCGTCGGGATCAGCAAGGAGTTCGAGACCTTCACCGCGGTCCACCCGATGGACCTCGACGTGCCGGCGGGCAGCTTCTTCGCCCTGCTCGGGCCGTCCGGCTGCGGCAAGACGACGACGCTGCGCATGGTGGCGGGCCTCGAGGCGCCGACGACCGGCCGGATCCTCATCGGCGACACGGACATCACGGGGACCAAGCCCTACCAGCGCAACGTCAACACGGTCTTCCAGTCGTATGCGCTGTTCCCCCACATGACGATCCTCGACAACGTCGCCTTCGGGCTGCGCCGGCGGGGCGTCAAGGGCGCCGAGGCGACCGCGTCGGAGGCGCTCGAGCTCGTCCAGCTCAGCCAGGTCGCCCGCAAGAAGCCGGCCCAGCTGTCCGGCGGCATGCAGCAGCGCGTCGCCCTCGCCCGGGCCATCGTCAACCGGCCCGACGTCCTCCTCCTCGACGAGCCGCTCGGCGCCCTCGACCTCAAGCTGCGCCGCCAGATGCAGATCGAGCTCAAGCGGATCCAGTCCGAGGTCGGCCTCACCTTCATCCACGTGACCCACGACCAGGAGGAGGCCATGACGATGGCCGACTCCATTGCCGTCATGAACGCCGGCCGGATCGAGCAGCTCGCCGACCCGGCGACCCTGTACGAGCGGCCGGCCTCGACCTTCGTCGCGAACTTCCTCGGCCAGTCCAACCTGCTCCAGGCCTCGCTCGACGGGGAGGTGCAGGACGACACGGCGCGGGCCCGCAGCCACGACCACGACGTCCTCATCGCCCGCGAGAACGTCCCCGACGGCATCCAGGAGGTGTGGATCGGCGTCCGCCCCGAGAAGCTGCGCCTCGGTGGGGCGGGCCGCAACCGGCTCGAGGGGGTCGTGACCGACGCGTCATTCACCGGCGTCGCGACGCAGTACCTCATCCGGATGCCCTGGGGCGCCGAGATGATGCTCGTCCAGCAGAACGACGGCTCGGCCCGCGCCACGGTCGGCGAGAACGTCACCGTCTCGTGGGACCCCGGCCACGAGTTCGTCCTCGACCAGCACCAGGCCGAGGACGCCGGCGTGGGGCTCAGCAATGACTGAGGCGACGGCCGAGACGCTCGCGGGCGCCGACGCGCCGTCCGCCCGGCCCCCGCGCCCGCGACGTCGCGCCGTCAACTGGGTGCCGTACGCGCTGCTCGCCCCCGGTCTGCTGTGGCTCGTCGTCTTCTTCGTCGCGCCGATGGTCACGACGCTGTCGACGTCGCTCCAGGAGGGCAACGTCGACGACGGGTTCGTCTTCACCGGGAACGTCGCCATCTACTGGGACGCGCTGTCGGCATACTGGCCGCAGCTGGTCCGGTCGCTCGCCTACGCCGGGGCGGCGACCGTCCTCTCGCTCCTGCTCGGCTACCCCCTGGCCTACTTCATCGCCCGGCGGCAGGGGCGGGCCAAGAGCGTCCTGCTCGTCCTCGTCATCGCGCCGTTCTTCACCAGCTTCCTCATCCGCACCATGGCGTGGCAGTCGATCCTCGCCAGCGACGGCGGCCTCCTCGTCAAGGTGCTCGGCTGGTTCCACCTCACGTGGCTCTTCGACGGGTTCGGGAGCCTCCTGGAGTTCCTCCACCTGTCGCCCAACGGGGAGATCCTCTACTCGCCGTGGGCGGTCATCTGGGGCCTCACCTACAACTTCCTGCCCTTCATGATCCTGCCGCTCTACACCTCCCTCGACCGGCTCGACATGCGGCTCGTCGAGGCGGCCGGCGACCTGTATGCCACGCCGCGCGACACCTTCCGGTACGTCACCTGGCCGCTGTCCCTGCCGGGCGTCGTGTCCGGGACGCTGCTCACCTTCATCCCCGCGGCCGGCGACTACATCAACAGCCGGCTGCTCGGCAACACGAACACCGTGATGATCGGCCAGGTCATCGACAGCCAGTTCCTCCGGGTCCTCGACTATCCCCTGGCCTCGGCGCTGTCGTTCATCCTGCTCGTCCTCATCCTCGCGCTCGTCACCCTCTACGTCCGCAAGGCCGGCACCGAGGAGCTGGTGTGATCATGTCCTGGATCCGTCGACACCTGCTGACGTTCGTCGCGATGGTCACCCTGTGCATCCTGCTCGTGCCCAACCTCGTCGTCGCCATCTACTCCTTCAACAAGCCGGACGGCCGCTTCAACTACCAGCTGACGCGGTTCTCGCTCGACGCGTGGATGCACCCGTGCGGCACTCCGGGGATCTGCGACTCCCTCGGGCTGTCGCTCAAGATCGGCATCACCGCCTCGCTCGTCGCGACCGTCCTCGGGACGATGATCGCCTTCGCCCTCGGCCGGCACCGCTTCCGCGGGCGGGCCGCGACGAACCTGCTCATCTTCATGCCGATGGCCACCCCCGAGGTCGTCATGGGCTCCAGCCTGCTCGCGCTCTTCCTCAACATCGGGATGTCGACGGGCCGGACGGCGATCCTCATCGCGCACATCATGTTCTGCCTCAGCTTCGTCGTCGTCGCCGTCAAGGCCCGGGTCGCCACCCTCGACCCGCGCCTGGAGGAGGCGGCGGCCGATCTCGGGTCGAACCCCACGTCGACGTTCCTGCGGATCACCCTGCCGCTCGCGGCCCCCGGCATCGCGGCCGGCGCGCTCCTCGCGTTCTCGCTGAGCTTCGACGACTACATCATCACCAACTTCAACGCGAGCCCCGACTCCATCACCTTCCCCATGTACGTCTGGGGTGCGGCCCAGCGCGGGACGCCGGTCCAGATCAACGTGATCGGCACCGTCATGTTCCTCGTGTCCGTCGTCTTCGTCGTCGGGGGTCAGCTCATCGCCGCCCGACGCGCCAAGGCGAACGCCGCCTGACCACAGCCTCCGGGAGTCGCCCGGAGTCCGCTCGGGTCGCCGGGCCCGCCGCGTCGCGGGGGCCCGGCGACCCGATGTGGGCACCGGGACCTACGCTTGGGCGAGCACCTCAGCATCCTGCGGCCCGCGCCCCGACGGTGCGGCCAGCCTCAACGAAGGAGCACAGCACCCCTATGGCCACCTCGCAGAAGGCACTCCTGGAGTCGGTCCCCAAGGGCCTGTTCATCGGCGGATCGTGGCGGGAGGCGACCGGCGGGGCCACCCTCGCGGTCGACGACCCGGCGACCGGCGCCGTCCTCGCGCGGGTGGCCGACGCCTCGGTCGAGGACGGGAGGTCCGCCCTCGACGCCGCGGTCGCGGCCCAGGAGGACTGGGCCCGCACGGCACCCCGCGACCGCGGGGAGATCCTGCGCGCGGCATACGAGCGCATCGTCGAGCGGACCGAGGACTTCGCGATGCTCATGACGCTCGAGATGGGCAAGCCGCTCGCGGAGGCCCGGGGCGAGGTGGCCTACGGCTCGGAGTTCTTCCGGTGGTTCTCCGAGGAGGCCGTGCGCGTCCACGGGCGGTGGTCGACGGCCCCCAACGGCGCGACCCGGCTGCTCACCATGAAGGGGCCCGTCGGCCCGACGCTCATGATCACGCCGTGGAACTTCCCGCTCGCCATGGGCACCCGCAAGATCGGCCCGGCCATCGCCGCCGGCTGCACGATGGTCGTCAAGCCGGCCGGCCAGACGCCGCTCACCATGCTCGCGCTCGCCGAGCTGCTGCGGGAGTGCGGGGTGCCCGACGGCGTCCTCAACGTCGTGACGACGTCGCATACCGGCCAGGTCATGGAGCCGCTGATCCGCGACCCGCGCCTGCGCAAGCTGACCTTCACCGGGTCGACCGAGGTCGGGCGGCGGCTCGTCGAGCAGTCCGCGGAGCAGCTGCTGCGCCTGTCGATGGAGCTGGGCGGCAACGCGCCCTTCCTCGTCTTCGAGGACGCCGACCTCGACCGGGCCGTCGACGGCGCGATGCTCGCCAAGATGCGCAACATCGGCGAGGCCTGCACGGCCGCGAACCGGTTCTTCGTCCACGAGTCGGTGGCCGACGAGTTCGCCGAGCGGTTCGCCAAGCGGATGGGCGCCCTGACCGTCGGCAAGGGCACGAAGAAGGGCGTCGACGTCGGTCCGCTCGTCGACGCGCCGTCGCTCGCCAAGGTCGCCGAGCTCGTCGAGGACGCCCGCTCCCGGGGCGGCCGCGTCGTCGTCGGCGGCTCGGCTCTCGGGGGGCGCGGGCACTTCTACGCGCCGACCGTCATCACCGACGTCCCGGCCGACGCGCGGGTCCTGCGCGAGGAGATCTTCGGGCCGGTCGCGCCCATCACGACGTTCCGCACCGAGGAGGAGGCCGTCCGGCGGGCCAACGACACCGAGTACGGCCTCGTCGCCTACGTCTTCACCCGCGACCTGTCCCGGACGATCCGGGTCAGCGAGGGGCTCGAGTTCGGGATGGTGGGTGTCAACCAGGGCGTCGTCTCCAACCCGGCGGCCCCGTTCGGAGGGGTCAAGGCCTCCGGGTTCGGGCGCGAGGGCGGCTTCGAGGGCATCGAGGAGTACCTCGAGACGAAGTACGTCGGCATCGCCCCGTAGCCGGCGCCGGGGGCTCGAGTGTCCCCCGAGTGCCCGGGGCCGGGTCTGTAGGCCCCCGCGCGACCTGGCCCCTCCGGGGTCTCGACGCGACGGGACGGGCTCGGCGCGCCACAATGAGCCCATGACGACCGAAGCCCCGGGCCGCCGCCGCGGTCGTCACGCGCCCGGACCACCTGGGTTCGGACCACCTGGGTCACGCGGACGACCCGGGGCCGTGACGACCGAAGCCCCGGGCTGTCGCGGTCGTCACGTGCCCGCTCCTCCGGGACCACCCCGACGATGCGGCCCGCTCCGGCCCCACCCCCGGGGGCTGTCGTGATCACCGACGTCGACGGCCCGGTCGACATCGTCGCCCTCATCCGGGCCGCCCGGGCCGAGGGTCGTGAGGTCCACCTCGTCCCGGCCGGCGGCAACCGGGACGAGAGCCTCGCCGGCTTCGCGCGGTCGCTGGCCCTGCCCAGCTGGTCGGGCCGGAACCTCGAGGCCCTCGCGGACACGCTCGCGGCCTACGTCGCCGAGACCCGCCGGGAGCAGGAGATCATCTGGGACGGTGCGACGACTCTCGCCGACCAGGACCCCGAGGGGTTCGAGGCGATCCGGGCCGTCCTCGACGAGGTCTGCCGGGGCCACCCGACCCTCCACGTCACCGTCGTCCACCGCTTCTGACCCCTCCGGGTCGAGGTATCCCGACCCACCGCCAGGTCATCGGATACCTCGACCGGCTGGGGGCCCGGCTGGGTGGAGGTATCCGGTGTCCCCACGGTGGTCCTCGCATACCTCGACCGGCTGGGGGCTCGATTGGTTCGAGGTATCCGGTGTCCCCGCGGTGGTTCTCGCATACCTCGACCGGTGGGCGCCCCACACCGGGCGGGGCGCGCCGCTGATCCGTCGGACACAGTCCCGCCGCGCCGTCGTGGCCCGCTGGCATGCTGGAGGGACGGACCGATGCTGGAGGTGAGGTCATGTACGACTACGACCCGGAGAACGACGACACGGCCGTCGAGTCGCTGTCGGATCTCGAGTGCTGGGAACGGCTTCGCGGCGAGGAGTTCGCCCGGCTGGCATTCCATCTCGTCGGCGAGGTGCACATCGTCCCGCTCAACTACGCGACGGACGGCGAGCGGGTCTTCTTCCGCACCTCGGAGGGCAGCAAGCTGCTCGGCGTGACGATGAACGAGGACGTCGCCCTGGAGATCGACCGCTACGACGACGACGCGGAGAGCGCGTGGAGCGTCGTCGTCCGGGGCAGCGCCCACGTCCTCGAGGGCGACGACGCGGACGTCGTCGAGGGGCTGCCCCTGCGTCCGTGGATCCCGACGGCCAAGTACGTCGTCGTCGGGATCGTGCCGAGCGAGATCACCGGACGCGCCTTCCGGCTCAGCAAGCCGTGGCAGCACATGGTGCCCGAGGCCTGACGGCCCGATAGGTGACAATGGCGCCATGAGCGCCCCCCGGACCGTCGCCGTCCTCGGCTCCACCGGATCGATCGGCACCCAGGCCCTCCAGGTCATCGAGCGTCACGCCGACCGCTTCCGCGTCGTCGCCCTCGCGGGGGGGCACAACACGGCGCTGCTGGCCGAGCAGGCGGTCCGCACCGGTGCCGCGTTCGTCGGCGTCGCGAGCGGCTCGGCCGAGGCCCTCGCCGAGGCGATCGGGGCGTATGCGACATCGGCCGGCCTCTCCGGCCCCGGGCCGGAGGTCGTCGCCGGGGCGGACGCGGCGACCCGGGCGGCGGCATACGGCGCGGACATCGTCCTCAACGGCATCACCGGCTCCGTCGGGCTGCGGCCCACCCTCGCGGCCCTCGCGACCGGGGCCCGGCTCGCGCTCGCCAACAAGGAGTCGCTCATCGTCGGCGGACCCCTCGTCAAGCGGGCCGCCGCGCCGGGTCAGATCGTGCCCGTCGACTCCGAGCACAGCGCCATCCTCCAGGCGCTGCGGGCGGGTGGGCCGCAGGACGTGCGGCGCCTCGTCGTCACCGCGAGCGGCGGGCCGTTCCGCGGGATGAGCCGCGAGGAGCTGCGTGACGTCACCCCCCGGCAGGCCCTCGCCCACCCGACATGGGACATGGGGCGCGTCATCACGACGAACTCGGCGACCCTCGTCAACAAGGGGCTGGAGGTCATCGAGGCGCACCTGCTCTTCGACGTGCCCTATCCCGCGATCACCGTCGTCGTCCACCCCCAGTCGGTCGTCCACTCGATGGTGGAGCTGCGCGACGGGTCGACGATCGCCAAGGCGAGCCCGCCCTCGATGCTCATCCCCATCGCGCTCGCCCTGTCCTGGCCGGACCGGCTCGACGCCGTCGACGCCGCGTGCGACTGGACGCGGGCCGCGACGTGGACCTTCGAGCCGCTCGACGACGTGGCCTTCCCCGCCGTCGAGCTGGCCCGGCAGGTCGGCGTGGCCGGGGGCACCTTCCCGGCCGTCTACAACGCGGCCAACGAGGTGTGCGTCGACGCCTTCCACGACGGCCGGATCGGCTTCCTCGACATCGTCGACACGATCGCCCGGGTCGTCGCCGACCACGGGGACGATCCCGCCTCCTCGGACGTTGTCACCGATGTCGAGCAGGTCCTCGACGCGGACCGCTGGGCCCGTGACCGGGCCCGCGCCGTCCTCGGCCTCGCTGCGCCGCCCACGGCCTCGCATACCGCACCGCATCCGGCAGGAAGCACGACGTGACCGTCATCCTCTACGTCCTCGGCGTCGTCGCCATCGCGTTCGGTGTCGGGCTGTCCATCGCCCTCCACGAGCTGGGGCACCTCGTGCCCGCGAAGGCGTTCGGCGTCAAGGTGACGCAGTACATGATCGGGTTCGGACCGACCCTGTGGTCGCGGAAGCTCGGCGAGACCGAGTACGGCGTCAAGGCCATCCCGCTCGGCGGGTTCTGCCGGATGATCGGGATGTTCCCGCCCCGCGCGGGGGAGGACCCCGGGATGATCCGGGTCTCGAGCACCGGCCGCTTCTCCCAGCTCGCCGACGAGGCACGCCGCACGAGCCTGGAGGAGATCGAGCCGGGCGACGAGGACCGCGTCTTCTACAAGCTGTCGACCCCCAAGAAGGTCACCGTCATGGCGGGCGGCATCCTCATGAACCTGCTGCTCGGGTTCCTCCTGCTCGCCGCCGTGGTCTGCGGTCACGGCGTGGCGGTGGCGACCGACGGGGCGCAGGTCGCCGCCGTCTACCAGTGCGTCGCCACGAGCACCGAGACCGCCCCGACGAGCTGCGACGGCGTCGAGGAGACCCCGGCGTACAAGGCGGGGATCCGCCCCGACGACGTCATCGTGTCGATCGACGGCACGCCGGTCCGCACGACCGCCGACGTCGGCGACCTCATCGCCGACCGGGCCGGGAAGCCGACGGCCGTCGTCGTCCGCCGCGGCGGCGCGGACCTCACCCTCACCGTGACGCCCGTCCGCAACACGCTCCCGGTCTACGACGCCGACGGCAACCCGGTGCTCAAGGACGGCAAGCAGACCTACCACGAGACCGGCTTCATCGGCATCAGCTCCAGCCAGGCGACCGAGACCGAGCGGCAGCCCCTCACCGCCGTGCCGGGCTACACCTGGCGCACCGTCACCGGGACCGCGGGCGTCGTCGTCCGCATCCCGCAGAAGATGGTGGGGGTCGTGCGGGCGGCCTTCGGCAGCGGCGAGCGCGACCCGAACGGCCCGATCTCCGTCGTCGGCATCGGCCGGATCGCCGGCGAGGCGAGCGCCGGGGAGATCCCCGGCATGCCGCAGGACCTCGGCGGCAAGGTCGCCTTCCTCGTCGGACTCCTCGCCTCGCTCAACATCGCCCTGTTCGTCTTCAACCTCGTCCCGCTGCTGCCCATGGACGGGGGGCACGTCGTCGGGGCGCTGTGGGAGGGCGTCAAGCGCACCGGGGCGCGGATCCTCCACCGGCCCGACCCCGGCTACGTCGACGTCGCCAAGGCGCTGCCCATCGCCTACGTCGTGTCCATGGGTCTCATCGTCATGACCGTCCTGCTCGCCTATGCCGACATCGTGCGGCCGGTGAGTCTCGGCGGCTGAGCAAGGGGATAATCGACACCATGCCCGTCTCCCTCGGTATGCCGTCCGCGCCCGCGCCCGTCCTGGCCCCCCGCCGGCGGAGCCGGATGATCCGGGTCGGCAAGGTCGCGGTCGGCGGCGACGCCCCGATCTCGGTCCAGTCCATGTGCACGACGCCGACGACCGACGTCAACGCGACCCTCCAGCAGATCGCCGAGCTGACGGCCGCCGGCTGTGACATCGTCCGGGTCGCCTGCCCGAGCCAGGACGACGCCGACGCCCTCCCCGCCATCGCCCGCAAGAGCCAGATCCCCGTCATCGCCGACATCCACTTCCAGCCGAAGTACGTCTACGCCGCGATCGACGCCGGCTGCGCCGCGGTGCGGGTCAACCCCGGCAACATCCGCCAGTTCGACGACCAGGTCGCCGAGATCGCCCGTCGTGCCAGCGAGGCCGGGGTGTCGATCCGGATCGGCGTCAACGCCGGGTCGCTCGACAAGAGGCTCCTCGCCAAGCACGGCAAGGCGACGGCCGAGGCGCTCGTCGAGAGCGCCGTCTGGGAGGCGAGCCTGTTCGAGGAGCACGACTTCCACGACTTCAAGATCTCCGTCAAGCACAACGACCCCGTCGTCATGGTCCGTGCCTACGAGCTGCTCGCCGAGCGCGGTGACTGGCCGCTCCACCTCGGCGTCACCGAGGCCGGGCCCGCCTTCCAGGGCACCATCAAGTCGGCGACCGCGTTCGGGGCGCTCCTGTCCAAGGGCATCGGCGACACGATCCGGGTGTCCTTGTCGGCCCCGCCCGTCGAGGAGGTCAAGGTCGGCAACCAGATCCTCCAGTCGCTGAACCTCAAGCCCCGCAAGCTGGAGATCGTCTCCTGCCCCTCGTGCGGGCGGGCCCAGGTCGACGTCTACACCCTGGCCGACCAGGTGACCGCCGGCCTGGAGGGCCTCGAGGTGCCGCTGCGGGTCGCCGTCATGGGCTGCGTCGTCAACGGGCCGGGGGAGGCCCGGGAGGCCGACCTCGGCGTCGCCTCGGGCAACGGCAAGGGGCAGATCTTCGTCAAGGGCGAGGTCGTCAAGACGGTGCCCGAGTCGCAGATCGTCGAGACCCTCATCGAGGAGGCGATGCGGATCGCCGAGGAGATGGGCGAGCCCGTCGACGACGCGGCCGACGCCCGACCCGTCGTCACCGTGTCCTGACCGAGGCGGATATCCGCTGGTGAGGGCCTCGTCGGAGGTGTCGGCGCCGGTGTGATGCCGCGGTGACCCGTGCCTCGGGTCCCCGCGGGTCGTCCCAGGGTTTGGGATAACACGCAGGTTTAGGGGTTTACATTCCGCCGGACCTCTGGCATTGTCGGCGCACATCAGCCAGGGACAATGACGTCGGACCGTAGTTGTTGTCGAGCACCTGTTCGATTTCTCGGCAGGGTCGTCCTCTTGTAGGTGGGCGTGTGACGCCACGTGTGGGTCAGTCACGCCCTGACGACCCCTGCCGTGACATCCGGGCCTCGTCTGTCGCTGTTGATCGGGGTGGCCGGCGGTTGCCGCTCCGTAGGCGTCCAGGAGGGAGCAACAATGCACAAGTCGTTCGATGTCGTCATCGTGGGCGGTGGGTCAGCAGGCTCTGTGCTGGCCAACAGACTGTCGAGCGACCCGTCGACGTCCGTCCTCGTCCTCGAGGCGGGACGGTCCGACAGCATCCTCGACCCGTTCATCCACATGCCCGCGGCGCTGCCGTACCCGATCGGCAACCGGCTGTACGACTGGAAGTACACCACGGAGCCCGAGCCGCACATGGACGGTCGTCGGGTCTATCACGCACGGGGCAAGGTGCTCGGCGGCTGCAGCTCGATCAACGGGATGATCTTCCAGCGGGGCAACCCGATGGACTACGAGCGGTGGGCGGCCGAGCCCGGCATGGACTCCTGGGACTTCGCCCACTGCCTGCCGTACTTCAAGCGGATGGAGACCTGTCTCGCCGGGGCCGACGCGTGGCGGGGCGGGTCGGGCCCACTGGTCCTCGAGCGCGGGCCGGCGACCAGCCCGCTCTTCGGGGCGTTCTTCGAAGCGGTACAGGAGGCCGGCTTCCCCTTGACCGACGACGTCAACGGCTACCGCCAGGAGGGCTTCGCCAAGTTCGACCGGAACATTCATCGCGGGCGGCGGCTCTCGGCGGCTCGTGCCTACCTCCACCCGGTGATGGACCGGAAGAACCTGACGGTCGAGACCCTCGCCCAGGTCACCGGACTGCGGATGGAGGGCTCCCGATGCGTCGGCGTGGACTACCGGCGGGTGGGGCGGAGCCACTCGGTGACCGCGGGGGAGGTCATCCTGTGCGGCGGCGCCTTCAACAGCCCGCAACTGCTCCAGCTCGCGGGGATCGGTGACCCGGGGCACCTGTCGAAGGCGGGCGTCACCCCGCGGCTCGAGCTTCCCGGGGTCGGCGCGAACCTCCAGGACCACCTCGAGGTCTACATCCAGCACGCCAGCCGGCAGCCGGTGTCCATCGCGCCCTGGCTGGCGCATCACCACAAGCCGCGGATCGGCGCCGAGGGTCAAGTCCGCTGGCGTGGTGTACGGGTGATTCCTCGTTGTGGGGTTAGGTGCTGAGCGTGCTGGTGATGGCCAGTGGGTCCTCCTGGTTGAGGGGGGTGGTGGTCTTCTCAAGGGCGCGGTGGCACTCTTTGAGTACTTCGAGGCCGAGGTAGCGGCGTTGTTCGGTCCAGTCGTCGTGTTGTTCGGCCAGGACGGCGCCGACGAGCCGGATCAGGGCGTCGCGGTTGGGGAAGATGCCGACGACGTCGGTGCGGCGGCGGATCTCCCGGTTCAGCCGTTCGTTGGGGTTGTTCGACCAGATCTGGCGCCAACATGCCTTGGAGAAGACGGTGAACGCGAGGATGTCGTCGCGGGCGTCCTGGAGGTAGGCCGCGACGTCGGGGAGTTTCTCGGTGAGTGCCTCGACGATCCGGTCGAACTGCGCCGTGACGGCGGCAGCGTCGGGTTGGTCGTACACCGAGTGCAGCAGTGCCTTGACCCACGGCCACGAGCTCTTGGGTGTCACCGTCATGAGATTCGCGGCGAAGTGGGTGCGGCACCGCTGCCACCCGGTACCGGGCAGGGTCGCCCCGATCGCCTCGACCAGGCCGGCATGCGCGTCGGAGGTCACCAGCCCGACCGGCCCTTCCTTGGTGAGGCCGCGGGCGACCAGGTCCCGGAAGAAGGCCAGCCAGCCGGCGTGGGACTCGGCGGTGGCGCACTGGAGGCCGAGGATCTCGCGGAAGCCGTCGGCGTTGACGCCGGTCGCCACCATGACCGCGATCTTGACCACCCGCCCGTTTTCGCGGACCTTCATCACCAGCGCGTCCGCGGCAACGAACATGTAGGGCCCTTGGTCCAGCGGCCGGGTGCGGAAGGCGGTCACCTGCTCATCGAGGTCGCGGGCCATCTCGCTGACCTGAGACTTGGACAGGCCGGTGATCCCCAGCGTGCGGACCAGCTTGTCCATCCGGCGCGTGGAGACCCCCAGCAGGTAGCAGGTCGCCACGACCGTGGTCAGCGCTGCCTCCGCGCGGCGCCGTCGCTCCAGCAGCCACTGCGGGAACAGACTGCCCTCGCGCAGTTTGGGGATCGCGACATCGAGGGTGCCGACCCGAGTGTCCAGGTCCCGGTGCCGGTACCCGTTGCGGCGGTTCACCCGCTCCGGGTCGCGGGCGCCGTACTCGGCGCCACACACCGCGTCAGCCTGCGCCGAGAGGATCGCGTTGACGAACGTCGTGAGCAGCTCACGCATCAGGTCCGGGCTAGCCTGGGCCAGCTCCTCCTGGAGGAACCGGGCAGGGTCGATACTGGGGACGGCGGTCACCGTGGTGTCTCCTTCTTCGAGGCTGGTTGTGAGAGATCACTCGAAGAATCACCCGGTGACCGCCACCTACATCGGCAGCGACACGGTCACCGGCTGCTCGTACACCACTCTGTCGGACTCAACTCCACTGGCCGCCGAGCGGCAGGCCAAAGTGATACACGAGAGTGATACACGAAGCCCCGGAAACGGTGTCGAACGGCGATACGGTGTGAACCGAGTTGCACCGCCGCACCCACTCTGAACTGCATAAACGTCGAAAACCGTCGACGACCGTCTATGCGGCGCTTTCGTGGCACCAGTGGCAGGCGGCGTAGCCGACGCTCAGGAAGATCGGTGTGTTGCGGCGTTGGGCTTCGGTGAAGGCTTCGGGGCTCCACTCCCACCAGTCCACGGGGTTCTCGGCGTGTTGGAGCAGGTAGGGGCTGGTCGCTGCTGCCAGTCGGTTGGCCATGGCCTGTCACTCCAGACGCTGCCGCGTTACGCGGTGAGTGGCTCGTTGGCCACCCAGCCGTACTCGCCGTATGCCGAAGCCCGCTCGGGACTCATCTGCACGGAGGACTCCGTGACACTCGCTTCGGAGCTCGGCCTGCGGCCAGTGGAGACCGGCGCCAATGTCCTGCTCATAGCGACCCGAGCCAGTCCGCTAGGACAGATATGTCGTCGGCCGTTAGCCCAGAGGTCGGGTCGGCGCGGTGGAGCAGGGCTTTGCCCCGATGGTTCGCTGACACCCACGCGTGGTCGACCTCGGTCAGCTCGTCATCCACCCAGGCGAACGGGCGGCCTGCGGCATGACGGACCAGAGCTCGCGTCTTCCAGTTCAACTCGGCTGGCTCGTCGCCCTCAAGCCAGGTAGGACCGTCGATTCCGGGAAGTTCGCCAAGGTCAGCGACAGGAAGCTCGGAGAATCCAAGGATCGGGCCGACAACCCTGTTCGCGTCGTGCATCCAGGCGGTCGCCCAGACGATGTCACAAGGCAGTTGAAGCAGCCGCGGACCGTGTTCGATGATCATCGTTCTGAGATTGCGGATTCGACGCAGACTGCCAGGCCGTGTTCCAGTCCTCGAGGGTCGAGGGCAGCTGAACGCCGGCGGTTGGGATCAACGTTCCGTCCACGTCCAGAAAGAGCAACGGGCGGCGCGGATCGTGGTGCACAAGCGAGACGATAGGCGGCTTCTTCCTCCTTGAGGTGGGGCTCAGCCACCCTCAAGTAGGAAGAGCCGTCAACCGGCGACCAGCATCGATCTGGACGGTGCGAACCCTGCTCGATCGTGGCCGGGCGACGACGTGGTTCCACGAGGAGCTCGGCGAGCCGGGCCGGGAGGGCGTCGCCCGGCTGTTCGCGCTACAGACGCATAGATGAGATTGGCGCGTCCTGCTCATCGCGATGACCAGGACGCCGTACGAGACTCAGCTGAGGAACCCGGTCCGGGGATCAGGCGGGGGTCTCACGCTCGCGTCCCTTGCTCGGCTGGCTGTTTGGGGTCGTCGACACTTCGTTGGGTGTGGTGGACGACTCGCTCGAGCACCAGCCGGAGCGGTGGCCAATTCGAGCGGCCGACTCGGACCACGGCATAGGACGTCATCAGAACGTTCGGCTCCCTGAGCGGAAGGATTCGCACCCCCGGTCTCGGCGGTCGGCCGGCGGGCAGCAACGCGACTCCTTGCCCGGCGAGGATCAGGTCCTCGATGAGGTCGTGGTTGTCGATAGCGTGAGTGATCCGCGGAGTGAAGCCCGCGAGGCGGGCAAGTGTGCGCACCACCTCCTCGGCGGCGGTGTCGCGCGAGTTCACGATCCAGGAATGGTCGGCGAGCGTCCGCACCAGTGCCGGCGACGGCCCGTCCGTGGCCGAGTGCTCTGCGGGAACAGCCAGCCCCCAGGCCGTCGTCCACAGCTTCGTGGCCTCCACCGTGTTCGGCAGCACAGCCGGGGCCAGGTTGTAGTCGTAGGCGAGCACGAGATCAAGATCGTCATTCTCGAGGAGGCCGAGTGCCGCCCGCGGCTCGTACTCGCGCAGCAACAGCCACAACCGAGGATGGGTGTGGCACAGCTCGTGGATGACCGGCATCAACGAGCGCCGGATGGCGGTGGCGAACCCACCGATCCGAATCGTGCCGACTGGCTCGCTGTCAGGGTCGAGATCCAGTCGGGCCGCGTCGATGGCGGCAAGGATGGTCACCGCGTGATCGGCCAACCGTCGTCCGGCCGGGGTGAGCCGGACCCGGCGACCGTGGCGTTCGATGAGCGGGGTCCCCACCTCACGCGACAGCGCGGCTATCTGCTGGGAGACCGACGACGTCGTCGAATGCATCGAGGCGGCGACTTCACGCATGGACCCGAGTCGGCTCAGCTCCAGCAGCACCTGGAGGCGTCTGACATCCACGAGAGAGCATTATTAAGCGAACTTGAACAATATGTCCATCTCTGTCACGTGGACACGAACGGTGTCTGGCACTGAGCATGGGCCGGTGACTGCTCCCGAGCCCGCGCGCGCAGTCGCGGACGGCCATCCTCCTCGACTCAGCGCGCGCAGTGGGGTCGGCTTGGCCCTCGCCTCGATGGTCTGCGTTCAGCTCGGTCTCGTCGTTGCCTTGGACGTGGTCGATCAGCTCGGCACCGAGGGCACCGCGTGGCTTCGGCTCGCCTGGGCCGGGGTCTTGTTCCCGCTGCTCCTCAGGCCCCGCTGGTCCAGGTACACCGCCGAGGCATTGCGCACGTGTGTGGCCCTGGGGATAGTCACGGCCGGGATCACCCTGCTGTACATGTCGGCGGTCACCCGGCTTCCGCTCGGCACCGCGAGCGCGCTGGAGTTTCTGGGCCCACTCAGCATCTCGATGCTGCGTGGGCGACGCTCCGAGCGGCTTTGGGCAGTCCCCGCGGCCATCGGCGTCGTCGTGCTCACCGAGCCGTGGCACAGCGCTGTGGACCTCGCCGGTGTCGCGCTCGCGCTCGGGGCGGCCGCCTGCTGGGCGGCCTACATCGTGCTGACCCAACGCGCGGGCGACAAGGTGTCAGGGCTCGCCGCACTCGCGGTGTCCATGCCCGTCGCCGCGCTGGTCGCCACGGTTGTCGCCGGTCGGGACGCCCTGTCGCGCCTGACGCCCGAGCTTCTGGCCACGGGCCTCGGGATTGCCCTGCTCCTGCCCGTGCTCCCGTTCTCCCTCGAACTGCTCGCGCTACGGCGCCTCACCGCGGCTGCGTTCGGCACTCTCGTGGCCCTCGAGCCCGCAGTCGCCGCGCTGGTTGGCCTTCTGGCACTTGGTCAAGTTCCCGGACCTGCCGCGTTCGGCGGCATCGCACTGATCGTTGCAGCGGGCATCGGTGCCGAACGCGTAGGCGCCCGAAGGCCAGCCTGACGCGCTCGACGCTCACCGGGTCGCGAAGCACGGCCGCCGCCCCACTCGACGCTCTGACGGAGTCGGCTCCGACCACGGCGTGGTCGAGGAACGCTGTGATCACACGCAGCGTCGCTCGGTTCGGCCACTGCTATGAGTCGCCACAGGGCGCCGAGGTCCTTGTCTCCCGGAGCTGATGCGTCGCTCCCGGACACTTGGCGGCCCCCCGGCGCGGCCAGGTGTCCGGGAGCGACGCATCCCGGCACCACCGCCGCCGGACTCGTCGGGCGAGGACGCGGTTGACCCGGCCCGACCAGATCCGCTCCGACTCGCCGTAGCGGATCTGGCTCCCAGAACTCCCGGGGCGTGAGCGGCCCGCCCATCCGCGCCGGGCCGGGCTGGGCTGTCAGTCCTCGAGGGCCTTGACGAGGGAGATGTGCAGGCTCGTCAGGTCGGCGTCGCCGCCCCGGGCGGCCCGGCCGGCCCGGACCGTCGAGGCGAACACCGTCCACAGCCGGGCGACCCGCTCGTCGATGCCGGCCGCGTCGCAGGTCACCTCGACCCGGCGCCGCACCGACCAGCGGAACGACGGGCCGCTCCCGAGCTCGGCGACCCGGTTGCACAGCAGCGGCAGCAGCTCGTATCCGGGATGCCCGCCCATCGGCTCGGGGCTGATGGCGAGCCACGGCTCGTGCCCCCCGGCCAGGACGTGGCCGTAGTGGAGGTCGGTATGCAGCAGGGTCGCGTCGCAGCCGGGATCCGTCGACAGGTCGGCGAGGATCGACGCCGCGCGGGTGACCAGGCGCCGGGGCAGCAGGCCGGGCCGGGCGCGCAGCTCCTCGACCTGCCGGCCCGCCACGTCCGACAGCCGTCGCAGGCTCGGCGGGGCCGGGACGTGCAGCCGGGCGAGGACGGCGCCCG
>JBDIAL010000039.1:0-21485 GCA_039812405.1 Nostocoides sp.
CCACGGGGAGGACGAACCGCGAGGTCGTCCCGGACTGCCGGGCGTCGACCGTGGCCTCGTGGGTGCTGCGCAGGTCGGCGCCGGTGACCCGCAGGGCGGCTGCATCGGCCGGGCCGGTCACGTCGGCCGGGCCGGCCTCGTCGTCCGGCTGCGCCCCGGTCCCTCCGGTCACCGTCGCGCCGAGCGCGCGGACCGACTCGGTCATGGCGAGGGTGTCGTCGGCGACGAGGGCCCCGGTGAGCACGCTCGTCCCCGGCGCGAGGGCGGCGCAGAGCAGCGCCCGGTTCGTGATGCTCTTGGACCCGGGGACCCGCACCGTGACGTCGGGCGTCCCGCGCAGCGGCTCGATCTCCAGGGCTGGCGCGGCGGGTCCGCTGGCGTTCATGGAGCGAGGGTGTCCTTCCGGGTGGGGGCCAGGGAACCCTAGCCCGCCCGTGGACGGCACCGTCGCCGGCTCCGTATGCCGGGCAGCGGCGGCCCGGCCGGGCTCACCGCGGCGGCCGGCCTGGCTCACCCGCTGCCTGGCATACTCACCCCGGCGCCCGCCGGGCTCACCCCGGCGCTCGCCGGGCTCACCCCGCCGGGACGCCGTGGGCGATGAGGGACCAGCAGGTGATGGCGCTGGCGATGGTGGTCCAGTAGCCGTACTTCTCGTAGATGGCGGCGGCCTGGGTCTTCTCCTCGGCGAGGTCGCCCCCGGTCATCTGGGGATCGGAGGCGTTGCGGACGCTGACCCACGGGGGCGGGTCGGCCAGGTCGGTGCACGCGAGGCCGAGGGCTGCGTCGTCCATCTCGACGGCCCGGGCCCGCGGGTCGTAGGTGCGCAGGCCGTAGTGGTCCTCGGCGTCGTCGAAGGCGAAGAAGTCGGTGCTCACCGCCTGGGCGGGGTGGTCGTGCGCGTCGACCCAGATCCGGGGGGTGTGGTCCCCGGAGGGCAGGTGGACCGCGTTGACGGGCAGGAGGCGGCTGGCCGCCGTCGTGAACTCCCCGGGATGCAGCCGCAGCGGGCTCGTGTAGGAGTCGTGGGCGAACGGCGCGTGGGCGAAGGTCTTCGTGCAGTCCCAGCGCACGGTCCGCGCGACGACGACGTCGCCGAGGGTGGTGTCGGCGCGGACGCCGCCGGCGGTTCCGGTCGTGATGACGAGGCGCGGAGAGACCTGGCCGATCATCTGCGCCCAGAGGGTGCGGATGGGCAGGTTGCGCCCGTCGGTCGCGGGGTGCAGGTCGGACTTGACGACGACGACCGAGGTGTCGCCGATCCGGGTCGTATGCCACAGCCCGGCCCGGTTGAGCTCGCGCGCGGGTGCGCGGTCGCCGACGATGAGGTGCCGCAGCGTGTCCCAGTTGTTCCGGTAGGGCGTCCACGCCGTCGTGTCGACCCCGGGGGTCAGGACGTCGGCCAGGGCGTATGCCTCGGCGACGGTGTAGGTGACGACGAGGACGTCCGCGGCGGGCAGCGGGTCGGTGTCCGCCGGTGGCGGGTCGATGGTCTGCGGGGTCGGCCGGAGCGCGGCGGGCCAGGGGATGGGGTCGGGCCGGAGCCGGGTGGCGAGGTCCTGCGCCTCGGTGCTGTCGGGATCGGCGGCGAACAGGTAGCGCCGCGGCTGGCGCGGATCGAAGTCGATGATGTGGCGGGTTAGGTCGAGATCGGCCCCGTCGCGGGTCAGCGCGAGCGCCGCGGGTGTCGGCGGTGTCATGGCATACGTCCCGGGGACCGGCCTCAGACGCCGCGCAGCTGGGACAGGTCGGCCCGCAGCTGGGCCAGGTCGAACCCCTCGGGGGAGGCGCCGGCCTTGAGGTACTCGGCCGAGATGTAGACGTAGCTCTCGTCGTTGTACTTCTCGAGGAAGGCGTCGGTCATCGGCTGCTCGCGGCCCCAGGTGACGACGACGAGCTGGCCGTCGCGACGGGCGACGGCGGAGACGTAGTGGCCGCCCTCGATCGTCGCTCCGGGCACGACGTCCCAGGGCTGGTGGTCGCGGAACTGGTCCATGGCGGAGGAGGGGAACTCCAGGCCGATCCCGACTGCGCCGAACAGGTAGAGCGCCTGCAGGTGCTCCTGGACGTCGCCCGGGGTGAGGGCGAGGTAGGCGACGACGAGGTGGTGGGTGCCGTCGGCGTCGACGAGACCCGTGTGGCGTCGGTAGCTGGCCGCGTCGGCGACGTCGGTGCCCTTGTCGGTGCTGGGGTCGTCGGGGTTGTAGCCGGTGATGGCCGAGTAGTTGGCGATCGCGGCGGCCTTGTCGGTGGGGGCGGTGGTCGAGCCGTTGTGGGTCCACAGCATCGTCTCGTGGAGACCGCCGGCGATGACGCAGTCGCCCACCGTGTCGTTGCCGAGCATCTTCCAGTGGCCCACGCCGTGGTCGTGGCCGAACTGGACCGGTGGGGCCGGCAGGGCCGCCCGGTCCACGTAGGTCAGGAACTTCATCGACACCGCACCCGGGCGGGCGGGCTGCTTGCCGAGCCGAAGGGGTGCGGCACTGGTCGTCTGGGACATGGCAATCCTCCTCTGCGCGAGGGCTCGTCCGCGAGCTCTCCCCTCCGAGTATCCGCCTCGTCGGGCCGGTTCGGGGCTACGCATTCGTGCGTAGTCGGGACGGGCCGGACGAGGCTCGGGGCCGGCGTGGGGACCTGATATTTTGGCTCTCGTTCCGGTGCTCGCAGACGGCCCGGGCGCGATCGAGGCAAGGTTGGGTGCTCCCACGTGACGGTCAGTGTCTTCGACCTGTTCAAGGTGGGCATCGGCCCCTCCAGCTCCCACACGGTCGGGCCCATGCGCGCGGCATACCTCTTCTCCTCCCGCCTCGCCGACGACGCCCTGCTCACCCGCACCGCCCGGGTCCGCTGCGAGCTGTTCGGCTCGCTCGGCGCGACGGGTCACGGCCACGGGAGCGTCAAGGCCGTCGTCCTCGGACTCCAGGGCGAGCAGCCCCAGCTCGTCGACCCCGTCGAGGCCGACCCGCAGGTGCAGGCGGTCTGCGCCGAGGGGACGCTGCGGCTCGCGGGCCGCCACCCGATCGCCTTCTCCGTCGACGACGACGTCGTCCTCCACCGGCGCAAGCGGCTTCCCTTCCACACCAACGGCATGGTCTTCGAGGCGTTCGACGCGCAGGGTCGGCAGCTGGACCGTCGTGAGTACTACTCCGTCGGTGGCGGGTTCGTCCTCGACGAGGACGAGACGGGCGCGCAGGTCCTCGTCGCCGACCCCACGCCCGTCCCCTACCCCTTCACGACCGGCGAGGAGCTGCTCCGGCTCGCCGCCGAGACGGGCCTGCGGATCAGCGACCTCATGCTCGCCAACGAGCAGGTGTGGCGCACCGAGGCGGAGATCCGCTCCGGGCTCCTGCACATCTGGCAGGTCATGCAGGAGTGCGTCGAGCGCGGCACCCACACCCCCGGGGTGCTTCCCGGGGGCCTGCAGGTCCGGCGCCGGGCGGCGGAGCTGCGGACCCGGCTCGAGTCGGGCGCCGACGAGCAGGACGCCCTGCGGGCCATGGAGTGGGTCACGCTGTATGCCCTGGCCGTCAACGAGGAGAACGCCGCCGGCGGCCGCGTCGTCACCGCCCCGACGAACGGCGCCGCGGGGATCGTCCCCGCCGTCCTCCACTACTACCGCCAGTTCGTCGGCGGCTACTCCGAGGACGGGGTCGTCCGGTTCCTCCTGACCGCCGCGGCGGTCGGGCTGCTCTTCAAGGAGAACGCCTCGATCTCCGGCGCCGAGGTCGGCTGCCAGGGCGAGGTGGGCTCGGCGTGCTCGATGGCCGCGGCCGGGCTGGCCGAGGTCCTCGGAGCCACCCCCGAGCAGGTGGAGAACGCCGCCGAGATCGGCATCGAGCACAACCTCGGGCTCACCTGCGACCCCGTGGGCGGCCTCGTCCAGATCCCGTGCATCGAGCGCAACGCCGTCGGCTCGATCAAGGCGATCACCGCCGCGCGGATGGCGCTGCACGGCGACGGCCGGCACCACGTCTCCCTCGACAAGGCCATCAAGACGATGCGCCAGACCGGCGCGGACATGAGCGTCAAGTACAAGGAGACCGCCCGGGGCGGGCTCGCGCTCAACGTCATCGAGGTCCCCCTCAACGTCGTGGAGTGCTGAGCGGCCGGGGCCTCGGCCCCGGCTCTGCCCGCCGGTCCGTGCCCGCCGCCGTGCTGCGGCGGCGGGCACGGACGGACCTCACTTGACCAGGCGCGGCTCCCCGGTGTCCGCGGCGGAGGCCTCGAGGCCGTTCGCGGTGAGGATCTTGGCGATCGAGCCGTCCTTCTTCATCGCCTCGATGTCGTCGTTGACGGCCGCGAGGAGCGCCGTGTTGCTCTTGGACATCGGGAAGGCGGACTGGGCCGGCTGGAGTGAGGCCGCGACGCCGTCGAACGGCTTGGCGACCTCGACCTTCATCCCGGCGTTGTTCTTCGTGTTCGTGTAGGTCGAGGCGGCGTAGGAGTCGAGACCCACCTGGATCCGGCCGTTCTGCAGGTCCTGCCACATCGCCGTCGACGTCGGGTAGGTCGTCACGCCGGAGCCGAGGTACTTCTGGACGTCGGTGACCCAGAGGTAGCCCTCCACCGTCCCGACCTTCTGGCCCTTGAGCGCCGGGATGGTGTTGGCCCCGTCCTTGCTGATGATGCCCATCTGGTCGAGGTAGATCGGGTCGCTGAGGGCGACGACCTTGGCCCGGGCCTCGGTGCGGTACCAGTCGCCCGCGGCCAGGTCGGCACGGCCGTTCTGGGCGGCGGGGATGACGTTGGCCGCGTCGAGCGGCTGGGCCTGGACGGTGAGGCACTCCCGCTTGGCGATCTCGTTGATGATGTCGGCGTCGACCCCGGTGAGCGTCGTTCCCTCGAACCGGGTGAACGGCGGCAGGTCGAAGGAGGCCACCTTGAGGGTGCCCTTCTGGACGGTCGTGAACTGGTGGGCCGGGGTGCAGCCCTTCGCCGCGCTCGTGCTGCCGGAGGAGGCGTTGCCCCCGCAGGCCGCGAGCGCGGGAAGCGCCACGAGGGCGGCGAGGGTGACGGTGATCGAGTGACGCATGGGTGGAGCCCTTTCGTTGTGGTGGAGGTCGGTGTCAGGCCAGGTGGCGGCCCATGCGCGCTTCCACGCGCTCGGTGAGCCAGCTGGCGGGGATCGTGATGAGCGCGTAGAGGACGGCCGCGATGAAGAAGAAGTTGAAGTAGTTGAAGGTCTGGCTGGCCAGCGTGTTCGTCGCGCGCATGAGCTCCCGCTCCCCGCCGAGGTAGAGGGTGAGCGAGGTGGCCTGGAAGATGATGATGGCGAAGCCCATGAGCGGGGGGATCGCGATGCGCAGCCCCTGGGGGATGATGACGTCGCGCAGGATCCAGCCTCGGCTCATCCCCAGCGCCTCGCCCGCCTCCACCTCGCCCTGCGGCACCGCCTGGAGGCCGCCGCGCATGATCTCGGCGGTGTAGGCGCCGGTCGTGAGCGACAGGGCGATGATGGCCGTCACGAAGCCGCTGAAGGTCATGCCGGCCTTCGGCAGCCCGAAGTAGATGATCTGCAGCACGACGAGGGCGGGCGCGCCGCGGCCGGCCTCGACGAGGACGATGGCGACCGCGCGCACGAGCGCGCGCCGGGACATCGTGCTCACCGCGAGGACGAGACCGAGGATGAGCCCGAAGAGCAGGGCGAGGACGGCCATCTCGATGCTGACGAGCAGGCCCTTGAGGATGAGCTGCCAGTTGTCCGCGAAGTCGTTCCAGATCCCGATCACCGGGCCACCCGCTTCCGCAGTGTCGAGTCCAGCCGTCGCGAGCCGAAGGCCGCGACGAGGGTGAGGACGATGAAGATGAGACCGGCCACGAGATAGGGCTGGATCGTCGTGATGTTGCCCGTGGCGTTCTTCGCGTACCAGAGGATCTCGGTGCACCCGATCGTCATGGCGATCGAGGTGTCCTTGAGCAGGCCGATGGCATACGACGCGGACGCCGGGATGGCGATCCGGAACATCTGCGGCCAGATGACGGCGCGGTTGGCCGACCGGGGGCTCATCCCCAGGGCGAAGGCCGCCTCGTACTGGCCCCGGTGGACCGCGCCGAGGCACCCGCGGTAGATCTCGGCCATGTAGGCCGCCGAGACGAGGCCGAACCCGAGGATCGCCGAGTTCATCGAGGTGAACGTGCTCTGCAGCCCGGGGTCGAACTGCGTCGAGCCCTGGTAGATGAGGAAGAGCCAGACGATGAGGGGGACCCCGCGGAACAGCTCGATGTAGGAGCGGGCGAGCCACCGGACCGGTGCGACGGCGGAGCGGCGGCCCAGCATGACGGGCAGGCCGAGGACCGCGCCGATGAGGAAGCCGAGGACCGTCAGCTGGAGGGTGATCGGCAGGCCCCGCGCGATGTAGGACCAGAGCGCCGGGTTGAAGAAGGTCGGGTCGGGTGGGTTCGTCATTCCCGCTCCAGGACCGCTCGCAGGAACTGGCGGGTGCGTGCCTCCTGGGGATCTCGGAAGATCTCCCGCGGGTCGCCCTCCTCGATGATCCCGCTGTCGGCCATGACGACGAGGTGGTCGCCGACGTCGCGGGCGAAGGTCATCTCGTGGGTGACGACGACCATCGTCATGCCCTTGGAGGCCAGGTCCCGCATGACGCTGAGCACCTCCAGCCCCAGCTCGGGGTCGAGGGCCGAGGTCGGCTCGTCGAAGAGCATGACCTTGGGGTCGAGCGCCAGGGCCCGGGCGATGGCCACCCGCTGCTGCTGGCCGCCGGAGCAGCGGGAGGGGTACTGGTCCCCCTTGTCGCCGAGGCCGACGACCTCGAGCAGGGCCTGGGCCCGCTGCTCGGCCTCGGACTTCGACCGCCCGAGGACACGCTCCTGGGCGAGCGCGACGTTGCGCCGGACGGTGAGGTGGGGGAAGAGGTTGAAGGACTGGAAGACCATGCCGACCCGGGACCGCAGCGCCGCCAGCTCCCGGGGCCGGATCTGATGGTCGGCCCGGATCGTCACGCCCTCGACCGTGATGGTCCCCGAGGTCGGCGTCTCGAGGAGGTTGATGCAGCGCAGCAGCGTCGACTTGCCGGCCCCGGACGGGCCGATCATCGCGCACACCTCGCCCTCGCCGACCTGCATCGAGACGTTCTTGAGGACGACGTTGTCGCCGAACCTCTTCTCGACGTCCTGGAGGTCGATGGCGATGCGCCGGTCCTGGCTCGGGTCGGGTGACGTGGTCGGCGACGGGGTCATGGTGCGCCTCTCTCGGTGGGGGTGGGTCGGGCGACGGCGAGGTCGTCGACGGCGGCCTTCGCGTCGGCGGTGGCGTCCGTGACGCGTCGCGGACGCAGGGCGTCCCCGACGAGGCGGACGTCGGGATGCAGACCCGCGAGCTCGGCGTGGAGGCCGGTGACCGGCGCGCCGCCGAGGACCGGGACGAGCAGGTCGGCCGGCAGGGTGAGGGACGGCTCGCCGAAGACGCCGTCGACGGCCACCCCGCCCCCGACGACGGCGACGACCTCCCGGCGCTCGACGGTCCGGACCCCGGCCTCGTTGAGGGTGCGCAGCAGCGGGTACAGCGTCGTGATGCCCTCGCCCTCCCCGGCGTGCAGGCGGCCCGTCACGAGCGTGACGTCGCAGCCGTCCGCGGCGAGCTTCTCGGCGACGAGCATCGCGTCGGGGCCGCCGATCCGGTCGGCGACGACGACCCGGCCGGACTGCCGGCTCGTCAGGGCCGTGAGGACCGCCACCTCGCGGACCGACCCGTCGGCGGGCACCGGCCGGAGGGGGAGGGGGAGCGACCCCGTGGCCAGGAGGACGTGGTCCGGCGACTGGGCCATGACGTCGCGCGCCGTGACGGCCCGGCCGAGGTGGACGCACACCGGCAGCTCGTCGAGCTGGCGCTCGGCCCAGGCGAGCCACTCCCGCAGCTCGCGCCGGCTCGGGGCGCAGGTCCAGGCCCGCAGCTGGCCCCCGACCTCGCTCGCCGCCTCGAACAGGTCGACGGTGAACCCGGCGCTCGCGAGCTGGCGGGCGCTCTCCAGCCCCGCGGGACCCGCCCCGACGACGACCGCATGGCGACCCGCCCCGGCGTCGGCGGCATACCGGGGGCCGGACGACCCGGCGTCGGGGTTCACCATGCAGGTGAGCGGCGTCCCGCTCAGGAGGGAGTTGACGCAGACGTTGGCCCCGATGCACGGGCGGACGTCGGCCTCGAGGCCGTGCCGGCTCTTGGGCAGCAGCTCGGGGTCGGCGATGTGCGCGCGGACCATGCCGACGAGATCGGCGTCGCCGGCCGCCAGGACGTCGTTGGCCTCGGCGATCGTGAGGATCCGGCCCACGGCGGCGACAGGGATGTCGACGGCCTCGGTGATGAGCCGCGCCGCCTGGCGGAACAGCCCGTGCCGCGCCGGTGTCGGCGGCCAGTGCCGGACGCGGGCCTCGAGCCGGTTGTTGTTGCCGACCATGACGCTGAGGTAGTCGCAGTGCGGCTCCAGCGCCCGGGCGAGCTCGACGGCCGACTCCGGCGTGACGCCGCCCGGCACGAGGTCGTCGATGCCGAGCCGCACCCCGAGCAGGCGGTCCGGGCCGAGCGCCGCTCGGACGGCGGACAGGACCTCGAGCGGGAGCCGCAGGCGGTTCTCCACGGACCCGCCGTAGTCGTCCTCCCGGTGGTTGGTGAGCGGTGAGAGGAAGGAGGCGAGCAGCAGCCCGTGGGCCATCGAGATCTCGACCCCGTCGAGATCCCCGCGGCGGCAGCGGTCGGCGGCCGCGGCATACAGCTCGACGATCTGCTCGATCTGGCCCACGGTGGCCGGGACGACCGTCTGCCGGCAGACCTCGGAGAAGTCGAGAGAGGCGCCGATGACGTCGGGGCCCTCCTGCTCGGTCGGGCCCGGGTGGGCGAGCTGGACGAGCATCGTGCCGCCCTCGGCGTGGACCGCCTCCGCGAGGCGCCGGTAGCCGGGCACGCAGGACTCGTCGATGTTCCACAGGCAGATGTCGTTCCACTCGGCCGAGGGCAGGATCGGGTTGGCCCCGGTGACCTGCATGGCGAGCCCGGCGCGGGCCCGCTGCCGGTGGTATGCGACGTAGCGCTCTCCCACGCGGCCGCCCTCCGCGAGGCCGGGCTGGTGCGCCGGCAGATACACCCGGCTGCGCAGGGTGCGGCCTCCGACCTGCAGCGGCTGGTCGACCAGCCAATCGCTCATCGTCCACCTCCTCGGGACGTCCACGGACCGGTGAGTCTGGTGGTAGAGCGTGCCCGATCCGTTGCGGCCTGCACAGATCCGAAGCACGCGCAGTCGTCGGACTGCGGTAAGAGACCGTTGCCCTGGGGTGGATGTCGGCTGGGGCACACCTGTCCCGTTACGCCCCCGGGCCTCCCGGACCCGTCGTTAGAATCGCTCGACCACATGCTGAAGGAGGTGTGGTGCTCAACCCCCTGCACCTGCGAACCCTCACGACCGTCGTCACCTGCGGCTCGTTCGCCGACGCCGCCCGCTCCCTCGGATACACCGGGTCAGCCGTCTCCCAGCAGATCTCGGCTCTCGAGCGCGCCGTGCGCATGCCGCTGTTCGAGCGCGAGGCGCACAGCGTCAGGCCCACGACGGTGGCCCTCCTGCTCGCCGAGAAGGCGGGGGAGTCGCTGGCCGCGCTGGAGGACCTCGAGGCCTGGGTGGGCAGCCTCGCCGAGGGCTACACCGGGCGGATCCGCCTCGGGAGCTTCTCGACGGCGAGCGCCAACCTCGTCCCGCACGCCATCAACGTCCTGCACCGGGAGCGCCCCGACGTCGAGGTGACCCTCGACGAGAACGAGCCGGGCGCCCTCCTGCCGCTCCTCGCCAGCGGGGTGCTCGACGTCGCGATCCTCTACCGCTACACCCTCGTGCCGCAGTCGGCCCCGGCGTGGGTGACGAGCGTCCCCCTCCTGCGCGAGGAGCTCTTCCTCCTCGTGCCGGACGACTCGGCCTGGGCCCGCCGACCCGACCTGACCGTGAGCCTGGCCGAGCTGGCCGACGTCTCGTGGGTGGGCACCACGACGGACACCGCGGCAGCGGTCAACCACCGGCGGATGTGCGCCCGGCAGGGGTTCGAGCCGCGGATCCGGGTGCGTTCCAACGACTACCGTGTTCTCACCTACTTCGTCCGCCGGGGGCTGGGGCTCGCCCTCGTGCCGGCGCTCGGCCGGGACCCGATGGAGGGCGTGACCCGGATGCGGCTCGCCGAGCACGACACGGTGCGCACGACCTACGTGGCGTTCCGCCAGTCCCAGGGCAACCCGGCCGTGCCCGCCCTCGTCGACGGGCTCAGGGAGGCGGCGTCGGTGCTCGTCGGCCACCACCCCGACGCCGGGCTCGTCGTCCTCTGACGGACTCGACGCCCCCGTCGGTCGAGGTATGCGGAGACCACCGCGCGGGCATCGCATACCTCGACCCCGGTCCGCCCACACCCGGTCGAGGTATGCGGAGACCACCAGGCGGGCATCGCATACCTCGACCCGGCCCGGTCACCCGGACCCCGCGGGTCCGGGCGTCTCGAGATCAGCGGTGGAACCGGTTCCAGGGGCCTCAGCGAGTGTGGTTGTGCATGACGTGCTTGGTGCGTGAGTAGTCGTCGAGGGCGTAGATCGACAGGTCCCGTCCGTAGCCCGACCCCTTGAACCCGCCCCAGGGGGCCTCGGTCGTGAGGACGAGGTGGGAGTTGACCCAGACGGTGCCGGCGTCGAGCCGCGAGGCGACGTCGTGGCTGCGGCGGGCGTTCTCGGTCCAGACCGAGGCGGACAGGCCGTAGGGGACCGAGTTGGCGCGGGCGATCGCCTCGTCCTCGTCGCCGAAGGTCTCGACGGTGATGACAGGGCCGAAGATCTCCTGGCGGGCGACCTCGGCGTCGTCGGGCACGTCGACCAGGACGGTGGGCGCGACGAAGTAGCCCGGGCCGTCGAGGGTCCCGCCGCCGAGCGCCGCGCGGATGCCGGCCTCCTGCGCGCGGGACAGGAACCCGGCGACCCGGTCGTAGTGCGCCTTGGACACGAGGGGGCCGATCTCGACGTCCTCCCCGGCGCCGGGCTCGCCGACGACGAAGGTGGAGATCTCGGCGACGAGCTTGTCGACGAGCTCGTCGGCGACGGACTCGTGGACGAGGAGACGGCATCCCGCGCCGCACTCCTGCCCGGCGTTCCAGAAGCCGGCGTTGCGGACCCCGGACGCGACGAGGTCGAGGTCGGCGTCCTCGAGGACGACGACGGGTGCCTTGCCGCCCAGCTCGAGGTGCACCCGCTTGAGGGAGTCCGCCGCGCCGGCGGCGACGGCCTTCCCGGAGCGGACCGAGCCGGTGAGGGCCACCATGGCGAGGTCGGGGTGCTCGGACAGCCGGGCCCCGACGACCGGGCCGACGCCGGTCACGACGTTGAGGACGCCGGCGGGGAGCAGGTCGCCGACGAGCTCGACGAGCTTCAGGGTCGTCAGCGGGGTCTGCTCCGACGGCTTGAGGACCAGGGCGTTGCCGGCCCCGACGATCGCCGCGATCTTCCAGGCGGCCATGAGCAGCGGGTAGTTCCACGGGGTGACGACGCCGACGACGCCGAGCGGCTCGCGGATGATGACCGACAGGTGGCCGGGAGCGTAGTCGGCGGCCGCTTGGGAGGTGATGGCGCGGACCGCCCCCGCGAAGAAGCGGAAGGTGTCGACGGTGCTCGCGATGTCGTCCTGGGAGACCGCCATCGGCTTGCCGGTGTTGGCGGACTCGAGACGGACGAGCAGGTCGCTGTTGGCCTCGACTCGGTCGGCGATCTGGAGCAGGACGAGCGAGCGTTCCTTCGGGGTGAGCCGGCCCCAGGCGGGCTGGGCGGCCAGGGCTGCGGCGACGGCCACGTCGACGTCCTCGGCCGTCCCGTCGGGGACCCGGGCGATGACCTGCTCGCTGCACGGGTCGACGACCTCGATCGTGGCGTCGGAGGTGCTCGGCCGGAAGGCGCCGTCGACGAACTGGCCGGCCGGAGGCAGCTCCGCCTCCGTCACGAGGGGGGCGCCCCCCTCCACGCGACGGACGGTCTGGGCGGGGGCTGTGGTCTGGCTGGTCATGCGCGTCGCCTCCATGCGGTCGCGGACGGTTCCGGGCGGGCACGGCGCGTCCGGGTCGGAAGGACAGGTCACGCGGAATCCCTTTTATAATTTCGTTCACGAATATTCGCATGGGCCTGAAGGTGGGTCAAGTGGGGTGCTCGGCCGTGCTCCCGTAGGGTGGTCGGCCATGCCCTTCGCCAGCGAGGCCCGCGGTCCGGGACCGGACAACTCGGTCCAGTCGGTCGACCGCGCCGTGTCCATTCTGCAGGTGCTCGGCCGCCGGGGTGCCGCGGGGGTGACCCAGCTGTCGACCGAGCTCGGGGTCCACAAGTCGACGATCTCCCGCCTCCTGTCGACGCTCGAGGCGCGCGGGCTCGTCGAGCAGACCGCGAGCCGGGGGAGCTACCGGCTCGGCTACGGCGTCGTGCTGCTCGCCGAGGGGGCCAGCAAGCGGCAGGACCTCAGCGTGACGAGTCGTACGGTATGCAACGTGCTCGCCGAGGAGGTGGGCGAGACGGTCACCCTCGCGGTGCGCGAGGGGCGCAACGTCGTGACGACCGACCAGGTCATCGGCACCTCGATGCTCACGACGGTCGACTGGGTCGGCCAGCGGTCCCCCCTGCACGTCACGGCGGCGGGGAAGGTGTTCCTCGCCCATCTGCCCGCGGCGGAGGTCGAGGCATACCTCGCCGGCGGGCTGGCCCGGCTCACCGACCGGACGGTCACCGACCCGGACGCCCTGACGTCCGAGCTCGCCACGGTCCGCTCCCGTGGCTACTCGACGACCCGGGACGAGCAGGAGATCGGGCTCACCGCGGTGGGGGCCCCGATCCGGGGCCACGACGGGAGGGTCGTCGCGGCGCTGTGCGTCTCCGGACCGTCCTTCCGGCTCGTCCCCGAGGCTCTCGCGCACATCGTGGACCGGCTGCTCCACGCGGCCGCGCAGGTCTCCGAGCGCAACGGCTACCCCAAGGTCGGCTGACCGCTCGGGCGAGCCCGTCCTCCGGGTATGCCACGGTCGTCGTCCGCGTCTCGCCTCGCTGCCTCCCGCTCCTTGACGCGCTCTCCGCGCTGTCCTAGCGTTTGTCTCGCAATACGATGGAGTTTCGTATCGTGAAACTCGATCGGACGCGGCGGAGTGCCGTCTGTCTGTCCTTCACCCATCGGGAGCCTGCTCATGAACCCGTTGTCCGGATCCCTCACCCCCGCCCTCGACATCGAGGGTCTCGTCTCGCGTCGCGAGCCGGGGTACAGCATGGAGGCCGCCTTCTACACGAGCCGGGAGGTCTACGACCTCGACCTGGAGGTCATCTTCGGCAGACACTGGCTGTTCTGCGCGACGGAGGCGGAGGTCCCCGAGCCGGGTGACTACGTGACGGTCGAGATCGGCACCACGTCGGTCATCCTCGTCCGGGACGACGACGAGTCGGTCTACGCGCTGCACAACGTGTGCCGGCACCGCGGCTCGCGGATCCTCGACGACCCCTGCGGCGCGGTCGGCAACCTCGTCTGCCCCTACCACCAGTGGACCTACCGCACCGACGGGACGCTCATCTTCGCCGAGTCCTGCCACCCCGGGTTCGACAAGTCGGCCTTCGGGCTGCGCCGGCTCCACGTGCGCAGCGTGGCCGGGCTCCTGTTCGTCTGTCTCGCCGACGAGCCGCCGGCCGACTTCGACGAGGTCGCCCGGATCGTCGAGCCCTACCTCACGCCGTACCGGCTGGCCGGGCTGAAGGTCGCCCACCAGACCGACCTCGTGGAGGAGGGCAACTGGAAGCTCGTCATGGAGAACAACCGCGAGTGCCTGCACTGCGACGCGGGTCACCCGGAGCTGACGAGCGCCTACTTCCCCTTCATCACGACCACACCGGAAGACGTCACCCCCCGGATGCAGGCCCTCTACGACCGGTTCCTGCAGGCGGAGTCGCGGCTGGCGGCCGCCGGCGCGGCGGCGGGCATACCGCAGGGGTTCCACAGCGACCTGGAGGCACGCGCGACCGGCTTCAAGATCCGCCACTTCCCCCTCGCGGGCGACGGTGCCTCGTTCGGCATCGACGGGAAGCTGGTGTGCCGCAAGTTGATCGGCGATGTCACCGACCCCGCCTTCGGCGACATGTCCATGCACTTCCAGCCGAACTCGTGGTTCCACTTCTGCAGCGACCACGCCATCGTCTTCCGCGCCCTGCCGCTGGCACCGGACCGGACCCTCGTCCGCACGACCTGGCTCGTCCACCCCGATGCCGTCGAGGGCGTCGACTACGACGTGGACCGGCTCACTGAGGTGTGGACCGCGACGAACGCCGAGGACCGCAGCTTCGTCGAGCGGCAGCAGCGTGGGGCTGCCGACCCGGGCTACCGACCCGGTCCCTACGCGATGGTCGAGTACGACGTCGAGTCGTTCGTCAACTGGTACATCGAGCGCCTCGAGGACCACTTCGGCGGGGGGCGCAGCGCGCTCGGCCTCGTGCCGGAGGCGTCGGGCCAATGACCATCGCGACGCGCCTCCACGGCATCGCGCGCGAGGGCTTCTCGTCGGCCGACCCGGCCGACCCGGAGGCCGTCACGGCCTGGCTCGAGGACGCCCCCGACGTCGCCTCCAACCTGGCGCAGTACCTGACGTAGGTCCCCGCGCCCGCCCGGTGCTCCTCCCCGGTCCGTCGAGGAGGAGCACCGGGCTGGCCATCCATCACCCATCACCCACCTCATCGCTCCCGTCGGAACCCGGGAGCACGGACGGAGAGCACAGGCATGGCAGACAACAGAGTGGTCGTCTACAAGGGTCCGGGACAGGTCGCCGTCGAGGACATCGACTACCCGAGGCTCGAGCTTCCCGACGATGTCGTCACCGGCCTGGGGATCAAGCGGGCTGCCCCGCACGCCGTCGTCCTCAAGCTCGTGACGACGAACATCTGCGGCAGCGACCAGCACATGGTCCGGGGGCGCACGACGGCGCCGGTCGGCCAGACCCTCGGGCACGAGATCACCGGCGAGGTCGTCGAGGTGGGCGACGACGTGCTCTTCGTCAAGCCCGGCGACATCTGCTCGGTGCCGTTCAACATCGCCTGCGGGCGGTGCCGGATGTGCAACGAGGGCAAGACGGGCATCTGCCTCAACGTCAACCCCGCACGGGCCGGCGCCGCCTACGGCTACGTCGACATGGGCGGCTGGATCGGCGGGCAGGCGGAGTACGTCATGGTGCCCTTCGCCGACTTCAACCTGCTGAGGTTCCCCGACCGGGACGCTGCGCTCGCCAAGATCCTCGACCTGACGATGCTGTCGGACATCTTCCCCACGGGCTACCACGGCGCCTACACGGCCGGGGTGACGACGGGCTCGATCGTCTACGTCGCCGGCGCCGGGCCGGTCGGTCTCGCCGCTGCATACTCCGCCCAGCTGCTCGGGGCGTCGGTCGTCATCGTGGGCGACATGAACGCCGACCGCCTCGCCCAGGCCCGCAGCTTCGGCTGCGAGACGGTCGACCTCAGCTCGGGCGCCGACCTCGCCGACATGGTCGCCGCCGTCGTCGGTGAGCCGGAGGTGGACGCCGCGGTCGACGCCGTCGGGTTCGAGGCCCGCGGCCACGGGGCCGGGGCGGCCGAGGCGCCGGCGACGGTGCTCAACGACATGATGTCCCTCGCCCGGGCCGGGGCCTCACTGGGCATCCCCGGCCTCTACGTGACCGGCGATCCGGGTGCCGTGGACGACAACGCCAAGGTCGGGCAGATCGGCGTGCGGCTCGGGCTCGGCTGGGCCAAGTCGCATACCTTCACGACGGGCCAGTGCCCGGTCAAGAGGTACAACCGGCAGCTGATGAACCTCATCCTGGCGGACCGGGCGCACATCGCCCGGGCCGTCAACGCGGTGACCATCAGCCTCGACGAGGCACCGCGCGGCTACCAGGAGTTCGACCAGGGCGCGGCGCGGAAGTACGTCATCGACCCGCACGGGATGGTCCCGGCCTGACCCCCACCTAGCGCAGGGAGACTCGGATGAACGCGCTGCAGCGCTCGGCAGCACCCGTCGACATCGAGGCCCTTGTCGCCCGCCGCGCGGTGGGCTTCAGCCTCGAGGCGGCGTTCTACACCGATCCGGAGATCTACCGGCTCGACCTGAGCCGGATCTTCGGACGGCACTGGTTGTTCTGTGCCACCGAGGCGCAGATCCCCGAGCCGGGGGACTACGTGACGATGGACGTGGGGTCGTACTCCGTCATCCTCGTCCGGGACGACGACGGCGCGATCCGCGCCCACCACAACGTATGCCGGCACCGGGGCTTCCGCGTGCTCGGCGCCGCGCGGGGGTCGGTCGCCAACATCGTGTGTCCCTACCACCAGTGGACCTACCGCACCGACGGCGCGCTCATCTTCGCGGAGTCCCAGGCCCCGACGTTCGAGATGGACTGCTACGGGCTGAAACCCGTGCAGGTGCGGACCCTCGCGGGCCTGGTCTTCGTGCACCTCGGCGAGCAGGCCCCCGACGACTTCGCGGAGATGGCGAGCGTCCTGGAGCCCTACCTGGAGCCCTACGACCTGCGGACGACGAAGGTCGCCCACCAGGCCGAGATCCTCCAGGGGGGCAACTGGAAGATCGTCCTGGAGAACAACCGGGAGTGCCGCTACAACGAGGCCTCGCACCCGGACCTCTCGACGTCCTACTTCCCCGTCTTCGGCTACTCCGAGAACGACATCCCGCCGCAGCTGCGACCCGTCTTCGAGAGGTACCTCGTCGCGGCCGACCAGCTCGCGTCCGCCTGCGCCGACGCCGGCTTCCCCCGCGACGAGCTCCGCGAGATCGACACCCGCGTCACCGGGTTCCACATCTCCCACCACCCGCTCGACGGCGAGGGGTCCTCGTTCGGGCCGCACGCCGAGCCGCTGTGCGCGCGACGCATGGGCTCGATCGGCCGCGCGGCCTTCGGCGACCTGTCCCTCAAGTTCCAGCCCAACGCCTGGTTCCACTTCCTCAGCGATCACGCGGTGCTCTGCCGGGCCCTGCCCGTCGGACCCACCGAGACCGTCCTGCAGACGACCTGGCTGGTCCACCGGGACGCCGTCGCAGGCGTCGACTACGACGTCGAGGCGCTCACCCGGTCCTGGCGCGTGACGAACGACCAGGACACCCGCCTCATCGCCGGCGCCCAGGCCGGAGTGGAGAACCCTGCCTACGAGCCGGGGCCGTACTCGCTGTTCGAGGACGACATCGAGGCCTGTATCCGGTGGTACGTCGCGCGGCTGTCGGCGTCCGACGAGGACGGCGTGCCAGCGGCCACCCGGGACACGGCGGGTGCCCGGTGACCGTCCTGCTGCCGCCCCCGTGGTCCCCCGACTGCTGGCAGGACGAGGACCGGGCCAGCCTGGTGTGCCGGGCGGTCCTGGAGATCACCCACGACGTGCGCAGCTTCCTCCTCCAGGCCGACGGGGAGCATGCCTTCAGCTTCGAGCCGGGCCAGTTCGTCACGGTCGAGGTCGAGGTCGACGGCCAGACCTACCACCGGTGCTACACCATCTCCTCCCCGCCGACCCGCCCCCACCTGCTCTCCATCACGGTCAAGCGCGTCCTCGGCGGCCCCGTCTCGAACTGGCTGCACGACAACCTGGTCCCGGGGGGCCGGCTCACCGTCCAGGCGCCCCTCGGCAGCTTCACGCTGACCGCTCCGACCGCCCCGAAGTACCTCTTCCTGTCCGCCGGGAGCGGCATCACCCCGCTCATGTCGATGACCCGCACCCTGCACGACCTCGGATCGGACGCCGACGTCCTGTTCGTCCACAGCGCGCGCACCCCGGCCGACATCGTCTTCCGGCGTGAGCTGGAGGCGATCGCCTCGGTGACGCCCACCATCCGGGTCGTCCACGTCTGCGAGGGCGACTACCCCTCCGAGCGCTGGATGGGGCTGCGGGGCCGGCTGTCGACCGCCATGCTGCAGGCCATCGCGCCGGACCTCGACGAGCGGGAGACCTACATCTGCGGGCCGGCGGCCTACATGTCCTCCGTGCGACGCATCCTGGAGGACGTCGCATACGACCTGCGGCACTACCACGAGGAGAGCTTCTCCTTCGACAGCCTGCCCGCGGGAGACGTCCCGCAGCCGGCCGAGGACGTGTCGGCCACGGCGCCGGGGGAGGCCGCCGAGCGGGGGCTCACCCATCGCGTGGAGTTCGTGAGGAGCGGGGTGACCGTCGACTGCCCCGCGGACCAGACCATCCTGGAGGCGGCCTACGCCGCCGGGCTCAAGCCGCCGGCCTCGTGCACCCAGGGTATGTGCGGGACCTGCAAGACGGTCATGCTGTCCGGTGAGGTCGACATGCAGCACAACGGCGGCATCCGTCCCCGGGAGATCGCGCAGCACAAGATCCTCATCTGCTGCTCCAAGCCGCTCACCGACCTGCAGGTCGAGGCGTGACCGCCGCGCTCGCCCTCCTGCGCGCCGCTCGTCCCGTCCTGCACGACCTCGTCGCCGAGGCAGGGGAGACGGCGTCCCCGTCCGCGACGCGACCGGGGAGATCGTCGCCGCCCTGACCGTCGCCGGCCCGACCGCACGGCTCGGAGCGTATGCCGCACCCGGCGGTCAGGCTCCCGAGGAGCCCTGACCCCGGCCCCCCACCGGCGGGAGGGAGGCGGCGAGCCGGCTGATGGTGGCTGCCGCCTCCGGGTCGAGCGGAAGCGCGGGCAGCCGTGGGCCACCGATGGCGAATCCCGTTGCGGCGAGCGCGGTCTTGACGGCCGGACCGAAGGGCGCGTTCATGATGGCGTCGATGAGCGGGTAGATCGCCACCCACTCGGCGCGGGCGCGGGACAGGTCGCCGGCGGTCATGGCTGCGTGGATCGAGACGAGCTGGGGGGCGATGACGTTGGCCGTCCCGGCCATGACGCCGGGCGCGCCCTCGGCGAGTGCGGCGAGCATGAGGGCGTCCCAGCCGACGAAGGTGTCGATGACGTCGCCGTAGCCGTGGATGAGCCGCGCCGCCTGGACGATGTCCGCCGAGGTGTCCTTGACGTACTGGATGTTCTCGACCTCGCGGGCCAGCCCGCCGATGAAGTCCGGAGTCATCATGACGCCGGTGGCGACGGGGAGGTTGTAGAGCATGACGGGGATGCCGACCGAGTCCGCGACCGTGCGCAGGTACCGCGCGGTCTCCTCGAGGGTCAGCGGCTCGTAGTAGGGCGCGACGAGCATGAGGACGGAGGCCCCTGCCTGCTCGGCATGCCGGGACAGGGCGATGGCCTCGGCCGTGGACTGGGCCCCGGTCTGCGCGACGACGGGGACGCGCCCGGCGCTCTGGTCGACGACGACCTCGACGACACGGCGGCGCTCGTCGGCGCTGAGCGTGGTGAACTCGCCGGTCGACCCGCACGCCACGACGCCGTGGACGCCTCCCTCGATGTTGCGCTCGACGACGCGACGCAGGCCCTCCTCGTCGAGGGCGCCGTCGTCGTCGAAGGCGGTGAGGAGGGCGGACAGGACGCCGCTCAGGGGTGCTGGCATGGGTGTCTCCTTGGAGGGTCGGTCTCCGGCGCCGGCGCCGGGGTCGGGGTCGGGGTCGGGGAGCGTCGGTGTGGGGGTGGGGTTGGAGGTGTGGCGGTGCTGCGCGCGGTGCGCTCAGCGGCTGTTGAGGACGGCCTGGGCCGCGCCGGCGGCGGCCAGGCCGGTGCGGATCGAGGTCTCGGTGTACTGCGTCCCGAGGTAGTCGCCGGCGAGGAAGACCGGGGCGTCCCGCCGGCGGGTGAGGATCGGCTGCAGGCGGGCCCGCCCGGGGAAGGAGTAGACCGACCCCTCGGGCCACCGGGCGGGCTCGGCCTCGACGAGGTGGGAGGCGAACCCGGGCAGGATCTGGTCGAGGTCGTCGACGTAGGTCGAGACGATCGACGCGTCGTCCAGCTCCATGAGCCGGCGCGCCAGGCCGGCGGGGGAGAAGGTCATGAAGCTGCTGCCCGGGCTGCGCCCCGTCTCGTAGCCGTGGATGGGGTTGGACATGTTGAGCACGACGTTGAACGACCGCTTGGGCGTCGCGATGCCGTAGGTGTCGTCCCACGGCTGGGGCTCGGTCTCGGCGGTGCGGAAGGCGGCGCTGACGAACGGGCCGTACTTGATCCGGGACAGCGCGTCGCGCAGGTCGGTGTCGAGGTCGACGCCGATGCGGTGCGACACGCTCGCCGTCGTGGCGAGGACGACGGTGCGCGCCTCGACCTCGTGCTCGGCGCCGTCCTGCGTGTAGCGCACGGTGACCGACGTGCGGCCCCGGACCACCTCGTGGACCCGCGCCCCGAGCCGGACCCGGTCGCCGAGCGCGGCGCCGATCCCCTCGGTGAGGGTCGAGGGGCCGCCGACGATGAAGTGCGACAGACCGGCGCCGATGTTCCACACGAGGTTGAAGTAGCCGATCCCGGCCCCGGCGGAGATCTCGTCCATCTCGGCCGAGGACCGGGTCACCGTCGGCTTGAACAGGGCCTCGGCGTCCTCGGACAGCGGCCCGATGAAGTCGGCGAAGGTCCGGTCGTTCATGAAGTCGTAGACCCGTTGCTGCCGCGTCTCCTGGTCCTCGCCAGGACGCAGCGCCGAGAGCCTCGCATACCGTGCGACGCGCAGCCGCACCCTCGCCCCGGCGCGGATCAGCTGCGCGCGGTCGTGCCATGACATGGGCACCCGGAACGGGTAGGTCTCGACCCGGCCGCGGAGCAGCAGCTTGCCGTTCATGGCGAGCGCGGCGAGGCCCCCGGGCACCGGGCGGGAGGCGAACCCGGTCTCGCGGAGCAGCTGCTGGGTCGCCGAGGTGGCGCTCCCGTCGTAGACGTGACCGCCCCAGTTCATCCAGGAGGGCCCCCGTCGCTCGGAGCGGACCCGGCCGCCGACCCGGTCGCCCGCCTCGAGCAGGAGGAGGTCGCGCTCGCGAACCCCCCAGGCCGCGGAGAGCCCGGCGATGCCTCCGCCGACGACGATGACGTCCTTCATGGGTCCTCTCCTCCTGCCCGGGTCCTTCGCGCCCCGGGTCGGGCGTGGGCCGGGGTGCGGGGACCCAGCCTGCCGACCGGGTGGTCCGGCGCGACAGGGCCCGCGCCGACATCGCCCCGCAGTCGAGTCGCTGAGTTACCCTCGTTCCCACGGAGGTGGCGGAGTGGACGAGGCCCTGGCCCGGCTGGCCGGCGAGCCGGGAGCGGCGGGTGACCGCGCGCGGCTCGTCGTGGACGCCCTCGCGCTGGGTCCGACCCGAGCGGCACCCCGGCACGCCGTGACCCGCCGGACGGCCACGACGTGGCTCGGACGCTACCGGCGTGCCGGCGTGGCGGGCCTCGGGGCCGACGAGGGCCGGAGGCGCTCCCGGGCCGAGCTGCGTCGGGCGGTCCTCACCGCGCCGCTCTGGATGCCGTCGCCGAAGTGGTCGAGCCGCACCGTCGCCGACCGGCTCGGGGTGAGCCAGGCGTCCGTCGCCCGGGTCTGGGCCGATGCCGCCACCGGGTCGGACCTCCCGCGACGCCTCGCCGCCC
>JBDIAL010000040.1:0-21296 GCA_039812405.1 Nostocoides sp.
CAGCTCGCGCGAGGGGATGACGCCCTCGGTCTTGTAGCCGATGTCGAGCAGGACCTCGTCCCGGTCGACCTTGACGACACGACCCTCCACGATGTCGCCGTCGTTGAAATGCTTGATGGTCGCGTCGATCGCGGCCAGGAGGTCTTCCTCGGTGCCGATGTCGTTGATGGCAACCTGAGGGGCGGTCTTCTCGACCGTGGTGGCAGTCATGTAGTAGGAACTCCGATGGTGGACAGTCAATCTGAGGCGGAAAAGGACGGCGCACGAGTGCATGAGGCATCGCCCGCACACAACAGTGCCTCGCCAGTTTACCAGTTCGCGCAGGTCGGCCGGCGCGCCGCCGGCACCGCGGAGACCGCCCGGGCCAACCGCGCGTGGTGGGACGCCGAGGCGCCCGGGTATGCCGTGGAGCACGGAGCCTTCCTCGGCGACGACGGCTTCGTGTGGGGCCCTGAGGGGTGGACCGAGGCCGACCTCGGGCTCCTCGGCCCGGTGGAGGGCCGGCTGCTCCTCGAGATCGGCGCCGGCGGGGCCCAGTGCTCGCGCTGGGTCCGGGCCCGGGGCGGCACGGTCGTCGCGACCGACCTGTCCGCCGGCATGCTCGCGACGGCGGCCCGGCTCAACGGCACGAGCCGGCATGCCGTGCCGCTCGCCCAGTGCGACGCCCTCGCCCTCCCCTTCGGCGAGGAGGTCTTCGACACCGTCTTCACGGCATACGGCGCCGTGCCGTTCGTCGCCGACTCGGCACGCCTCATGCGCGAGGCGGCGCGGGTGCTCCGCCCGGGCGGCCGGTTCGTCTTCTCCACGACGCACCCGGTCCGCTGGTCCTTCCCCGACGACCCGGGTGAGGCGGGTCTCACGGCGACGATGCCCTACTGGGACCGCACGCCGTACGTCGAGGCAGACGATGCCGGGCGCGCGACGTACGTCGAGCACCACCGGACCCTCGGCGACCGGGTCCGGGAGGCCGTCGCGGCCGGGCTGGCCGTCGTCGACGTCGTCGAGCCGCAGTGGCGGCCCGGCAACGCGAGTGAGTGGGGCGGCTGGTCGCCGCTGCGGGGCGGGCTCATCCCCGGGACGGCGATCTTCGTCTGCGAGAGGGCAGGATAGCGGCGGCGGGCCAGTCGGCATACCCCCCCGGGTCCCTCCCAGATCCCTCCGGGGCGCGCCGTCGTCGGCCGCCCGGCAGCCACCGGCATGCCGGAGCGGGCCGGCGCGGGGACCCACCCGCACCGACCCGCTCGAGGCTCGACCGGTCGCTCTCGACTCAGCAGCTGGTGGCGCCCATGCAGCGCACCTGGTTGGCGAGGTTGTTGAAGTACGGCGAGTACATCGTCGACGGGTCGTTGGTGAACTTGAAGTCGTTGTGACCGTTGATCCACCCGGAGGCGCCCTTGTTGGCGTTCCAGCCGATGGCCCACTCGCCGCCGCTGGAGCCGCCGGTCATCGGGTTCGGCATGCCGACCGTCACCGGCCCGACGCCGCCGACGTTTGCCGTCTTGGAGGTGTTGGCGCGGACGCGGTACATGAACTTCCCGTTGAACGGGGCCTCGGCGGGGTAGCCGAAGGCGTTGAACTGCTGGGTGTAGGACTGGTTCCAGGCGAAGCCGTCCCAGCCGACCGCCTGGCCGAGGGTCTGCCCGGCGGCGTTCGTCCCGACCCGGATGGCCCCGAGGTCGACGCTGAGGTCGCCGTTGTTGAGCCAGGCCGTGGCGGTGGTGTACTGCGTCGCGGTGAACCGGCCGAACGGCGCGATCTGCGCCTCCGTCTTGCCGTTGCCGTTGTAGGCCGGGATGAACTGGGCGTAGGTGTCGAACGCCTTGCTGCCGTTCGTGTTGGCGGTGCAGTGCCCGGCCGTCCACACCTCGTTCTGGACCGGCGCGGACGCGGCTGCGACGGAGGTGCCCGAGCACACCCAGTTCGTGCCGCCGTTGGTGAAGAACAGCTTGCCGTTGAGCCGCTGGGGCCACTTCTTCGTGTTGGCGATCGGCACCTTCTGGAGAATGTATGCCGCCTGGGGCGTCGCCGCGGACGTGGCCTTCGCCGTCGCGCCGGAGCCGGCGACCGAGCCGGCGGGGCCGTCGGCTCGCAGGCTCGCCGCGGACGGGGTCGCCTTCGCGACGGACGCGGACACGACGATGTCGGCCGACTTGGCGGCGCGCATCCGGGCGGGCGTCCAGTACGCCGTGGTCGCCGCCGCCTCGGTCGAGGTGGCGTTGTGGACGACGACGGCGCTCGGTGCATTCGCCGCGCTGGCACTCGACGTCGTGAGCGCGGCGCCGGCGCAGCCCACGGCGAGGACGCCCGCGGCGGCGAGCGAGGCGCGGGTCACGCGACAGCGGACGGGACGGGGGGTGGAGCCAACGGACATGAGTCCTCCTCGGGAGCTGGGCCGGCCCTCCGGTCGCCGCGGGGGTGCGCCGATCCGTTCCGACCCGACCAGGAGGAGGTCCCTGCCCCGGGTCCTGATACACGCGCGACACACCGGATCCCGAGACCCGCGAGGGACGGGACCTCCCGACGGGCTGAGTCGAGGTATGCGATGCCCCTGCCGTGGTCTTCGCATACCTCGACCGATGGGGGGTTGGGCTGAGTCGAGTATGCGATGTCCCTGCGGTGGTCTTCGCATACCTCGACCGGTGGGGGGTTGGGCCGGGTCGAGGGACTAGTGGGCCGCCTCGTGCCAGGAGCGGCCCACTCCGACGCTCACGTCGAGGGGGACGTCCATCGCGACGGCGGTGCCCATCTCGCGGCGCACGAGGGCCTCGACGTCGGCGCGCTCCCCGGGTGCGATCTCGAGGACCAGCTCGTCGTGGACCTGCAGGAGCATCCGTGACCGGGCGTCGGCCTCCTTCAGGGCGGCATCGACGCGCAGCATGGCGACCTTCATGATGTCGGCGGCCGAGCCCTGGATCGGCGCGTTGAGCGCCATCCGCTCGGCCATCTCGCGCCGCTGCCGGTTGTCGCTCGTGAGGTCGGGGAGGTAGCGCCGCCGGCCGAGCATCGTCGAGGTGAACCCGTCGCCCCGAGCCTGGGCGACGACGTCGGTGAGGTAGTCGCGCACCCCGCCGAACCGTTCGAAGTACTCCCCCATGAGGCCGCGGGCCTCCTCGGTCGAGATGGTCAGCTGCTTGGACAGCCCGAACGCCGACAGCCCGTAGGCCAGGCCGTAGGACATGGCCTTCACCTTGCTGCGCATCTCGAGCGTCACGTCGGCCGGGTCGACGCCGAACACCCGCGACCCGACGAACCGGTGGAGGTCCTCCCCCGTCCGGAACGCCTCGATGAGCCCGGTGTCACCGGACAGGTGGGCCATGATCCGCATCTCGATCTGGCTGTAGTCGGCCGACATGAGCGACTCGAAGCCCTCGCCGACGACGAACGCCTCACGGATCCGGCGGCCCTCCTCGGTGCGGATCGGCACGTTCTGCAGGTTCGGGTCGGTCGAGGACAGCCGGCCCGTCGCGGCGATCGTCTGGATGTAGGTCGTGTGGATGCGCCCGTCGTCGGCGACCGACTTGATGAGTCCCTCGACGGTGACCCGCAGCCGCGAGGTGTCCCGGTGCCGCAGCAGCGCCTCGAGGAAGGGGTGGCCGGTCCTGGCATACAGGTCGGTCAGCGCGTCGGCGTCGGTCGTGTATCCCGTCTTGGTCCGCTTCGTCTTCGGCATGCCGAGCTCGTCGAAGAGGACGACCTGCAGCTGCTTGGGCGAGCCGAGGTTGATCTGCTCGCCCCCGATGGCGGCGAAGGCGTCGGCCTGGGCCTGGGCCATCTTGCCGGCGAAGTCCGCCTCGAGGGCGGTGAGCCCGTCGAGGTCGGCGGCGATCCCGCGCCCCTCCATCTCGAACAGCACCCGCTCGAGCGGCAGCTCGACCACCCGCATGAGCTCGTCGCCGCCGGTCGCCTCGAGCTGGGCCTGGAGAGCCGCGGCGAGGTCGAGCACGGCCCGGGCGCGGATCATCGCCGCCTCCGCCTCCGCGTCGTCGTCGCCCTCGAAGGACAGCACCCCCTGCCCCGAGGACTCGGTCTCCGACCGCAGCTCGCGGCCGAGATGGCGCAGGACGAGGTCGGCGAGGTCGTAGGAGCGCTGGTCGGGTCGCACGAGGTAGGCGGCGAGGGCGGTGTCGGCGGTCAGCCCGCCGAGCGCCCAGCCGCGGGCGGCCAGGGCGTGCATGGGCCCCTTCGCGTCGTGGAGCACCTTGCCGCGCGCGGGGTCGGCGAGCCAGGCCCCGACCGCCGCCTCGGCCGCGGGGTCGAGGTCGACGACGTCGAGGTATGCCGCGCTGCCGGCCTGCGTGGCGAGCGCGACGGAGCGCACGTCGCCGGTCCCGCCGCCCCACGTCCCGACGACGTGGACCCCGACGGTCTCCCCGGCCGGGGCGTGGTGGGCGAGCCAGCCCGGGACGTCCTCGCTCGTCAGGACGTTGGCGTCGAGGTCGAACCCGCCCTCGGAGGCCTCGTCCTCGACGGGGCTGAGATAGTCGAACAGCCGGTCGCGAAGCACCCGGAACTCCAGGCCGTCGAAGACCGTGTGCACCTGCTCGCGGTCCCAGTTCTGCCGCTCGAGGTCCGCCAGGCCCACCCCGACGCCCACGTCGCGGACGAGCTGGTTGAGCCGGCGGTTGCGCAGGACGCCGTCGAGGTGCTCCCGCAGCGAGTCGCCGGCCTTGCCCCGGATCTCGTCGACGTGGGCGACGAGGCCGGTGAGGTCGCCGTAGAGGGTGATCCACTTCGCGGCGGTCTTCGGGCCGACGCCCGGCACGCCCGGCAGGTTGTCGCTGCTCTCGCCGACGAGGGCGGCCAGGTCGCTGTAGCGGTCGGGTCCCACGCCGTAGCGGGCCTCGACGGCCGCCGGGTCCATCCGGGCCATCTCCGACACCCCGCGCATGGGGTAGAGCACCGTCGTCCCGCTGTCGATGAGCTGGAAGGCGTCGCGGTCGCCGGAGCAGATGAGGACGTCGAAGTCCTCCTCCCGCGCCCGCGTCGCGAGGGTCGCGATGATGTCGTCGGCCTCGAACCCGTCGACCTCCACGTGCCGGATCCGCAGGGCGTCGAGCACCTCCTTCAGGAGCGGGATCTGGCCGGAGAACTCCGACGGGGTGGCCGAGCGGCCGGCCTTGTACTCGGCATACGACTCCGTCCGGAACGTCTGCCGCGACACGTCGAAGGCCACGGCGACGTGCGTCGGGTCCTCGTCGCGCAGGACGTTGATGAGCATCGCCGTGAACCCGTAGACCGCGTTGGTGTGCTGCCCGGTCGTCGTCGAGAAGTTGTCGGCCGGGAGGGCGTAGAAGGCGCGGTATGCCAGGGAGTGACCATCGAGCAGGAGGAGGCGGCTCACGTCGGTCACCCTACGGGCTGGCGCCGACAGCGCGGTCCCTACCGCCCGCCCGGGGCGGCCGGCCTCTGCCCGACCGGCCGGGCACCCACACCCCGGTGATCCGAGGTCCAGGTGTCAGCCGACGCGGGTCCGGCGCCTACGATCTGAGGCGGATGACCGGGACGACCTGACGACTCAGGACGGCCGCACTGGTCCTCCTCCTCCGACGATTGCACCGAAGGGGCTTCCATGGCCGACGACGGCACCCCGACCCCTGTGGTCCCGACGACCCCGGCGGCCGCGGCCGATCCCGCGGACCCCGTGTCCCTCGTGATCCCCCCGGGGACGCTGATGGACCGGATGGGCATCGAGCTGCTGGAGGCCTCGGCCGAGCGGGTCGTCGGGCGGATGCCCGTCGAGGGCAACACCCAGCCCTACGGCCTGCTCCACGGCGGGGCCTCGGCCGTCCTCGCCGAGACGCTCGGATCGGTCGGGTCCGCGGCCCATGCCGGCCCCTCGCGGATCGCCGTCGGGGTCGACCTCAACGCCACCCATCACCGCGCCGCGCGGTCGGGCTGGGTGACGGGGGTGGCGACGCCGCTCAGCCTCGGGCGCTCGATGTGCAGCTGGGAGATCGTCGTCACCGACGACCGTGGCCATCGGATCTGCACGGCGCGGCTCACCTGCCTGCTCCGCGACGCCCCGCCCGGGGGCTGAGCCCGACCCCCTGGCTCGTACCCCTTGGCTCGTGGGCGTCAGGCGTGGGCGTCAGGCGGAGCGGGTGCGGCCCTGGGCCCGCAGCGTCCGGCGCCGGCGCAGCACGCTGTCGAACGCCGAGACGTCCGCCCCGCCGAGGATCTTGCGGCGCAGCGCCGCCGTCGTCGTGACCCGCCGGATGACCGACGACCCGAACCCGAGACGCGCGAAGAACCGGTTGGCGTCGCGGTCGGTGGCCGGCACGTAGCCGATGATCCGCTCCGAGCCGCTCCGCTCGGCCTGGGCGATGGCGGTGGCCAGCAGCTGCCGGGCCACGCCCTGGCGCCGGGCCTCCTTGACGACGTAGAGCTGGTCGATGGCGACGTCCGTCGAGTCGGAGAGGCCGAACACCCGCTCGGTGAGGACGAGGTACCCGAGCGGGACGTCGTCCCGGGTCGCGATGAACGCCTTCACCTCCGGGCGGCGCAGCGGGGCCGTCACCCGGCCGTCGGCGGCATACCGCGAGGCGGCCTCGGGGCTCCCGCCCTGCTCGACGCGACCGGCGAGCCACAGGCCGACGAGGCTGTCGGCGCTCTCGGTGTCGTCCGCCGTGACGGCACGGACGACGATGGGGGCACGGGACACCGTCGAACCCTCCAGGTTCTCGAGCAGGGGTGCCGGGCGACCCGGCAGGTGGGCAGGGGATCCACCGGATCCGACAATAGAGCCCGGGCCCGTCCCGTCGAAAGGGGGTGCCGGGAGCGACTTCCTCGCAGGGGCCGTCGACGACGGCCGGTCAGGCGTTGCCCATCTGCTCGATGACGGCCTCGGCGACGTCGCGCATCCCCATCCGCCGGTCCATCGCCGTCTTCTGGATCCAGCGGAACGCGTCGGCCTCGCTGATCCGCAGCTTGCGCATGAGGACGCCCTTGGCCCGCTCGACGGCCTTGCGGGTCTCCAGCCGCTCGGTGAGGTCGCTGACCTCGGTCTCCAGCGCCTTCAGCTCGGCCCAGCGGGACAGCGCGATGTCGATGGCCGGGAGCAGCTGGGACTGGGTGAACGGCTTGACGAGGTAGGTCATGACGCCCGCGTCGCGGGCTCGCTCGACGAGCTCCTTCTGGCTGAACGCGGTGAGCATGATGACCGGGCAGATCCGCGCCTCGCCGATCTGCTCCGCCGCGCCGATCCCGTCGAGCCCGGGCATCTTGACGTCCATGATGACGAGGTCCGGCTCCAGCTCGGTCGCGAGCTCGACGGCCTGCTCGCCGTTGATGGCCTGCCCGACGACGTCGTAGCCCGCCTCCTGGAGCATCTCGGCGAGGTCGAGCCGGATGAGCGCCTCGTCCTCGGCGACGACGATGCGGGTCGCCGGGTCCTCCTGCACGGGCTGGGTCGATGCGTCGGCCATGTCCGGTGTGCCTCTCGCTGGTCGTGCGGTGGGTGTCAGTGCCGGGAGCGGGACTCGAACCCGCACGCCCTTGCGGGCAGAGCATTTTGAGTGCCCCGTGTCTGCCGTTCCACCACCCCGGCGGGTGCCCGGGTCAGCATACCGTCGCCCCGTGGAGCGGACGGGTGGACGGGCGTCCGGGGCGGCTCACCCCTCCCCTGGGGCGGTGTCGTCCGGTATGCCGTATGCGGGGGCCACCCGGTCCCTCGCGTTGCCCATCGTGTGGACGCGCAGGGCGTTCGTCGAGCCGGGGATCCCCGGAGGGGATCCGGCGACGATGACGACGTCGTCGCCGGCCAGGCAGCGCTCCTCGGCGAGGAGGTACTCGTCGACCTGCATCGCCATCTGGTCGGTGTGCGTCACGTCGGGCACGAGGTAGGTCTCCACGCCCCAGACGAGCGCGAGCTGGGAGCGGGTGTCCTGGAGCGGGGTGAAGGCCAGCATGGGCAGCGAGGGCCGCAGCTGGGCCAGTCGCTTGGACGACCCGCCCGACTGGGTGAAGGTGATGAGGAACTTCACCCCGAGCTTCTCCCCCACCTCGGCCGCGGCCTGGCAGACCACGCCGCCCTTGGTGACCGGCGGGTTGTGGAGCGCCTGGATCCGCCAGAGCCCGTGCTCCTCGGTCGACTCGATGATCCGGGCCATCGTCTGGACCGCCTCGACGGGGAACCTGCCCGCCGCCGTCTCCCCCGACAGCATGAGCGCGTCGGCGCCGTCGAGGACGGCGTTGGCGGCGTCGGAGGCCTCCGCCCGCGTGGGCCGGGAGTTCTCGATCATCGACTCGAGGACCTGGGTCGCGACGATGACCGGCTTGGCCCGGCGCCGGGCCATCTCGACGGCCTGCTTCTGGACGAGCGGGACGTCCTCGAGCGGCATCTCGACGCCGAGGTCGCCGCGGGCCACCATGATGCCGTCGAAGGCGTCGATGATGGCCGCGAGGTTGTCGACGGCCTGCGGCTTCTCGATCTTGGCGATGACGGGCAGCCGCACCCCCTCCTCGTCCATGATCCGGTGCACGAGGTCGATGTCGGAGGGGCTGCGGACGAAGGACAGCGCGATGTAGTCGGCCCGCAGGTGGAGGGCCCAGCGCAGGTCCTCCTCGTCCTTGGGCGAGAGGGCCGGGACGCTCATCGCGACCCCGGGCAGGTTGATCCCCTTGTTGTTGGACAGAGGGCCGCCGTAGACGACGACGGACGTCACGTCGGTGTCGGTCACCTGCTCGACGGTGAGCACGAGCTTGCCGTCGTCGATGAGGATCGTGTCGCCGACGCCCACGTCGCCGGGCAGGCCCTTGTAGGTCGTCCCCACGATGTCCTGCGTCCCGTCGACGTCCCGGGTGGTGATGGTGAAGCGCTGACCCGGCACGAGGACGATCGGGCCGGCGGAGAACCGTGTCGTGCGGATCTTCGGACCCTGGAGGTCGACCATCACCCCGACGGCCCGGCCCGTCGTGTCGCCGGCCTCGCGGACCGCACGGTAGTTGGCCTCGTGGAAGGCGTAGTCGCCGTGCGAGAGGTTGAACCGGGCGACGTCGAGGCCGGCCGCTACGAGCTCGGTGATGCGCTCGGGGGTGGAGGAGGAGGGGCCGAGCGTGCAGACGATCTTGGCGCGACGCATATGCAGGAGCCTATCGAGGACGCGGGGTGGTCAGTGACGAGGGTCACAGAGCGGACGGTCGGTCAGACCATGAGCGGACGGGTCGTCGGCTCGATCGGACGGGGCAGCTGGGAGGGCACCCCGGTGAGATAGGCGTCGACGCCGTGGGCCGCCGACCGTCCCTCGGCGATCGCCCAGACGATGAGCGACTGGCCGCGCCCGGCGTCGCCGGCGACGAACACCCCGGGGACGGACGACATGTACGAGCGGTCGCGGACGATGTTGGAGCGGGCGTCGCGCTCGACGCCGAGCTGCTCGACGACGCCCTCGCCCTGCGGACCGAGGAAGCCCATCGCGAGCAGGATGAGCTGGGCCGGCAGCTCGCGCTCGGTGCCCTCGACCTTCTCGAACCCGCTCTCGCCCATGACGACCTCGTGGAGCCGCAGCCCGCGGACCCGCCCCTGCTCGTCGCCGACGATCCTGCTCGTGCTCACGGCATACAGCCGCTCGCCGCCCTCCTCGTGGGCCGAGGCGACGCGGTAGATCATCGGGTAGGTCGGCCAGGGCTGGCCGCCCGGCCGGTCCGCCGGCGGCTGGGGCATGATCTCCAGGCTCGTCACCGAGCGGGCGCCCTGCCGGTGCGAGGTGCCGATGCAGTCCGCCCCGGTGTCGCCGCCGCCGATGACGATGACGTCCTTGCCCTCCGCGGTCACCTGGCCCTCGACCGTCTCGCCGAGCGCGGCCCGGTTGGCCTGCGGCAGGAACTCCATCGCCTGCAGCACCCCGTCCAGCTCGCGGCCGGGGACCGGCAGGTCACGCGGCACCGTGGCGCCGATGGCGAGGACGACGGCGTCGTAGCGGGAGAGGAGCTGCTCCCCCGTCACGTCGACCCCGACGGTGACGCCGCTGCGGAAGCGGGTGCCCTCGGCCTCCATCTGGGCGATCCGGCGGTCGACGATCGCCTTCTCCATCTTGAACTCCGGTATGCCGTAACGCAGCAGGCCGCCGGGCCGGTCGGCCCGCTCGTAGACGGCGACGGTGTGGCCGGCCCGGGTGAGCTGCTGGGCCGCGGCGAGCCCGGACGGCCCGGAGCCGACGACGGCGACGGTCTTGCCGGACAGCCGGTCCGGGGGCTGCGGCGCGACGTCGCCCCGGGCGAAGGCGCGCTCGATCGTCGTCACCTCCACCTGTTTGATCGTCACCGGCGGCTGGTTGATGCCGAGGACGCAGGCCGTCTCGCACGGTGCCGGGCAGAGCCGGCCGGTGAACTCGGGGAAGTTGTTCGTCGCGTGGAGCCGCTCGATGGCCTCGTGCCAGTCGCCCTTCCAGGCCAGGTCGTTCCACTCCGGGATGAGGTTGCCCAGCGGGCATCCGGTGTGGCAGAACGGGACTCCGCAGTCCATGCACCGTCCGGCCTGGCGCTGCAGCTCCGCGACGGGCTGGTCCTCGTAGACCTCGCGCCAGTCGCGGATGCGCACCGGCACCGGCCGGCGGGTGGGGAGCTCGCGCTCGCGGACGGTGAGAAAGCCGCGCGGGTCAGCCACGGAGTGCCTCCTTGATCCGGTCCCAGACGACGTCGCCGTCGAGGTCGAGCCCCTCCGCGGCGGCCTCCTCGCGCACGTCGAGCACGCGCTGGTAGTCACGCGGCAGGACGAGGGTGATCCGCTCCGTCGACGCCGGCCAGTCCGCGAGGAGCCGCTCGGCGACGGCCGATCCGGTCGCCTCGAGATGCTGGCCGAGCAGCCCCTCGACGAGGGGGACGTCGGCCGGACGCAGCGGGAGGAGGTCGACGAGCTCGGGGTTGACGAGGGTCGGGTCGAGGTCGAGCACGTAGGCCACGCCACCGGACATCCCGGCCGCGAAGTTGCGCCCGGTCGGCCCGAGGATGAGCGCGGTGCCTCCCGTCATGTACTCGCACCCGTGGTCGCCGACGCCCTCGACGACGGCCGTCGCGCCGGAGTTGCGGACGCAGAACCGCTCGCCGACCCGGCCCCGCAGGAAGAGCCGGCCGCTCGTCGCGCCGTAGCCGATGACGTTGCCCGCGATGACGTTCTCCTCGGCGACGAGGGCCGAGTCCCGTGGCGGGGCGACCGACACGACGCCACCGGACAGCCCCTTGCCGAGGTAGTCGTTGGCGTCGCCGACGAGCCGCAGCCGGACCCCCCTCGGCAGGAACGCGCCGAAGGACTGGCCTCCGGTGCCGACGAGGGTGACGTCGACCGTCCCCTCGGGCAGCCCGTCGTGGTGGACCTTGGTCACCTCGTGGCCGAGCATCGTGCCGACGGTGCGGTTGACGTTGCGCACCGGGATGGTGCCGGTCACCGGGTGCCCGTCGTGGATCGCGTCCTGGGCGAGGGCGATGAGCTGGTGGTCCAGCGCCTTCTCCAGGCCGTGGTCCTGGGCGACGCGGGAGATGACGCCCGACCCGTCGGGGCTCTCCACCCGCTCGAAGATCGGGGACAGGTCGAGCCCGCTCGCCTTCCAGTGGGCGACGGCCCGGTCGGTCCGCAGGTGCTGGACCTGGCCGACCGCCTCGGCGACGCTGCGGAACCCGAGCGCGGCGAGGTGCTCGCGGACCTCCTCGGCGATGTACTCGAAGAAGGTCTCGACGAACTCGGGCCGCCCGCTGAAGCGGGCCCGCAGCTCGGGGTTCTGGGTGGCGATGCCGACCGGACAGGTGTCGAGATGGCATACCCGCATGAGGATGCAGCCGCTCACCACGAGGGGCGCCGTCGCGAACCCGAACTCCTCCGCGCCGAGGAGCGCGGCGATGACGACGTCGCGCCCGGTCTTCAGCTGGCCGTCGACCTGGACGACGATCCGGTCGCGCAGGCCGTTGAGGACGAGCGTCTGCTGGGTCTCGGCGAGCCCGATCTCCCAGGGGCCGCCGGCGTGCTTGAGCGAGGTGAGGGGGGACGCGCCGGTGCCGCCGTCGTGCCCGGAGATGAGGACGACGTCGGAGTGGGCCTTGCTGACGCCCGCCGCGACCGTGCCGACGCCGATCTCGGAGACGAGCTTGACGTGGATCCGGGCCTGCGGGTTGGCGTTCTTCAGGTCGTGGATGAGCTGGGCGAGGTCCTCGATCGAGTAGATGTCGTGGTGCGGCGGCGGGCTGATGAGGCCGACGCCCGGCGTGCTGTGCCGCGTGCGGGCGACCCAGGGGTAGACCTTCGGCCCCGGCAGCTGGCCGCCTTCTCCGGGCTTGGCCCCCTGGGCCATCTTGATCTGGATGTCGTCGGACTCGGTGAGGTAGAGCGAGGTGACACCGAACCGGCCCGAGGCGACCTGCTTGATCCGGCTGCGGCGCTCCGGGTCGAGGAGCCGCTCGGGGTCCTCGCCGCCCTCGCCGGTGTTGGACCGGGCCCCGAGGCGGTTCATCGCGATGGCGAGCGTCTGGTGCGCCTCGAGGCTGATCGAGCCGTAGCTCATCGCACCGGTGCTGAACCGCCTGACGATGTCGGCGACCGGCTCGACCTCCTCGAGCGGCACCGGGTCCCGCGGCTGCGCCCCGCCGAGCTCGAACAGCCCGCGCAGGGTCATGAGCCGCTCGGCCTGCTCGTCGATCCGCTGGGTGTACTGCTTGAAGATGTCGTAGCGCCGCTGCCGGGTGGAGTGCTGGAGGCGGAAGACGGTCTCCGGGTCGAACAGGTGCGGCTCGCCCTCCCGGCGCCACTGGTACTCCCCGCCGACGGACAGCTTGCGGTGCGGGAGGCGCAGGCCGTCCGGCGGGTATGCCACGGCGTGCCGGGCCGCGGTCTCCGCGGCGATGACGTCGAGGCCGATGCCCCCGAGCTGGGAGACCGTGCCGGTGAAGTACTCGTCGACGAGCTCCTGGCCGAGGCCGATCGCCTCGAAGACCTGGGCCCCGCGGTAGGACGCGACGGTCGAGATGCCCATCTTGGACATCACCTTGAGGACGCCCTTGCCGAGGGCCTTGATGAGGTTGCGCACGGCCTGCTCGGAGGTCACCCCGGGAAGGGCGCCCGAGCGGACGAGGTCCTCGACCGACTCCATCGCGAGGTAGGGGTTGACCGCGGCCGCGCCGTAGCCGACGAGGAGCGCGACGTGGTGCACCTCGCGGACGTCGCCGGCCTCGACGAGGAGGCCGACCTGGGTGCGGGTCTTCTCCCGGATGAGGTGGTGGTGGACCGCGGAGGTGAGCAGGAGCGACGGGATGGGCGCGAGGTCGCGGCCGGAGTCGCGGTCGGACAGGACGATGAACCGCGCCCCGTCCTCGATGGCCTCCGAGACCTCGGTACAGATCCGGTCGAGGCGGGCCCGCAGGGCGTCGGCCCCGCCGGTCACGTCGTAGAGGCCGCGGACGACGACCGTGGCATACCCCGGCAGGTCGCCGTCGGCGTTGATGTGGACGATCTTGGCCAGCTCGTCGTTGTCGATGACGGGGAACGGCAGGATGATCTGCCGGGCGTGCGCCGGTGCCGCGTCGAGGAGGTTGCCCTCGGGGCCGATCGCCGAGCCGAGGGAGGTGACCAGCTCCTCCCGGATGGCGTCGAGCGGCGGGTTGGTCACCTGGGCGAAGAGCTGGGTGAAGTAGTCGAAGAGCAGCCGCGGCCGGCTCGACAGGACGGCGACGGGCGTGTCCGTGCCCATCGACCCCAGGGCCTCTCCCCCGGAGCGCGCCATCGGGCCGAGGATGATCCGCAGCTCCTCCTCGGTGTAGCCGAAGGTCTGCTGCCGGCGCGCCACCGACGAGGCGGTGTGCAGGATGTGCTCGCGCTCGGGCAGGTCCCGCAGCCGGATGATGCCGGCGTGCAGCCAGTCGGCATACGGCCGCTCGGCGGCGAGGGCGGACTTGACCTCCTCGTCGGGGACGATCCGCCCCTCGAACGTGTCGACGAGGAACATCCGACCCGGCTGGAGCCGCCCCTTGCGGACGACGTGCTCCGGCGGGAGGTCGAGGACGCCGGACTCCGAGGCGAGGACGACGAGGCCGTCGTCGGTCACCCAGTACCGCCCCGGACGCAGGCCGTTGCGGTCGAGGACCGCGCCGATGACGGTCCCGTCGGTGAAGGTGACGCAGGCCGGGCCGTCCCACGGCTCCATGAACAGCGAGTGGAACTCGTAGAAGGCGCGGCGCTCCTCGTCCATCTGGGCGTGGTTCTCCCACGCCTCGGGGATCATCATGAGGACCGCGTGCGGCAGCGAGCGGCCGCCGAGGTGGAGCAGCTCGAGCGCCTCGTCGAAGGAGGCCGAGTCCGAGCCGCCGGGGGTGCAGATGGGGAAGAGCCGGGACAGGTCGCCGTGGATGAGCGGAGTCGACAGCTGGCTCTCCCGCGCGTTCATCCAGTTGCGGTTGCCCTTGACGGTGTTGATCTCGCCGTTGTGGGCGATGAACCGGTAGGGGTGGGCGAGCGGCCACGACGGGAAGGTGTTGGTCGAGAAGCGCGAGTGGACGAGAGCGAGCTTGCTGACGAACCGCTCGTCGGATAGGTCGGGGAAGAACGGCTCGAGCTGCCCCGTCGTGAGCATCCCCTTGTAGACGACGGTCCGCGACGACAGCGACGGGAAGTAGACGTCGAGCTCACGCTCGGCGCGCCGGCGCAGGCAGAAGGCCAGCCGGTCGAGGGCCACGCCGCGCAGCCGCCCGGCCGCCGAGGTGACGAACAGCTGCCGGAAGCACGGCATGCACGCCCGCGCGGAGTCGCCGACCAGCTCCGGCGTCACCGGGACGTCGCGCCAGCCGAGGACGATGAGCCCCTCCTCCGCGGCGAGCCGGAGGATCTGGCGCTCCGCGGAGCGCCGGGCCGCGTCGTCGGTCGGAAGGTATGCCATGCCCACGGCATACGAGCCCGCGGCCGGCAGGTCGAAGTCGACGACGTCGCGGAGGAACGCGTCGGGCACCTGGGTGAGGATGCCGGCCCCGTCGCCGACGCGCGGGTCGGCGCCCGTCGCACCCCGGTGGTCGAGGTTGCGCAGGGCGGTCAGGGCATGCTCGACGATGTCCCGGCCGGCGTGGCCGCGCATCGTGGCGACCATCGCGACGCCGCAGGCGTCGTGCTCAAGCTCGCGACGGTAGAGACCGGTGTCGGCAGGATGGGCGGAGTAGGGCAGCACGGACATGCCGGGTCACCGTCCTTGCGGGGCAGGCACGCCCGCGATGGGCGCACAACAGCATGGGGTAGGGGTGGGCGGCGTCGACCACGTGGATCGAATGGTAGCCGAGGCCGGACTCATCCCGAGATGCGAGCCATCGTGTCTCATGTCGTGGACAGTGGTCATCAGGTGAGACGCTGCCCACCTGTCGGCCTCTGCGCCCCGGCACCTGGCCTGCCGTGGCCTGTCCCCCTCGCCCGCCGGTTCCCGCCCTCGCCCGCCGTGGACTGGCCCCTCGCCCGCCGTCGCTGCCCCTCGCCCTGCGGGAAGCGGACCATTGGCTCCTCACCCGCCCCCCGCCTTGCGTGGACTGGCCCCTCGCCCTGCGGGAAGCGGACCACTGGCTCCTCACCCGGCGCTGCCCGTCCGCTGTCGCTGGCTCCCCGCCCCCGCCTTGCGGGGAGGTTACTCAGGAGTATTCGTTGGGATCCCAACGAATACTCCTGAGTAACCTCCTCGCCAACCATCGCGCCTCGGGGCTCTCCTCGAGCTGTAGAGGCTGCCAGGACAGCAGAGACGGGTGGGGTGGTAGAGACGGATGGTGTGGCAGAGACAGATAGGGCAGCAGAGACGGGCGGGGCGGGACAGGCTCGAGTGAAGGAGAGGCTGCCGGGGCCCTCGAGGCGGGTGTGGCGTAGGTGGCTGCTGAGATGAGGCAATGCCGACGCATCCGATGAGCCCGCGAGGTCGACTCCGCCCCGGGGATCGTCTCACCGCTCTCCGGGCGGGGAGCCGTCCTCCTGGCCCGAGGGGGTCCTGGGCCTCTCTCCTGGCGCGTCGTCCTGTGTCGGCGCGGTCGCGTCGTCCTCGCCGGGCGGGGTCCCGTCCGCGGCCCGGCGGGCGGCGACCCGGCCCGCGCTGACATAGAGCCACAGCCCGAGCAGGAAGACGATGAGACAGGTCCACACGTTGACGCGCAGGCCGAGGATGTGGTTGGCCTCGTCGGAGCGCATGAACTCCATGACGACCCGCCCGCACGGGTAGCCGATGACGTAGAGGGCGAAGATCTGCCCGGGGGCGAAGTCGCGGACCTTGTCCAGGCGGAGCAGGAGGAGCCCGAGGAGGACGAGGAACACCGACTCGTAGAGGAAGGTCGGCTGGAAGGTGCCGAGGACGATCGGCTTGCCCGAGGCATCGGTGACGGCCCGGCCCTGGGCCTCGTCCCACTGGTGGATGACGAGTCCCCACGGCTTGTCGGTCGCCCGGCCGTAGAGCTCGTTGTTGAACCAGTTGCCCCACCGGCCGAGCGCCTGGGCGAAGACGACCCCGGGAGCCGCGGCGTCGGCATACGCCCGGAAGGGCACCTCGAAGCGACGGCAGCCGATCCAGGCTCCGAGGGCGCCGAGGGAGATGGCGCCCCAGATCCCGAGCCCGCCGTGCCAGATCTTCAGCGCGTCGATGGGGTGTCCGCCGGCGCCGAAGTAGGGCTGCGGCGTCGTGATGAGGTGGTAGATCCGCCCCCCGACGATGCCGAACGGCACCGCGTATGCCGCGACGTCGAGGGCCCGAGCGCTGTCGTAGCCCCGCTGGGCGAGCCGACGGCCGGTGAGCCAGACCGCGATGACGATCCCGGTGAGGATGCACAGCGCATAGGCCCGGACCAGCAAGGGTCCGACATGGAACGCCGCGACCGTGGGGCTCGGGATCGTGGCGGCGAGCCCGGTCAGCTGTTGTCCTTCGCCTTCGACAGCGAGGTGTCGATCTGGGCGTCGGTGAGGGTCCCCGTCGTGATGGCCTTGGTGAAGGCGTCGGTGTCGGGCTGGCCGGCGGCGGTGACGAAGGCGGTCCACTTCAGCGGCTGGTGGTTGACGAAGATCGCCGGAGTGCCCTGAATCCCGGCCTTGAAGGACGCGTCCTCGGTGCTCTTGACGTAGTTCATGTACTTGCCGGCGTCGGCGCACTGCTGGAACGTGTCGAGGGTGGCACCTGACAGGCCGGCGTCCTTGGCGAACTGGGTGAACTGGGCGTCGGTGAAGGTGTCGCCCTCGGTGGGCTGGTTGGTGTAGAGGAGGTTGTGGTACTTCCAGAAGTACTGCGACCCGGCAGCGGCGACACACAGTGCGTTGTTGGCCGCCTGCTGGCTGTTGTCGCCCCCGTAGTTGCCGTCGATGACGGTCTTGAAGTGGTAGACGAGCTTGATCTTGCCGGCCGTCGCGGCCTGCTGGATCGACGTGCCGAAGGCGCCCTCGAACTCCTTGCAGATCGGGCAGCGGAAGTCCTCGTAGACGGCGACCGTCGGTGCTCCGGCGACGAGCTTGGCGTCCTGGTTGGCCTGCCAGCCCTGCCCCATGGCCGAGACCCCGGCGGGCAGCGCCTTGCCGCCCTGGGAGACCTTGTTCTTCTGGTGGATCGAGTTGAAGACCACCCCGCCGACGACCGCGACGATGGCGACGACCACGACGACCGTCGCGACGACGATCTTGTTGACGCCCGCCCCGCTGCTCTTCTTCGCCGCGTCGATCTTCGCCTGACGGGACGCGGCGGTGGAGCCGGCGGTCGCGGACCGCTGCTGGGCGCGCGCCTTCGTCTTCGACTTTGCCATGGGTGACGGTCTCCTCGGTGTGGTGCGGTCGCCGGTGCGACCGGCACATTGTCTCAGGCCGGCGGGTCAGCGTCCGAACAGGACGCGGTCCAGCGCGGCGAACGTCTGGGGCCGCCACACGAGCCAGCCGGCGCAGAGCGCGAGGCCGACGTCGCGGGCGATCTCCTGGGGGTACCTCGTCGCATTGGCCGCCACCTCCCCGCCGCCGCCGAAGCAGCCGCAGTCGATGTGCAGCCCCCGGGCCCAGGCCTGGCTGATCCCGGTGATGAAGGCGATCATGAGGAGCCCGCCGACGAGGGCCGCGAAGCGCGTGAACAGCCCGAGGACGAGCAGCGTGCCGACGATGATCTCCAGGATGGGCAGGCCGTAGCCGATGTAGGCCGCGAGGTCGTAGGGCAGGATCCGGTAGCCCTGGACGGCGCGGGCCGCCCCCGTCGGATTCCCCACCTTGAGGAGCCCCGCGGCGATGAGGACGCCGCCGAGCGTCAGCCGGGCGAGCAACCCGACGACGTCGAGAGCCACCCCCCTGCCCCGGGACGTGCCCACGTCGTCCGGAGTCTCGGTGGCAGCGCTCATCGGCCCGATCTCACTCCCTGCGCAAGCTCCTGTGTTAGCGTCCTCAACGCGGCAAGACCCTCCTCGGGTTCCCGGCCGGCCAGGGCCGCGACGAGGGCGGAGCCGACGATGACCCCGTCGGCGAACCCGGCCACCTGCGCGGCCTGCCGACCGGTGGACACCCCGAGCCCGACGCATACCGGCAGCTCGGTGACCGCCCGGGTGCGCTCCACGAGCACCTCGGCGGCGTCGTCGACGGAGCCGCGGGTGCCGGTGACCCCCATCGTGGAGGCGGCGTAGACGAAGCCGCGGCACTGCGAGGTGACCCAGGCGAGCCGCTCGTCGGTGCTGCTCGGCGCGACGAGGAAGACCCGGTCGAGCCCGGTGCGCTCGCTCGCCGCGATCCAGTCGCCCGCCTCGTCGGGGATGAGGTCGGGGGTGATGAGCCCGGCCCCGCCGCTGGCGACGAGGCGGTCGGCGAAGGCGTCGACGCCGTGGTGCAGGACGAGGTTCCACGACGTCATGACGACGGGTGGCGCCCCCGCCGCGCGCACCGCGGCGACGGCCGGGAAGACGTCGGCGACCCGGCTGCCGCGGGCCAGCGCGAGACTCACGGCGCGCTGGATCGTCGGCCCGTCCATGAGCGGGTCGGAGTAGGGGATGCCGACCTCCACGATGTCCGCGCCCGCCTCGACGACGGTCTCCATGGCCCGGATCGAGGTGTCCAGGTCGGGGAAGCCGACGGGGAGGTATGCGATGAGCGCGGCTCTCCCCTCCGCGCGGCACCGGGCGAGGGTCGACGCCATCCCGAGGCCCGTGTCGAGCGCGCTCACGCGTCGCCCCCCGTCGTCGAGTCGTCGCCGTCGAGCAGGCCGAACCACTGCGCCGCCGTGTGCATGTCCTTGTCGCCCCGTCCGGAGAGGTTGACCAGGAGCAGGCCCTCCGGGCCGAGCTCGGTGCCGACCTCCATCGCCCCGGCCAGCGCGTGCGCCGACTCCAGCGCCGGGATGATGCCCTCGGTGCGGCACAGGCGCTCGAAGGCGGCCATCGCCTGCTCGTCGGTGGCATACCGGTACTCGGCCCGCCCGGAGTCGCGCAGGTAGGCGTGTTCCGGGCCGACGCTGGGGTAGTCGAGCCCCGCGGAGACCGAGTGCGTCTCGACGGTCTGGCCGTCGTCGTCCTGCATGAGGTAGCTCATCGTGCCGTGCAGCACGCCCGGCGAGGAGGAGGCGAACCGCGCTGCGTGCCGGCCCGAGGCGATGCCCTCTCCCCCCGCCTCGATCCCGACGAGGCGGACGTCCGTATCGTCGAGGAAGCGGTGGAAGATGCCCATCGCGTTGGACCCGCCGCCGACGCAGGCGATGACGGCGTCGGGGAGCCGGCCGGCGAGGTCGAGCACCTGGGCCCGGGCCTCGACCCCGATGATCCGGTGGAAGTCACGGACCATCTCCGGGAACGGGTGCGGCCCGGTCACGGTGCCGAGGACGTAGTGGGTGCTCTCGACGTTGGTGACCCAGTCGCGCAGCGCGTCGTTGATGGCGTCCTTGAGGGTGGCGCTGCCGGTCGGGACGGCGACGACCTCGGCGCCGAGCATCCGCATCCGGGCGACGTTGAGGGCCTGCCGCTCGGTGTCGACCTCGCCCATGTAGACCGTGCAGTCGAGACCGAAGAGCGCCGCGGCCGTGGCGGTGGCGACGCCGTGCTGCCCGGCCCCGGTCTCGGCGATGACCCGCTTCTTGCCCATCCGCTGGGTGAGCAGCGCCTGGCCGAGGACGTTGTTGATCTTGTGGGACCCGGTGTGGTTGAGGTCCTCGCGCTTGAGGACGACCCGGGCGCCGCCGCAGGCCTCGGCGAAGCGGGGCACCTCGGTGATGATGCTCGGGCGCCCGGTGTAGGTGCGGTGCAGCCGCTCCAGCTCACCGAGGAAGCCGGGGTCGACCATCGCCTTGGAGCGGGCCTCGTCGAGCTGCTCGAGGGCGGGGATGAGCGCCTCGGGGACGTAGCGTCCCCCGTAGGCGCCGAAGCGTCCGTCGGTCACGAGGCCACCTTTCGGCGCAGCAGGGCGGGGACGGCGGATGCCGGGTCCCCGGCGGTCACGAGGGCCTCGCCGACGAGGATCGCGTCGGCTCCCTCGCCGGCGAACCGGGCGGCGTCGGCCGGCCCGGCGATGCCGGACTCGGCGACCTTGACGCACCCGGCCGGCACGAGGGGGGCGAGCCGGGCGAAGGTCTCGGGGTGGACCTCGAGGGTCTTCAGGTCGCGGGCGTTGACGCCGATGACGGAGGCTCCGGCCGCGACGGCACGCTCCGTCTCCAGCTCGTCGTGGACCTCGACGAGGGCCGTCATGCCGAGCCGGCGGGCGAGGGCGAGCAGCCGGGCGAGGTCGCCGTCGGGGAGCGCCGCGACGATGAGCAGGACGATGTCGGCGCCGTGGGCCCGGGCCTCCCACACCTGGTAGTCGGCGACCATGAAGTCCTTGCGCAGGACGGGCGTGCCGGGGACGGCGGCCCGCACGGCGTCGAGGTCGGCCAGCTCGCCGCCGAACCGGCGGCGCTCGGTGAGGACGCTGATCGCCGTCGCCCCGCCCCTGGCATACCCGGCCGCCAGGGCCGCGGGGTCGGGGATGTCGGCGAGGGCACCGCGGCTCGGGCTGCGGCGCTTGACCTCGGCGATGAGCGACAGGCCGTCGGCGCGCAGGAGGGTCTCCGCATCGAGGGCCGGGGCGACCACCTCGACGAGCCGCTCCAGCTGCGCCGGGCTGGTCCGCGCCTGCCGCTCCGCCAGGTCCTCCCGGACGCCGGCGATGATCTCGTCGAGGACGGTGGGCATGCCGTCAAGGGTAGTCGGCATCGGCGAGGCGCTGTCGCCACGCCCTAGCGACCCCGGTGATCTGGCCGCCCCTGCATGAATCCGACCCAATTGGACAGTCTCATGCAGCCGGGAGAATTAAGTGACAGCCGGGCATCAAATAAGGTGATGCTATGCTGTCACCTGTGAGGACGACAGTCACCCTCGACCCCGACACC
>JBDIAL010000041.1:0-20600 GCA_039812405.1 Nostocoides sp.
CCGCCGCCTCGAGGCCGCGCACCCCTCCCAGGCCGCCGACGCCGGGGGACCCGCCCCGCGGCCGCGTCCCGGGGCATACGTCGGGGCCACCGTCATGGTGCTCACCCAGGTCACCATGGTCGCCATCATGACGATGACGCCCGTCCACATGCGCGCCCACCACCACGGGCTCGGTGACGTCGGGCTCGTCATCGGCGTGCACATCGCGGCGATGTACCTCCCCTCCCCACTCACCGGGCTCCTCGTCGACCGGGTGGGCCGCCGGGCCGTGGCGGTGGCGTCGGCCGTCGCCCTCGTGCTCGCCGGGGTGACCGCCGCCACCGCCCCCGGCGACTCGCTGGCGCTGACGATCGTCGCGCTCGTGCTCCTCGGCCTCGGCTGGAACCTCGGTCTCATCAGCGGCACCGCGATGGTCGTCGACGCGACGGTTCCCGCCAACCGCGCCGCGACCCAGGGCAGCATCGACGTCCTCGTCGCCCTCGCCGGCGCGACCGGGGGCGTCGCCTCCGGCATGGTCGCCGCCGCGACGAGCTATGCGGCCCTCTCGCTCGGGGCGGGACTGCTCGCCCTCGCCCTCGTGCCCGTCATGGTGTGGGCCCAGCGGCGCGAGGCGCCGCAGGGCTCGTAGGCGCTTCAGGCCTTGTATGCCTCGTGGGCCCCGTGGGCCCCACCTGCCCCGTCCGGACAGGGCAGGTGACCGAGGCCGGCGCCCGTGGTCTACTTGACTACTGCCAGGCGTTCGCAATAACGCATGTCGTCACAACGCATACGGTCGGCCCGTCGGCCCGTGGACCACTCAGGTCACCCGGACTCCGTGGTCCTCGCGTCCCCCGGACCCGACCGTCGGGAAGGCCACCGATGAGCGCAGCCGTCGCCACCGCCCCCTCACCGACCCTGCGGGGCCGGATCGGCCGGTTCTGGAGCGAGCTGGATCGGGCCGACAAGCGCTCGGTCGTGGGGATGTATGCCTTCATCGCCCTCCTCCACCTCATCGGCGTCGGCATCCTGCTCGGCCTCGTCGTGCCCGAGCACTACCGGCTCGGCGGCTCGACCCCCGTCTTCAGCGCCGGCGTGGGGGTGCTCGCCTACACCTTCGGGCTGCGGCACGCCTTCGACGCCGACCACATCGCCGCCGTCGACAACACGACCCGCAAGCTGCTCACCGACCGGGCCGAGCAGGGCCTCACCCGGCGCCCGCTGTCCGTCGGGTTCTGGTTCTCCCTCGGCCACTCCACCATCGTGTTCACCCTCGCCTTCCTCCTCTCGGTCGGCGTCAAGGCGCTGGCCGGGCAGGTCGAGGACGACGGGTCCGAGCTGCACTCGATCACCGGGGTCATCGGCGCGTCGGTCTCCGGCGTCTTCCTGTGGATCCTCGGCCTGCTCAACCTCGCCGCCCTCGTCGGCATCCTCGGCGTCTTCCGCAGGATGCGCCACGGGGAGTACGACGAGGCCGAGCTCGAGGAGCACCTCAACAACCGCGGCCTCATGAACCGCTTCCTCGGCGGACTGACCAAGTCTGTCCGCAAGCCGTGGCACATCTACCCCATCGGGGTCCTGTTCGGCCTCGGCTTCGACACCGCCACCGAGGTCGGCCTGCTCGTCCTGGCCGGTGGCGCGGCCGCGTTCAACCTGCCGTTCTACGCCATCCTCGTCCTGCCGGTCCTCTTCGCCGCCGGCATGTGCCTCATGGACACCACCGACGGCATCCTCATGAACGGCGCCTACGGCTGGGCCTTCCTCAAGCCGGTCCGCAAGGTCTTCTACAACCTCACCATCACGGCCATCTCGGTCGCCGTCGCCCTCATCATCGGCACCGTCGAGCTCGTCGGCGTGCTCGCCGACCAGGCCGGCATCACCACCGGCCCCGTCGCGGCCGTCGCCGCCATCCCCCTCGACTACGCCGGGTATGCCATCGTCGCCCTCTTCGTCCTGGCCTGGATCGCCGCGGTCGCCGTCTGGCGCGTCGGCCGCATCGAGGAGCGCTGGTCGGCCGCGCTCCGCGACTCGGAGTCCTCGGACGGCCTGACCGGCTAGCGCCCGGCATCCCTCGACCCGCTGCGCCCTGAACTGGGTCGAGGTATTGGCTGTGGCTTGGGCCGGGTCGAGGTATTCGATGTCCCTGCGGTGGTCACCCAATACCTCCACCGGCTGAGGGCTCGATTGGGTCGAGGTATGCGATGTCGCTGCGGTGGTCACCCAATACCTCCACCGGCTGCACCCTGGGCTGGGTCGAGGTATGCGCTGCGCCTGGGCTGGGTCGAGGTATTCGATGTCGCTGCGGTGGTCCCCGCATACCTCGACCCGCTGAGGGCTCGATTGGGTCGAGGTATCCGGTGTCCCTGCGGTGGTCACCCAATACCTCCACCGGCTGCACCCTGGGCTGGGTCGAGGTATGCGCTGCGCCTGGGCTGGGTCGAGGTATCCGGTGTCGCTGCGGTGATCCCCACATACCTCGACCGGCTGAGGGCTCGATTGGGTCGAGGTATGCGGTGTCCCTGCGGTGGTCCCCACATACCTCGACCGGCTGCGCCCTGAACTGGGTCGAGGTATGCGCTGCGCCTGGGCCGGGTCGAGGTATTCGATGTCGCTGCGGTGGTCCCCACATACCTCGACCCGCTGGGACCCTCGGCGGGGCGGCATACCGCAGAAGGCCGGCAGGGCATATACTCGCCGCTGCACGACGTCCGTCGAGGAAGCCGGTGGGAGACCGGCGCGGTGGCGCCACTGTGAGTCCGGAGGGATCCGGGCGAGCCAGACACTCGAGCGCCGTGCGGCCCGTCCGTACGAGGGGACGCATCATCCCCGAAGGAGGCTCCACATGACCGCCATCCCGGCACCGCAGTCCCAGCCGACCGCAGGCGTCTCGACGCACACCCTGACCCAGGGCAAGCGGATCGCGCTGCTCAGCCTGACCGTCTTCCTCGCGCTGGCGATCTACTACTTCGTCGGCGTCGACGAGGGCATGTCGTCGGTGTTCGGCAAGACCATGGTCATCCACGAGTGGGTGCACGACTCGCGGCACTTCCTCGGCTTCCCCTGCCACTGAGTCCTGATCCATGGAGATCCGCGTCATCGGGCGCGGGGCGCTCGCCGGGTTCGTCTCCGGCGTGCTCGCCTTCGTCTTCGCCCGCATCTTCGCCGAGCCCCTCGTCGACAAGGCCATCGCCTACGAGTCCGGCCGAGGTGACATCCTCAACGCCCTGCGCTCCGCCGCCGGGCTCCCGACCGAGGCCGAGGGTCCGGAGATCTTTTCCCGGACCATCCAGTCGACGGTCGGCATCGGCACCGGGATCATCGCGATCAGCACCGCGTTCGGCGCGCTCGTCGCCGTCGGGTTCCTCGTCCTCAACGACCGGGTCAGCGTGCGGCCGCGCGTCCTCACGTGGTCGGTCGCCGCGTTCGGGTTCCTCGGCATCTTCCTCATGCCGTTCGTCAAGTACCCCTCGAACCCCCCGGCCATCGGCCACGACTTCACGATCGGCGCGCGGGGACGGCTCTACCTCACCATGGTCGTCGTCTCCCTGCTCCTCCTCGCGCTCGCGGCCCTCGCGGCCCACCGGCTGGCACCGCGCTTCGGCAGCCAGGGGGCCGTGGTCCTGTCGTTCCTGGGGCTCCTCGTCGTGTTCGGCGTCGTCCTGGCCATCCTGCCGTCGCTCGGCGACCTCCACGCCAACGTCGCGGCGTCCCACGAGCTCGGCTTCGCCCGTGCCGCGACGGAGACTCCCCAGCCGATCACCAACGTGACGGGCAAGACGCTCACGGTCGACGGCATGACGTATGCCCCGGGGCAGCTCGTCTACCCCGGCTTCGACGCCGACCTGCTGTGGAAGTTCCGCTGGTACTCGATCATCAACCAGCTCATCATCTGGACCGGCATCGCCCTCATCCTCGGCACCCTTCTGGAGCGTCTCCTCGGGCGCCGCACCGATGCCGCAGCCGGCTCCGCCACCGACCGCCGGTCGGTGACCGTCGGCTGACCCCGGGCCGGCCGGCCCGGTCCCTGCATGAAACCGACCCATTCGGACAGTCTCATGCAACCCACCGACCCGGTCCCTGCATGAATCCGACCCATTCGGACAGTCTCATGCAGCCCGCCGGCCGGGTCCCTGCATGAGACTGTCCAATTGGACAGTCTCATGCAGCCCCGGGCCCGGACCCGAGCCGACCGACCGGGCTAGCCGCCGGCAGCGGCTCCGAGGTGGGCGGCGATGGCGCGGTTGACCCGATCGGGCCGTTCGAGCCAGCACAGGTGCCCGGCACCGCGAAGGGTGAGCAGCTCGGCCGCCGGCAGCCGCCGCGCGAGGTGCGCCATGTTGGCATACGGCACGACCCGGTCGGCGGTCCCGTGGACGACGAGCACGGGAGCCGCGACCGTGCCGTAGGGCGCCCCGGTCTCCAGGTAGGTCGCGCAGGCCGCGAACTGGGCCCGCCAGGACGCCGTGGACGTCGGGTGGTCCAGCCGCATCCGGAGCAGCTGCTCGAACTGCGCCGGGTGCTCGGTGGTCCATCCCGGGGCGAAGGACAGCGGCATCGTCGCCCGGGCATACTCCTCCGGGGTGAGCTCCTCGGACCGTCCCCAGGCCCGCAGGGTCTCCTCGGGCACCGGGGTGCATCCGGGTCCGCCGCTCGTGGAGGCGATGAGCGTCAGCGACGCGACGGCGCCCGGGTGCCGCAGGGCGAGGGTGAGGGCGACGTAGCCGCCCATCGAGGCGCCGACGACGTGCACGGGGCCGCCGGCCACCCGGCCGACGGTCCACGCGTCCTCGGCCAGCTGCCGGATCGTGTACGGCCCGCGCGGTGAGTCGGACTCCCCGGTGCCCCGGTTGTCCATCGCGAGGACTCGCGCGCGCCGACCGAGCCACTCGCGCTGCGGCGCCCAGCTCCACGAGGCATACCCCAGACCGGGGATGAGCAGGATCGGCTCACCCGTCCCCTCGTCGCGGTATGCGATGGTCGTCCCGTCCTCGGTCCGCACGGTTCGTCCGACGCTGTGGTCCACGTCTCCCCTGCTCTCCCTGGTCGCTCCCGTGGCCGGCTCGCCTCCTCGTCCCGTCCCGCACGCTCAGCCGGCGAGGATCTCGCGCACCAGGCGAGCGGTCTCGCTCGGGGTCTTGCCGACCCGCACGTCGACCGCCTCGAGCGCCTCCTTCTTGGCCTGAGCCGTCCCCGACGAGCCGGACACGATGGCGCCGGCGTGGCCCATCGTCTTGCCCTCGGGAGCCGTGAACCCCGCCACGTAGGCGACGACGGGCTTCGTCACGCTCTCGGCGATGTATGCGGCGGCCCGCTCCTCCGCGTCGCCGCCGATCTCCCCGATCATGACGATCGCCTCGGTCTCGGGATCGGCCTGGAAGGCCTCGAGGCAGTCGATGTGCGTCGTGCCCACGACCGGGTCGCCGCCGATGCCCACGCATGTCGTGAAGCCGATGTCCCGCAGCTCGTACATGAGCTGATAGGTCAGCGTGCCGGACTTCGAGACGAGGCCGAGGCGACCGCCCTGGGTGATGTCGGCCGGGATGATTCCGGCGTTGGACTTCCCGGGGCTGATCACACCGGGGCAGTTCGGGCCGACGATCCGGGTCCCCTTGCCCGCCGCGTAGGCCCAGAAGGCCGCCGTGTCGTGCACCGCGACCCCCTCGGTGATCACGACGGTCAGCGGGATCTCGGCGTCGATCGCCTCGATGACCGAGTCCTTGGTGAACCGGGGCGGGACGAAGCCGACGCTGACGTTCGCGCCCGTCTCGGCCATCGCCTCGGCCACCGTGCCGAAGACCGGCAGGGTGTCCTCGTCGAAGCCCACCGACGTGCCGGCCTTGCGGGCGTTGACTCCGCCGACGACCCGGGCGCCGGAGGCGAGCATGCGCCGCGTGTGCTTCATGCCCTCCGACCCGGTCATGCCCTGCACGACGATCCTGCTGTTCTCGTCCAGCCAGATGCTCATCGCTCAGACCCCCGCGTTCGCCAGCTCGGCGGCCCGGTCGGCCGCCCCGTCCATCGTGTCGACCATGGTCACCAGGGGGTGGTCCGCCTCAGCCAGGATGCGCCGCCCCTCGTCGACGTTGTTGCCGTCGAGGCGCACGACGAGCGGCTTGTCGGCCTCGTCGCCGAGCAGGTCGAGCGCGGCAACGATGCCGCCGGCCACCTCGTCGCAGGCGGTGATGCCGCCGAAGACGTTGACGAACACGCTGCGCACGGACGGGTCGGACAGGATGATGTCCAGCCCGTTCGCCATCACCTCGGCGCTCGCGCCACCGCCGATGTCGAGGAAGTTCGCCGGCCGCACCCCGCCGTGCCGCTCCCCCGCATACGCGACGACGTCGAGCGTCGACATGACGAGTCCGGCCCCGTTGCCGATGATCCCGACCTCGCCGTCGAGCTTCACGTAGTTGATGTGCTTCTCCTTGGCCCTGGCCTCCAGCGGGTCCGCCGCGGCCCGGTCCTCGAGCGCCGCGTGGTCGGTATGCCGGAAGCCGGCGCTGTTGTCCAGGCTCACCTTGCCGTCGAGCGCGAGGACGCTGCCGTCGCCGACCTGCGCGAGCGGGTTGACCTCGACGAGCGTCGCGTCCTCGGCGACGAAGGTGTCCCAGAGCCTCACGAGGACCTCCGCCACCGGGTCCACGAGGTCGTCGGGGAAGCCGGCCGCCCGGGCGATGTCCCGCGCGGTGTCCAGGTCGACGCCGGCCACCGCGTCCACCGGCACCTTCGCGAGGGCGTCCGGCCGCTCGACGGCGAGCCGCTCGATCTCCATGCCGCCCTCGAACGAGGCCATGGCGAGGAACGTGCGGTTGGCGCGGTCGAGCAGGTAGGAGACGTAGAACTCGCGCCGGATGTCGGCCCCCGGGTCGACGAGCACGCGGTGCACCGTGTGCCCGCGGATGTCCATCCCGAGGATGGCCTCGGCGGCCGCCTGGGCGTCGTCCGGCGTCGGGGCGACCTTGACGCCTCCGGCCTTCCCGCGTCCGCCGATCTTCACCTGCGCCTTGACGACGGTCACCCCGCCGAGGCGCTCCGCGATCTCCTTCGCCTCGGCCGGGGTCGTGGCGACCTCGCCGAGGCTCACCGGCACCCCGTGCGCGGCGAACAGCTGCTTGGCCTGGTACTCGAACAGATCCATGTGGTCACGTCCGTTTCGGTATGAGGGTGTGACGGGCTGGCCAGGTGGCGGAGCGCCCCGCTCCGCCACCTGGCTGACCCCGGGTGGTGCCTGAGTGGTGTCTGAGTGGTGCCTAGAGGAGTGAGCGCAGGACGAACTGCATGATGCCGCCGTGCCGGTAGTAGTCGGCCTCGCCGGGGGTGTCGATGCGGACCCGGGCGTCGAACTCCACCCCGTCCGCCGTCACGTGCACCGTCCGCGGCGTGCTGCCCTCGTTGAGCCCGGTGACACCGGTGATGGTGAACGTCTCCTCGCCGGTGAGCCCGAGCGACTCGGCGTTCTCGCCGTCCGGGAACTGCAGCGGGAGCACGCCCATGCCGATGAGGTTGGACCGGTGGATGCGCTCGTACGACTCGGCGATCACGGCCCGCACGCCGAGCAGCATCGTGCCCTTGGCGGCCCAGTCCCGCGAGGAGCCGGAGCCGTACTCCTTGCCCGCCAGGATGACGAGCGGCGTGCCCGCCTGGGCGTAGTTCACCGATGCCTCGTAGATGGTGGTGACCACTCCCCCGTTCGTGAAGTCCCGGGTGAAGCCGCCCTCGGTGCCGGGGGCGATCTGGTTGCGGAGGCGGATGTTGGCGAACGTGCCGCGGATCATGACCTCGTGGTTGCCACGGCGCGAGCCGTAGGAGTTGAAGTCGCGCCGCTGCACGCCGTGCTCGGACAGGTAGACACCGGCCGGGGAGTCCGGGCGGATCGCACCGGCCGGGCTGATGTGGTCGGTCGTCACCGAGTCGCCGAGCTTGAGCAGGACGCGGGCGCCCGCGATGTCGCCGACCGGCTCCGGCTCGACCGGCATGCCCTCGAAGTACGGGGGCTTGCGGACGTAGGTCGACTCGGTGTCCCACTCGAAGGTGTCGCCGGCCGGCGTGGGCAGGCCCTGCCACCGCTCGTCGCCGGCGAACACGTCCGCGTAGTCGGTCGTGTACATCTCGCTCGCGATGGCCGCGTCGATGACCTCCTCGATCTCCGCCGGGCTCGGCCAGATGTCGGCGAGGAGGACCGGCTCGCCGTCGGTGCCGGTGCCGAGCGGCTCGGCGAACAGGTCGATGTCCATCGTCCCGGCGAGGGCGTAGGCGACGACGAGCGGCGGCGACGCGAGGTAGTTCATCTTCACGTCGGGGTTGATGCGCCCTTCGAAGTTCCGGTTGCCCGACAGGACGGCGGTCACCGCGAGGTCGGCCTCGTTGACCGCGGCCGACACCTCCTCGATGATCGGGCCGGAGTTGCCGATGCACGTCGTGCAGCCGTAGCCGACGAGGTTGAAGCCCAGCTTCTCCAGATAGGGGGTGAGACCGGCCCGGTCGTAGTAGTCGGTGACGACCTTGGAGCCGGGCGCGAGCGAGGTCTTGACCCATGGCTTGCGGGTCAGACCCTTCTCGACCGCCTTCTTGGCCAGCAGCGCCGCCCCGACCATGACCGACGGGTTGGACGTGTTCGTGCACGAGGTGATCGCCGCGATGACGACCGCTCCGTGGTCGATGACGGCCGGGGCGCCGTCGAGGCTCACCTCGACCGGGCTCGACGAGCGTCCGGTCGTGCTGTTCCCGGACGACGCGATGGCCACGTCCTCGTCGACCGCGCCCGGGTCGGACGCGGGGAACGATTCGGCGCCCGCCTCGTCGACCATGTCCTGGACCGAGTCGACGTAGTTGGTCAGCGCGTCGCGGAACATCGGCTTGGCGGACTTCAGCGGCACCCGGTCCTGCGGGCGCTTCGGCCCGGCGAGCGACGGCTCGACGGTCGACAGGTCGAGGGACAGCGTCTCGGAGTACTCCGCCTCCCGCGAGACGTCGTGCCACAGGCCGTTCGCCTTGGCATACGCGTCGACGAGGGCGATCTGCGCGTCCGGACGGCCGGTGAAGCGCAGGTAGCGCAGGGTCTCGTCGTCGATGGGGAAGATGGCGCAGGTCGAGCCGTACTCCGGGCTCATGTTGCCGATGGTCGCGCGGTTGGCGAGGGGGACCGAGCCCACCCCCGGGCCGTAGAACTCGACGAACTTGCCGACGACGCCGTGCTGGCGGAGCATCTCGGTGATGGTGAGCACGAGGTCGGTGGCGGTCGACCCGTCCGGGAGCTCGCCGTCCAGCTTGAACCCGACGACGCGCGGGATGAGCATGCTGACCGGCTGGCCGAGCATGGCGGCCTCGGCCTCGATGCCGCCGACGCCCCAGCCGAGGACGCCGAGCCCGTTGACCATCGTCGTGTGCGAGTCGGTCCCGACGAGGGTGTCCGGGTAGACCATCCCGTTGCGCTGGAAGACGACGCGGGCGAGGTACTCGATGTTGACCTGGTGGACGATGCCGGTCCCCGGCGGGACGACCTTGAACTCGTCGAACGCGGTCTGGCCCCAGCGCAGGAACTGGTAGCGCTCCCTGTTGCGCTCGTACTCCAGCTCGACGTTCCGCTCGAACGCGTCCGGGCGACCGAACAGGTCGGCGATGACCGAGTGGTCGATGACGAGCTCGGCGGGGGCGAGCGGGTTGATCTTCGTCGCGTCCCCGCCGAGGCTGACCACGGCCTCGCGCATCGTCGCGAGGTCGACGACGGCCGGGACGCCGGTGAAGTCCTGCATGACGACCCGGGCCGGCGAGAACTGGATCTCCGTGCTCGGCTCGGCGGTGGGGTCCCAGTCGGCGAGCGCCTGGATCTGGGCCGCGGTGACGTTGGCGCCGTCCTCGGTGCGCAGGAGGTTCTCCAGGAGAACCCGCAGGCTGAACGGCAGCCTGTCCCACCCCGCGACGGCGGTGATGTCGAAGTACGTACTGGTGGTGTCGCCGACCGTGAGGGTCTTTGCGGCTGAGAAACTGTCCTTACTGTGGAACGGCACAGGAAACTCCTTCATGATCCGCGCGAGCATGATCCACGCGAGCTCGTCCGGCCCCCGGTTCGTCACGGGGTCGGTGGCACTTCTTCTCCGGTTCTGGCTATCCCTTCCTCATCTGTCGTTCGGCGTCCTTGGCCTGCTCCAGCGCGGCGTTGAACAGCTGCTTGCTCAGGCCGCGCTGCACCTCGAGCATCTTCGAGGCGAAGTCGTAGATCTGGTCGACGAGCCCGTCCGCGTCGAAGGAGGGCTGGGCGGGCGTGGCGCCGCCGCCGAACTGCTTGGCCGACTCGCGCGAGGCGCGGGTCCAGCTCTCGATGGCGTTGAGCATCGCCAGCTGGTTCTGCTCGACGAGCTCGGCGTAGCGACGGCTGCTCTCGTTGAAGGCGTTGGCGTTGAAGGAGCTCGAGGACATGGTGCGTCCCTTTCTCAGTGATCGGGTCGGGTATGCGGGGTGTGCTGCGGGTCGGGTCGGTGCGCCAGCCGTGAGATGAGCGGTCCGAGCACCGGCGCGTCGTCGATGACCACGAGGTGCCCGGAGCCCGGCCGGATCACGAGCGTCGCGCGGGGGATCCGGGCGGCCAGGAGCTGGGCGTTGGCGACGGGGAACAACGGGTCGTCGTCGCCCGCGACGACGAGGGTGTCCGCCGTGATCCGGCCCAGCCCCGGCAGGGCGCTCCAGCCGATGAGCGCGCACACCTGGTAGGCATACGCGAGGGGGTTGGGCGGCGACGCCGTCCGGGCCACCTGCTCGGCGTGGAACGCCGCGCTCTCGCGGGCCCGCAGCCCCCCGTAGAGCAGGGGGGTGACCCGCCGCAGCCGCTCGAGGCTGTAGTAGCGCAGCGGCGTCGAGACCTCCATGAGGGCCAGGGGGTCACCCGGGACCCCGCCGACGCCCGGCCCCGTCGCGCAGAGCGCCAGCCGGGAGACGGCCTGCGGCGACTGGATGGCCAGCTGCTGGGCGACCGCGCCGCCGAACGAGTACCCGACCACCGTCGGCGACCCCAGGTCGAGGACCTCGATGAGGCCCAGGTAGGCCGAGGCCAGCTCGGACATGCACAGCGGCCGGGACGGCATGGTCGACCGGCCCATCCCCGGCGGGTCGACCGTCACCGCCGTGATGTCGGCGGTCTGCGCGATGAGGGGGTCCCAGAGCGACATGTCGTTGCCCAGCCCGCCGATGAACAGCACGACGGGGCCGCTCCCCCGCCGGCGGACGTGCAGCGAGAGCCCGCCGACGTGAACCGTCCGGGATCCGTCCGCCGACCGGGTGGCCGTGGCGGTGGAGCTCAGGACGGCAGGTGTCACAGCAGCGCCATCTCGCGCGCGGCGGCGGTCAGCTCGTCGCGGAACTGAGGTGCGGCGATGGCGATGAGGGCGCGGGCCCGCTCGCTGAGCGTCCGGCCCCGGAGCTCGGCGACGCCGTACTCGGTGACGATCTTGTCGACGGTGTTCTTGTTCGTCGTGACGACGGACCCGGGAGTCAGGTGCGGCCGGATCTTGGAGGTGCTGCCGTCGCGCGTCGTCGACTGCAGGACGATGAAGGCCTGACCGCCCTCGGAGTACATCGCGCCCCGCGAGAAGTCCGACTGTCCCCCGCTGGAGGAGTAGTAGCGCCCGGCGATCGTCTCCGAGGCGCACTGGCCGTAGAAGTCGACCTCCGTCGTCGCGTTGATGGCGACGAAGTTCGGCTCCCGGGCGATGACCCGCGGGTCGTTGACCCAGTCGACCGGGGCGAGGTCGACGACCGGGTTCTCGTGGAGGAACGCGTAGAGCCGGTTCGACCCGAGGGCGAGGGTGGTGATCACCTTGCCGCGCCGCAGCGTCTTGCGGGTCCCGGTCACGACGCCCGCCTCGACGAGGTCGACGACGCCGTCCGACATCAGCTCGGTGTGCACCCCGAGGTCGCGGTGGTCGCCGAGCATGGCCAGGAGCGCGTTCGGCATGCCGCCGATGCCGGCCTGGATCGTCGCGCCGTCCGGGATCCGCTCGGCCACGAGGGCCGCGATCGTCTGGTCGGTCTCGCTGGCGGGGATCGGGTCGATCGCGACGATCGGGTAGTCGACCTCCGTCCAGCCCGCGACCTGCGAGATGTGCACCTGGTTCTCGCCGAAGGTGCGCGGCATCTGCGCGTTGGCCTCGAGGAAGAAGGGGGCGCGGCCGATGAGCGAGGCGGTGTAGTCGCAGTTCGTCCCGAGGGAGAAGTAGCCGCGCGAGTCGGGCAGGGACGACGCGGCGATGGCGAGCGACCGCTTCGTGTGGTCGCGCAGGATCGTCGGGACCTCGCTGAAGTGGTTGGGGACCAGGTCGCAGGCACCCCGTTGGAAGGCCTTGCGGGTCGCGGGGGCCAGGAAGTAGGACACGTGCCGCAGGTGGTCGCCGAACTCCCCGTCGATGTAGCGGCGGTTGCGCAGCGCGTGCATCTGGTGGATGCGGACGCCCTCGAGCTGCTCCGCGTGCTCCTCCAGCGCGTCCACGACGTGCACGGCCTCGCCGTTGGCGTTGGGCATCACCAGATCGGCGAAGGGCGGCACGTGCGCGAGGACGGCCTCGGGCGAGGCCTTCTTGGACAGTACGTCAGACCGAACGTCAACCGACATGTGTGCTCACTTCCGTTCCTGGACGTCGCGCTCGCGCAGCCACGAGGAGATGTGACCGGCGACGAGGCCTTGTGACTTGCGGGACACGAACACCCCGATATGACCGCCCGGGGACCCGAGCTCGCTGTAGTCGTCGGTGCCCACCCGGCCGCGAAGGACCCGGGACGTCGGCGGCGGGATGATCGTGTCTCCCTGCGCGTAGATGTTGAGCACCGGCATGGTGACCTGGGACAGGTCGATCGGCCGACCGTCGAGGGACCACTCGTTCCTGATCAGCGCGTTGTCCTGGTAGAGCTCCTTGAGCCACTGCTTGGCCGCCTCGCCGGGGTGGTCCGGTCGGTCCGCGAGCCACTTCTCCATCCGCAGGAAGTTCATGAGCCGCGCGTCGTCGTCGACGACCTCGAGGAGGTCGAGGTTGTACTTGGTGAGGCTGCGGGTCGGCGTGATCATGGCGAAGACCGTCGCCATGAGCTCCCCCGGCAGGCATCCCCAGACCTCGACCATCCGGTCGACGTCGGCGGGGGTGAGGCTGCGGGTCCAGGCGTTGATGAGGCCCTGGTCGTCGTCGTCCCCGCCCCGGTCGGCGTGGAAGTCGAGGGGGGTGATCGTCAGGATGAGGCTCTGGACCCGCTCGGGGTTGAGCGCGGCATACGCGAGGGAGAACACCCCGCCCTCGCAGATCCCGAGGAGGGTCACCGCCGACAGCCCCGTCGTGTCGCACATCGCCGTCACGCAGTCGTCGAGATAGCCGGTCACGTAGTCGTCGATGGTGAGCCATCGGTCGGCGCGGGTGGCGCTGCCCCAGTCGACGACCCACAGGTCGATCCCCTGCTGCAGCAGGTTCCGGACGAGGGAGCGGTCCTCCTGGAGGTCCGCCATGGTCTGCCGGCCGATGAGCCCGTATGCGATGAGCACCGGGGTGCGGACGGTCACCTCGGTCAGCGGCCGGTAGCGCGACAGGGTGATCTTGTCGGTCCGCAGGATGACGTCCTTGGGCGTCACGCCGATCTCGACGTCGTCGTCGGTGAGCGCCGCCAGCTTGCTCGCGGCGGCCCTGATCCGGGTGTTGAACGTGACGGCCGCCTCCGTGAGCTCCGGAGGGCTCGGCACGGCGTTCGGGATCATCCCTGGCCTCCTGTCGTCCTGCGCTGTCCCAGCATGCGCTCGAGGGCCCGCACCCGGCGCTTGAGCTCCTGGACCGAGTGGTGCACCTCGTCCAGCTCGGACCGCGTCGGGGCCCCGAACGAGTCGAGGACCCGCTCGCCCAGCTCGCGCTGCGCCAGCAGGTAGTCCATGCTCGCGCGGAGCACGGCACTCTGCGCCTCGAGGTACTCCGTGGTGCGCTGGGCGTGGGTCAGCGCCGTGTCGGCGAGGCTCAGCCACAGCCGCAGCGCCTCCTCGGGCCCGAGCGGCTCCTCGCCCGTGGCCTGGCGCTCGCGCACGGCGGCCGCGAAGCCCTCGTTCGCCGTCGACCAGGCCTTCGCGACGATGCCGTCGAAGCGGATCTTGGCCGCCTGCACCTCGGTGTACAGCTCGGTCAGCCGGGCCATCCGGCGGGCCGAGTCGTCGACGTCGGCGAGCTGTGGCCCGCCGACGAGCGAGCGGATCGCGCCGGCGACGAAGTCGTTGCTCGCCGCGCTCGCCGCCGCCGGGTCGAGGATCTGCTGGAGCACCGAGCCGAGACCGCGGGCGGCGCCGAAGTCGGGCGTCGGCGGTGCCGCCGTCCACCAGGAGCGCCAGAGGTCGGCCATGGCGGTGGCCGGGGACGCCGTCTCGTCCGTCGCGGCACCGGCCGGCTCACGGGGCGGGGGCTCGGGCGGCGATTGCTGCGCCGGGGCCGGCCCGGCCGGTGCGGAGACGGCGGCGGGCTCCTCGGTCGACGGAGGAGCCACCGCCTCCCCGAACGCCTTGGCGAGATCGGCCTGCCGGCCCGCCCAGCCGCGGACCAGGTCGTTCTGCGCGGCCTGGAGCGCCTCCCACTGGCGCTGGAAGTCCGTCCACCGGTCCTCGCTCACGGGATCACCACCTGACGCACCGTGCGGCCCGCCCCGAGGTCGTCGAAGCCCTCGTTGATCCGGTCCAGCGGGAGCACCCCGCTGAGCAGCCGGTCGACGGGGAGTCGGCCCCGGCGGTAGAGCTCGATGTAGCGCGGGACGTCCCGCAGGGGCACCGCGGTGCCGATGTAGCTGCCCTTGAGGGTCCGCTCCTCGCCGACGAGGCGCACGGGCGACAGGGGGAGGCGGGCGTCGGGGTGAGGCAGGCCCGCGGTGACCGTCGTGCCCCCGCGCCGGGTGATGTCGACGGCGGTCTGGAGCGCCGGTATCGAGCCCGCGAGCTCGAAGGCGAACTCGACGCCGCCCCCGGTGAGGTCGGCGATCTGCTGCACGGCGTCGGGGTCGGCGGCGTTCACCGTCTCGGTGGCGCCCAGCTCACGGGCGAAGGCGAGCTTGTCGTCGGACAGGTCCACCGCGACGACCTGCCGGGCTCCGGTGGCGACGGCACCGAGCAGCGACGACAGGCCCACCCCGCCGAGGCCGATGACGGCCACCGACGCGCCGGCGGGAACCTGCGCGGTGTTGAAGACCGCACCGACACCGGTGAGCACGGCGCACCCGAAGAGCGCGGCCTCGGTCCACGGCAGGTCCGGGTCGACCTTGACGACGGAGCGTCGCGACACGACGGCGTGGTCGGCGAAGGCCGAGACGCCGAGGTGGTGGTTGACCCGGTCGCCGGCCGAGTCGGTGAGCCGGCGCTCCCCGGACAGCAGGGTCCCCACGCCGTTGGCGGCCGCACCCGGCTCGCACAGGGCGGGCCGGCCGACGCTGCACGGCTCGCAGTGACCGCACGACGGCACGAACACGAGGACGACGTGGTCGCCCGGGGCGAGCTCCGGTCCCCCGGTGCCGCCCGCGTCGGGGCCGACCTCGACGACGACGCCGGCCGCCTCGTGCCCGAGGGCCATCGGCAGCGGTCGCGGGCGGTTGCCGTTGATCACCGACAGGTCGGAGTGGCACAGCCCGGCCGCCTTGATCTGGATGAGCACCTCGCCCGGGCCGGGCGGGTCGAGGCGGAGCTCCTCCACCTCGAGGGGCCGGCTCGCCGCATACGGAAGCTCCCGCCCGGACTCGCGCAGGACCGCGGCCCTCACCTCCATGCTCACTCCTCCCCCACGGGCCCGGGCGACTCGACCTGGTCGCGCAGCTCCTCGACGAGGACCCGGACGTTGACGGAGTAGTCGATCGGCACCGTGACGAGGTGGACGCCGCCGCCCTCGAACGCCGCGTTGAGCGCCGGGACGAGGTCCTCGGTGGCGCCGACGGCCGTCCCGCGGGCGCCGTACGCCTCCGCGTACTTCACGAAGTCGGGGTTGCCGAAGGTGAGCCCGAAGTCGGGGAGCTCGTCGACCGCCTGCTTCCAGCGGATCATCCCATAGGCGTCGTCCCGCAGGACGAGGACGACCATGTCGAGCCCGAGCCGCACGGCGGTCTCGAGCTCCTGGGAGTTCATCATGAAGCCGCCGTCGCCGCAGACGGCGAGGACCCGGCGGTCGGGGTGGAGGATCGCGGCCATCATCGCCGAGGGGAGGCCGGCGCCCATCGTGGCGAGCGCGTTGTCGAGCAGCAGCGTGTTGGACACCGCGGTGCGGTAGTTGCGGGCGAACCAGATCTTGTACATCCCGTTGTCCAGGGCGACGATCCCGTCGTCCGGCATGACCTCGCGCACGTCGTGCACCACCCGCTGCGGCGTGGGCGGGAAGCTCGTCGCGTCGGATCCCGCCATGGTGCGGGCGAGGATCTCCTCGCGCAGGCCGAGCAGGGCCGAGGCATTGGGCAGCTGTCCCTCGAGCCGGTTGCCGAGCCGGAACAGGCTCGACGACACGTCGCCGACCACGGCGATGTCCGGGACGTAGACCTCCTCGACGTGCGGCGCGGTGTAGCCGATGTCGATGATCCTGTGGACACCGTTGGCGGCGAGGAAGGGCGGCTTCTCCACCGTGTCGTGGCCGATCGTGACGATGACGTCGGCCTGGTCGATCGCACGGTGCACGTAGTCGCGCTCGGAGAGCGCCGCGGTGCCGAGCCAGAGGTCGGTGATCTTGTCGTCCGGCGTGCCCGAGACGGTCCCCTTGCCCATCTGCGTGCTGACGTAGGGGATGAGCGTCCGGGAGAGGAACGTGGCCAGGTCGTCGCCGAGGCGCGGCCGGCTCGTCGCGGCGCCGAGGACGACGAGGGGACGCTCGGCCCCCTTGATCAGCTCGGCGGCCTGGTCCAAGGTCGTCGCGGCGGCCACTGCGAGGGGGATCTCGCGCGGGGTGACGAGCGGGTAGCCGTCCGCCGGCTCGCTCGCGACGTCCTCGGGCAGCTCGAGGTGCACGGGTCCCGGGCGCTCCTCGGTCGCCAGGCGGAACGCCTCGCAGACGATGGCGGGGATGCTCGAGGTGCTCACGATCTGGCGGGAGGACTTGGTGAGCGGCCGCATCGTCGAGACCATGTCGATGATCTGGAAGCGGCCCTGCCGGCTGCTGCGGATCGCCTTCTGTCCGGTGATGAGGACCATCGGCATCGCGCCGAGATGGGCGTATGCCGCGCCGGTGGCGAGGTTGAGGGCTCCCGGGCCGAGGGTGCTCAGGCAGACGCCCGGCCGGCCGGTCAGCCGCCCCTGGGTGGCGGCCATGAAGGCCGCCGCCTGCTCGTGGCGGGTCACCACGAGCTCGATGCTCGACCCGCGCAGGGCCTCCACCATCCGGAGGTTCTCCTCCCCCGGCACGCCGTAGATCTTCTCCACGCCTTCGTTCTCGAGCGCTGCGACGAGCAGCTCCGCTCCGTTGGTCATCAGTGCCTCTCTCGGACGGTGTCAGTGACTGCGTGGTCCATCGGGTTGGCTCCCGGCCGCCTCGTCGGCCTCACGCGCGGACGTGGAGCTGGCGGGCGGCCTCGGCGAGCGAGCCCGAGATGGACGGGTAGACCGTGAACGCGTGCGCGAGGTTCTCGACCGTCAGCCGGGAGGCCACCGCGAGCGACACGGGGTGGATCAGCTCGCTCGCCCGGGGACCGACGACGACGCCGCCGACGACGGTGCCGGTCCCGGACAGTGCGAACAGCTTGATGAAGCCGTCGTGGACGCCCTGCATCTTGGCCCGGGCATTGCCGGCCAGGGAGAGCATGACGGCCTGCGCCGCGACCTCGCCGGAGTCGACGGCGCGCTGGGACACCCCGACGGTCGCGATCTCCGGCGCGGTGAAGACGTTCGAGGCGACCTTGCGGACGTCGAGGGGGTCGACCGCGTCGCCGAGCGCGTGCCACACGGCGATGCGCCCCTGCATCGCCGCCACCGAGGCGAGCATGAACACCCCGGTGCAGTCGCCCGCGGCATACACCCCCCGGACGCTGGTGCGCGACACCCGGTCGACGGCGACGAAGCCGTTCCGGTCGAGCTCGACGCCGCTCTCGGCGAGCCCGATGCCGTCGGTGTTCGGCACCGAGCCGACGGCGACGAGGCAGTGGCTGCCCTCGACGACCGTCCCGTCGGAGAGGGTCACCCGCACGACGTCGCCGTCCCGGGTCACGCTCTCCGCGCGGGACCGGCTGAGCAGGGTCAGACCCCGGCGGGTGAGCACGTCCTCGAGGACGAGCGCCGCGTCCGGGTCCTCACCGGGCAGGACACGGTCGCGACTGCTCACGAGGACCACGTCGGAGCCGAGCAGCGTGTAGGCGCTGGCGAACTCCGCGCCGGTGACGCCCGAGCCGATGACGACGAGCCGCTCGGGCAGCTCGGCGAGGTCGTAGACCTGCTCCCACGTGAGGATCCGCTCCCCGTCGGGCACCGCGCTCGGGAGCACGCGGGGCCGGGCCCCGGTGGCCAGGAGGACGACGTCGGCGGGCAGGGTCTCGGTCGAGCCGTCGGGGCCGGTCGCCACGACGGTCCCGGCGTCGGCGAGCCGGCCGATGCCCCGGACGAGCCGGATGCCCTCCGCCTCGACCTTCCGCTCGATGTCGCGGGACTGGGCCGCGGCCAGCTCGGTGATCCGCGCGTTGACGCTGCGCAGCGAGGACGTCTCGAGCGGGGCGTCCCCCTCCTCGCTCCGGGTGACCCCGTGCTCGGGCAGCGAGATGGCCGACTCGATGAGGTCCGTCGTCGCGATGAGCGCCTTGGACGGCACGCAGTCGGTCAGGACCGCCGAGCCGCCGAGGCCGTCCCGGTCGACGATCGTCACGTCGGCGCCGAGCTGGGCGGCCACGAGGGCGCCCTCGTACCCGCCGGGGCCTCCGCCCACGACGACGACACGCGTCATCGGTCCCCTCCCACGGCCGCCTGCAGACCGGCGTCGAGGGCGTCGAGGAACTCCTCGGTCGTGAGCCACGGCTGATCGGGTCCCACGAGCAGGGCGAGGTCCTTGGTCATCTGGCCGCCCTCGACGGTCTCGACGCACACGCGCTCGAGGGTCCGGGCGAACTCGACGACCTCGGGCGTGCCGTCGAGCGTCCCCCGGTGGGCCAGGGCCCGGGTCCAGGCGAAGATCGAGGCGATCGGGTTGGTCGAGGTCGGCTTGCCCTGCTGGTGCTGGCGGTAGTGCCGCGTGACGGTCCCGTGCGCGGCCTCCGCCTCGACGGTCCGCCCGTCGGGCGTCATGAGGACGGACGTCATGAGGCCGAGCGAGCCGAAGCCCTGCGCCACGGTGTCGGACTGGACGTCGCCGTCGTAGTTCTTGCACGCCCACACGTACCCGCCCTCCCACTTGAGCGACGAGGCGACCATGTCGTCGATGAGGCGGTGCTCGTAGGTCAGCCCGTTGGCCTGGAACTCCTCCTTGAACTCGGCGTCGAAGACCTCCTGGAAGATGTCCTTGAACCGCCCGTCGTATGCCTTGAGGATGGTGTTCTTCGTCGACAGGTAGACGGGGTAGCCGCGACCCAGGCCGTACCGCATCGAGGCGCGGGCGAAGTCCCGGATCGAGTCGTCGAGGTTGTACATCGACAGTGCCACACCGGCCCCGGGGAACTGGAAGACGGTGAGCTCGGTCGGCGCGGAGCCGTCCTTCGGCGTGAAGGTGAGGGTGAGGGTCCCCTCGCCGGGCACCGTGAGGTCCGTCGCGCGGTACTGGTCCCCGAAGGCGTGCCGTCCCACGACGATCGGCTTGGTCCACCCGGGGACGAGCCGGGGGACGTTCTGCATGATGATCGGCTCCCGGAAGATCACCCCGCCGAGGATGTTGCGGATCGTCCCGTTGGGCGACTTCCACATCTGCTTGAGGCCGAACTCCTCGACCCGGGCCTCGTCGGGGGTGATGGTCGCGCACTTGACACCCACCCCGTGCCGCTGGATGGCGTTCGCCGCGTCGACGGTCACCTGGTCGTCGGTGGCGTCCCGGTTCTCGATGCCGAGGTCGTAGTACTCGAGGTTCACGTCGAGGTACGGGAGGATCAGCTTGTCCTTGATGAACTGCCAGATGATCCGCGTCATCTCGTCGCCGTCGAGCTCGACGATGGTCCCGTCAACCCTGATCTTGGACATGAGAGGTCCTTCTCCCTTTCGACGCTGCGTCGCGTTCCCACGCACGCTAGGTAGGTGGCGTTCCAGGCGTGTTACACCCCTGGACCGGGGATGGTCCGAGCCTGCGGCCCACCGGTCACCGGTCCGGGTTCGAGCACGCGGATCCCCGGCCCGGAGCCCACGGGGGCTCCGGGCCACGGGCGGCACCCGCGCTACCGCGCTAGCCCATGGAGATGGGCACGAGCACCACGATGGCCGGCACGACGACGGCCAGGGAGGCCGCGGTCGCCAGCAATCGACGGAAGAGCCGGTCCTGGTCCTTGAGCGCACTGTTGCCGATGATCAGCGTGCCGGCGACGTGGATCGGGCTCATGACCATGAGGGCCGCGGGGACGGCGACCGCCACGACGATCCAGAAGGTCTGGGTCCCGGTGCCGAACGTCGCGAAGACGAGAGGCATCATCAGGCCGAGGACGCCGAGGGTGGAGCTCTCGATGTTGCACAGCAGGACGGTCATGTAGCTCAGCACGAT
>JBDIAL010000042.1:0-19973 GCA_039812405.1 Nostocoides sp.
AGGCGCACCGCCGTGAGCTGCGCGACCGGCTCGGCATGGCGCCCTCGCCGGTCCTCGCCGCCGTCCAGGCCGAGCTGCTCGACGAGGGCACGACGGTCCGGCACGGCATCCGCCTCTCCCCCAACCGGCTCCTCGGGAGAGCCTCCGACCTCACCGCGGTCCGGGCTCTCATCGAGGCCTCCCGGGTGACCTCGATCATCGGCGCCGGCGGGCTGGGCAAGACACGGCTGGCGCAGGAGCTCGCGGTCACCGCCTCCCAGCGGGCGGTCCACGTCGTCGAGCTCGCGGGGGTCGCGACCGGCGACGGCGTCCTCCGCGAGGTCGCCGGGGTCGTGGGGACCCGCGACACGAGCGGGCGCCTCAGCCCCACCTCGGCCCGGGTCGTCGCCGACGTCCGCGCCTCGATGGCCGAGCAGCTGAGCCAGGTCCCGACGCTCCTCGTCCTCGACAACTGCGAGCACGTCGTCGACGGCGTGGCCGACCTCGTGGACGAGCTCGTCGCGACGAGCCCCCAGCTGCGGGTCCTCACGACGAGCCGGACCCCGCTCGACATCGACGCCGAGGCGGTCTACCTCCTCCCCCAGCTCGACGACCGCACGGCGGCCGACCTGTTCGACGTCCGGGCCCGCGCCACCCGCCCTGACGTCGACCTCCCGCCGGAGGCCGTCTCCCGCATCTGCGCGCAGCTCGACGGGCTGCCGCTGGCCATCGAGCTCGCCGCGGCGAAGGTGCGGGTCATGTCCGTGGCCGAGATCGAGCGGCGCCTCGACAACCGGCTCAGCCTGCTCCGGGGGACGAGCCGCAGCGCCCCCGCCCGGCACCAGACCCTCCTCGCCGTCATCGACTGGAGCTGGAACCTGCTCAGCGAGTCCGAGCGTGCCGCCCTGCGCCGGCTCGCCGCGTTCCAGGACGGGTTCACCCTCCCCGCGGCCGCGGCCGTCGTCGGCGACGCCGCCGAGGACCTCGTGACGAGCCTGGTGACCCAGTCCCTCCTCGCGGTGTCCGAGACCGCGTTCGGGGCCCGCTACCGCATGCTCGAGACGGTCCGGGAGTTCGCCCGGATGATGCTCGTCGACGCCGGCGAGGACGGCGACGCGGACGACCGGGCCCGTGGCTGGGCGGCCGACCACGCCCTGCAGTGGGGCACCGCGCTGCTCGACTCGGCCCAGTTCGAGGCGATGGACCGGATCCGCTCGGAGGAGGCCAACCTCACCCACGCCCTCCACGCGGCGGCGGTGCGCGGCGAGGGCGACCGGGTCGCCGCGCTCTTCTCGGCGCTGGCGACGATGTGGTCCATCGAGTCCAACCACTTCCGGGTCGTGCGCCTCGGGCCCGAGGTCGACGCCCTCCTCTACCACCTGCGGCCGGCACCCCGGTTCGCCGACGCCCACCGCTCCGCCCTGACGATCCTCGGCATCAACGCGTTCATCTTCAACGTCCGGCTCGCCGCCCGGTCCCTGTCCCGGCTGCGTCGGCTGCCACCGCAGACCACAGGCTTCGCGGGGCTGCTCGGCGAGCTGCTCCTGCTGCTCATCGTGCGCGGCGACGCCCCGACGCCGGAGGCGATCCTCGCCGCGGCGGCCCCCTACGACCGGATGGGCGAGATCGTCGGCAACGCCTTCGCCGCCCAGACCGCGGAGAACGCCGGGGACCTCGCCGCCGCGGTCCGCTACTCGCAGGCCGCTCTCGAGGCGGCCGAGTCGTGCGACACCGACCCGTGGACGCTCGCCGGCGCCCACCAGCGCGTCGCCGAGATGGCCCTCCAGGTCGGCGAGCCCGAGCGGGCGGCCGAGCACGCCCTCCGGGCCCTCCCGACGCTGCTGCGGCTGGGGTCCATCCCCGACGCGGCGCAGCTGCGCGGCCTGCGGGTCCTCGCCGCCCTCCAGCAGGGCGATCTCGAGACGGCCGAGCAGCGCCTCCGCGAGATGGTCGAGGACCTCGACCCGAGCGCGGAGTCCGGCCTCCCCGCCACCGTGAACGAGCGGATGATCCGGGCCGAGGTCGACCTGGCCCGGGGTCGGGTCGAGGCGGGGCTGGAGGCCTACCGCGACGCCGCCGCCCGCTCCGACGCGTTGCGGGCCCCCGAGGGCATCGACGCCGACTGGCTCGGCTTCGAGCCCTGGATCCTGCACACCGTCGCCGCCGCGGTGGCGGCCCACGCCCTGCACGACCGGCCGGCCCAGGTCCGAGGCACGGCGTCCGACCTAGCCGCCCGGACCGCGGCGGTGCTCGACCGGAGCGCCGGCCTGTTCCTCGACTACCCCGTGACCGGGGCCGCGCTGTACGCCCTCGGGCTGTGGCTCGTCGCGACACCGGGGGATGCCGTGACCGGGAGCCGGCTCATGGCCTGCGGCGTCGCGGCCGGCCACGCCCGGGCCTACCCCTCCCTCGCCCTCGAGCCGGCCGGCTCGAGGGCCCGCGATGCCGTCGGCGCGGCATACGACGAGTGGGTGTCGTCGTATGCCGCGCACGACCGCGACGCGCTGCGAGCGGAGGCGCTGGCCCTCCTCGAGAGCGGCTACGGGCCGCTCAGGCCGCCCGCCGGAGCCGCCGGACCGAGAGCGTCGCGAAGATGAGGACCACGGCGGCGCACCCGATCGCGCCCCAGGCCAGCTCGCCGGTCACCTGACCGTCGTTCATGAGCGACCGGACGGCCGAGACGATGTGCGACACCGGGTTGATCGTGACGAACTCCTTGAGCCACGACGGCAGCGTGTCGACCGGGACGTAGGCGTTGGAGAGGAAGGTCAGCGGGAAGAGGATCATCATCGAGACCCCCTGGAGCCCCTGGGCCGACCGCATGACGGTGCCGAGGTAGGTGAAGATCCAGGCCAGCGACCAGGCGGCGATGATGATGACGACCGCGCCGGCGAGGACCCCGCCCACGCCGCCGCCCGGCCGGTAGCCCATCGCCATGCCGACGGCGATGGTCAGGGCCGTCGCGATGGTGTAGCGGAGGGTGTCGGCGAGCGCGGGCCCGGCGAGCGGTGCCATCCGCGCCATGGGGAGGCTCCGGAACCGGTCGAAGACGCCCTTCTCCATGTCCTCGCGGAGGGTCACGCCGGTCTGCATGCACGTCGTGAGGGCGGTCTGGACGAGGATGCCCGGGACGAGGAGGGGGAGGTATGCCTTGACCCCGCCGGCGATGGCGCCGCCGAAGATGTAGCCGAACATCGGGGTGAACAGCAGCGGCTGGAGGGCGACGTCGAAGAACTGCTCGGGGTTGCGGCGCATCTTGACCAGGGCGCGCCAGGCCATGAGCAGGGTCTGCCGGAACGCCGTGGCGAAGGGGACGTGGGCCGACAGCCGGCTCGTGTCGACGGCCCCGGACGGGGCGGTGAGGGTGGTCATCGGGAGGCCTCCATCTGGAGCTGGTCGTGGTAGCCGTCCGCGGCGTCGTCGAGCCCCGACTGCGGCTCGGCGGGCCGGCCGGTCAGCGCGAGGAACACCTCGTCGAGCGTGGGCTGGGCGACGCTGACGCCGGCGAGGCTGATGTCCGCCTGACGGATGGCGACGAGGACGTCGCCGGCGTGGTCGGCGTTCGCCATGGGGACGACGAGGTGGGCGGTGCCGTGGGCGGCCCGCGTGTGCTGGGCCACGAGGCCGGTGACCCGGGCGATGACCCGGGCCGCCTCCTCGGCCTCGCCCGGGTCGTGGAGGGTCAGCTGCAGCGTCGCGTCGCCGACCATCGCCTTCAGCTCGTTCGAGGTGCCCTCGGCCACCTTCTGGCCCCGGTCGACGACGGCGATGCGGTCGGCCAGCTGGTCGGCCTCGTCGAGGTACTGGGTGGTCAGCAGGATCGTGGCGCCACCGGCGACGAGCTCGCGGATGGTGTCCCACATCTGGCCGCGGGTCCGCGGGTCGAGCCCGGTCGTCGGCTCGTCGAGGAAGACGAGCGGAGGACGGGAGATGAGGCTCGCGGCGAGGTCGAGCCGGCGCCGCATGCCGCCGGAGAAGTTGGCGAGCGGACGGTTCGCCGCCTCCTCGAGGGCGAACCGCTCGAGGAGGTCGTCGGCCGTCAGCCGCGCCTGGGCGCCGGACTGGCCGAGGATGCGGGCGAACAGCCGCAGGTTCTCGCGGGCGGTGAGCTTCTCGTCGACGGAGGCGTACTGCCCCGTCACCCCGATGAGCTGACGCACCTGGTGCGGCTTGCGCGCGACGTCGACGCCGAAGACCTCGGCGTGCCCCCCGTCGATGGACAGCAGCGTCGCGAGCATCCGGACGACGGTCGTCTTGCCGGCCCCGTTGGGTCCGAGGAGCCCGAAGATGGACCCCCGGGTCACGTCGAGGTCGATGCCGTCGACCGCCCGCACGTCCTTGAAGTGCTTGACGAGTCCGGTGGCGTGCACCGCGAGCTCGTGGCTGGTGCTCGTGTTGGTCATGCCACCATTGTGTGCGCCCCCGGCTTCACGCGGGTTGCGCCGCGGTTTCACCCGCTGCGCAGCGGTTTCACCCCTGCGCAGCGGGTGGGCGGGTCAGCGGGCGGCGGAGCCCTCGACGTAGTCCGCGTCGGTGTCCTGGACCCAGGCCATGAGCTTGCGCAGCTGCTTGCCCGTCGCCTCGATGGGGTGCTGGGCACCCTTCTCGCGCAGCGCCGTGAACTCGGGGGCCCCCGCGTCCTGGTCGGCGATGAAGCGCGCGGCGAAAGTGCCGTCCTGGATGTCCTTGAGAACGCTCTGCATGTTCTCCTTGACGTGCGGGTCGATGACGCGGGGGCCGGAGACGTAGTCGCCGTACTCCGCGGTGTCGGAGATCGACCAGCGCTGCTTGGCGATGCCGCCCTCGATCATGAGGTCGACGATGAGCTTGAGCTCGTGGAGGCACTCGAAGTAGGCGACCTCGGGCTGGTAGCCGGCCTCGGTCAGCGTCTCGAAGCCGTACATGACCAGCTGGCTCGCGCCGCCGCAGAGGACCGACTGCTCGCCGAACAGGTCGGTCTCGGTCTCCTCGGTGAAGGTCGTCCGGATGCCGCCGGCCCGCAGGCCGCCGATCGCCTTGGCGTAGGACTTGACGAGGTCCCAGGCGGTGCCCGACGCGTCCTGCTCGACGGCGAGGAGGACGGGGACGCCCCGGCCGTCGACGAACTCGCGCCGCACGAGGTGGCCGGGCCCCTTGGGGGCGACCATGATGACGTCGGACCCGGCCTCGGGCTTGATGTAGCCGAACCGGATGTTGAAGCCGTGCCCGAACAGCAGCGCGGCGCCGGGCTTGAGGTTGGGCTGGATCTCCTGCGCGTAGACGGTCCGCTGGACCTGGTCGGGCGTGAGGATGACGACGAGGTCGGCGTCCGTGACGGCCTCGGGCACCGTCGTGACGGTGAGCCCCTCGTTCCTCGCCTTCTCGATGGACCGGCTCGTCGGGGCGAGACCGACCCGGACGTCGACCCCGCTGTCGCGCAGGTTGAGGGCGTGCGCGTGCCCTTGGCTGCCGTAGCCGATGACGGCGACCTTCTTGCCCTGGATGACGGACAGGTCGGCGTCGTCGTCGTAGAACATCTCGGCCATGTGCGGCCACTCCTTCTGATTGTCTGCGTCTGATTGTCTGCGTCTGCTGGTGGTGGGTCTGGGCTGTCGAGCTCTGCGGGTGTCTTCGTATGCCGTGTCGCGAGTCTCCGGTTCTACCAGCCGCGTCCGCGGCCGACGGCACCGGGGTCGGGTCAGGCGCTGCGCAGCGCCCGGTCGGTGATGGACCGGCCACCGCGCCCGACGGCGACGAGACCGGACTGGACGAGCTCCTTGACGCCGAACGGCGCGAGGACGTCGAGCAGCGCCCGCAGCTTGTCCATGCTGCCGGTCGCCTCGATGGTCAGCGCGTCGGTCGACACGTCGACGACCTTGGCGCGGAACATCTGGACCATCTCCAGCACCTGGCCGCGGGTCACGCTGTCGGCCCGGACCTTGACGAGGACGATCTGGCGCTGGACCGAGGCGTCCGCGTCGAGCTCGACGACCTTGAGCACCTCGATGAGCTTGTTGAGCTGCTTGGTGACCTGCTCCAGCGGCTGGTCCTCGACGTCGACGACGACCGTCATCCGCGAGATCTCGGGGATCTCGGTCTCGCCGACCGCGAGGGAGTGGATGTTGAACCCGCGCCGCGCGAAGAGGCTGGCGATCCGGGCGAGGACGCCCGGCTTGTTCTCCACGAGCACCGAGAGGGTGTGCCTGCTCACGCGTCGTCTCCGTCCTGGTCCTCGGGCTGCTCCGTCGCGTCGGACTCCCCGCGGTCCCACTGGGGCGCGGTGTCCTTGGCGACCTGGATGAGGTCGTTGCTCACGCCGGCGGCGACCATCGGCCACACCATGGCGTCGCGGTGGACGACGAAGTCGACGACGACGGGGACGTCGTTGACCTCCATCGCCTTGCGGATCGTCGCCTCGACGTCCTCGGGCCGCTCGCAGCGCAGCCCGACACAGCCGTAGGCCTCGGCGAGCTTGACGAAGTCGGGGACCCGGCGCCCGACGCTCGTGTGGAGGTCGGTGTTGGAGTAGCGCTCGTTGTAGAACAGCGACTGCCACTGGCGGACCATGCCGAGGCTGGAGTTGTTGATGACGGCGACCTTGATGGGGATGTCGTTGATGACGCAGGTCGCGAGCTCCTGGTTGGTCATCTGGAAGCAGCCGTCCCCGTCGATGGCCCAGACGACACGGTCCGGCTCGGCGACCTTCGCGCCCATCGCCGCCGGCACGGCATACCCCATCGTCCCGGCGCCGCCGGAGTTGAGCCAGGCGTTGGGCCGCTCGTAGGAGACGAACTGGGCTGCCCACATCTGGTGCTGCCCGACCCCGGCGACGTAGGTGGCCTCGGGCCCCGCGATCCGGCCGATCGCCTCGATGACCGCCTGGGGAGCCACCGACCCGTCGTCGGACTCGGTGTAGCCGACCGGGAAGGTCGTCTTCCAGCCCTGGACCCGCGCGCGCCAGGCGGCGTAGTCGCCCACCGTGCCGGCGTCGATGTCGCGGTCGACCTCCTCGGTGAGGTCGGCGATGACCGCCTTGCAGTCGCCGACGATCGGGACGTCGGCGGTGCGGTTCTTGCTGATCTCGGCGGGGTCGATGTCGGCGTGGATGATCTTGGCGCGGGGCGCGAACGTCGCGAGCTGGCCGGTCACCCGGTCGTCGAAGCGAGCGCCGAGGGTGATGAGCAGGTCGGACTTCTGCAGGGCCGTCACCGCCGCGACCGAGCCGTGCATGCCCGGCATCCCGAGGTGCAGCGGGTGGGAGTCGGGCAGCGCACCGCGGGCCATGAGCGTCGTGACGACGGGGATCTGGGTCAGCTCGACGAAGCGCGCCAGCTCCTCCGCGGCCCGGGCCCGGATGACGCCGCCGCCGACGTAGAGGACCGGCCGCCTGGCCTTCGCGATGAGCCGGGCCGCCTCCCGGATCTGCTTGTGGTGCGGACGAGTCACCGGGTGGTAGCCGGGCAGGTCGACGGCCGGCGGCCAGAGGAAGGTGGTCCGCGCCTGGAGGGCGTCCTTGGCGATGTCGACGAGGACCGGCCCGGGCCGGCCCGTCGAGGCGATGTGGAAGGCCTCGGCGATGACCCGCGGGATGTCGGCGGCCCGCGTGACGAGGTAGCTGTGCTTGGTGATCGGGAAGGTGATCCCGCGGATGTCGGCCTCCTGGAACCCGTCGGAGCCGATCAGGTTGGAGGCGACCTGGCCGGTGATCGCGACGATCGGGACGGAGTCCATGTAGGCGTCGGCGATGGCGGTGACGAGGTTCGTCGCGCCCGGGCCCGAGGTCGCCATGCAGACGCCGACCTTGCCCGTCGCGCTGGCATACCCCTCGGCGGCGTGACCGGCGCCCTGCTCGTGGCGGACGAGGATGTGGCGGACCTTGAGCGAGTCCAGGAGCGGGTCGTATGCCGGGAGGATCGCCCCGCCCGGGATGCCGAAGACCGTGTCGACCCCGACGGCCTCGAGCGCGAGGACGAGGCTCTGGGCACCCGTGACCTCGACGGGCGTGCGCGCCCTGCTGTGGTGCGCGATATCGGCTGGTGAGGGGGCTGCCGCAGAGGCTGCGCCGCCCGACGGTTGACTCACGATCGTCACTTCCTGGTCCTGTCGTCCTGCTGGTCCACGCTCATTGTCCTCCGGCCACAAAAAAACCCTCCAGTCCGGGTTCCGGACGACGGAGGGATGGCGCGCTGCTCGGTCTGTGGGTGGTTACCGGCCAGCGCGCCCGCGGAGTACGAGCACTCGCTGCACGGCAGCCATGCTCCCCGGGGGGCCCTCGCGGTGTCAACGTGGTCCCATCATCCGGACCTCCCGACCGCACCGGCCCCGTCGCCGACGTCGGAGGCGAGCAGCGCGTAGACGACGAGGTCGTGGCGCACGCCGCGTCGCTCCTGAGCTCCCCGCGCGACGCCCTCCCGGGTGAAGCCGGCCCGCTCCAGCGACCGCTGCTCGGCGCGGTTGCGGACGTCCGTCGCCGCCTCGACGCGCGCCACGCCGAAGGTCTCCATGAGCACCGCGGCGAGCATCCGCTGGGCCTGGGCGCCGACCCCGCGACCGCGGGCCTGCGGCAGCAGCGAGATGCCGATGTTGAGCGCCTGGGAGCCGGCGGTCGGGCCGTAGCCCACGACGTGCCACGACACGAGGCCGAGGACCGACCCGTCGACCGCGTCGACGACGGTCCCCCGCCCGAGCACCCGGGCGCTCGGCCCCAGACCGGGATCGGGAGAGGCGGGCCGGACGAGGACGGCGTCCGGGCCGTAGTCCTCGAACTCGCTCACCACACCCGGGCTCCGCAGCCGGTCGAGGGCGGCGTCGTCCCCCGGCGCGGGCTCCCTGATCCCGCAGACGGATCCGCGGGTATGCCAGCCGGCCGGCATCCGCTCCGGCATCGCCGTCATCGCGACGAGACCGTCATCGCAGGGACACCGTGGTCCGCGAGAGGGTGAAGCCGTGCCGGGTCGAGGTGTTCGAGCAGCTCATCCCGGACGCCGCGGAGGTGTACGTCAGGTGCCCGACCCGCAGCGCGTGCCCGTAGGGCGAGGGCCGCGGCCGCCGCACCGGACCTGGGCTTGGCCATCGACGCCCTCCTTCGCGCACGGGGATGCTGGGGAGAGGCTACCTGGGTGCCCGGTATGTCCCAGGATGCCGGCGGGTCAGCCGGGAACGCGCCGGACCGCGCCGTCGGAGGCGGAGGTCGCCATCGAGGCGTAGGCCCGCAGCGCCGCGCTGATCGGCCGGTCCCGGTCGACCGGGGTGTACGGGTGCTCGCGAGCCTCCTGCGCCGCGCGCCGCGCGTCGAGGACGTCGTCGGGGACGGCGAGGTGGATCCGCCGGGCCGGGATGTCGAGCTCGATCGTGTCGCCGTCCTCGACGAGGCCGATGAGGCCACCGGAGGCGGCCTCCGGCGAGACGTGGCCGATCGACAGCCCGGTCGTGCCGCCGGAGAAGCGGCCGTCGGTGATGAGCGCGCAGGCCTGGCCGAGGCCCCGGCCCTTGAGGAAGGAGGTCGGGTAGAGCATCTCCTGCATGCCGGGTCCGCCCTTCGGGCCCTCGTAGCGGATGACGACGACGTCACCGGCCCCGACGACCTTGCCGAGGATGCCGTCGACGGCCGCCTCCTGGGACTCGAACACCTTCGCCGGCCCGGAGAACGTCCAGACCTTCTCCGGCACGCCGGCCGTCTTGACGACGCAGCCGTCCGGCGCGAGGTTGCCGACGAGGACGGCGAGGCCGCCGTCGACGGTGTAGGCGTGCTCGCGGTCGCGGATGCACCCCTGCGCGGCGTCGGTGTCGAGCCGGTCCCACCGGTTCGACGTCGAGAACGGCTCGGTCGTGCGGACCCCGCCGGGCGCGGCGTGGAACAGCTCGACGGCCTCCCGGCTCGCCGTGCCGGACCGGACGTCCCACTCGGCGAGCCACTCCTTGAGGGAGTCGGCGTGGACGGCGTGGACCTCGGTGTCGAGGAGCCCGGCCCGGTCCAGCTCGCCGAGGATGGCGGGGATCCCACCGGCCCGGTGGACGTCCTCCATGTGGTAGATGGGGCTGTTGGGCGCCACCTTCGACAGGCACGGGACCCGGCGGGAGACGGCGTCGATGTCGTGGATGCCGAAGTCGACCTCGGCCTCGCGGGCCGCGGCGAGGAGGTGGAGCACGGTGTTCGTCGAGCCGCCCATCGCGACGTCGAGGGCGATGGCGTTGGTGAAGGCCGCCTTCGTCGCGATCTGTCGGGGCAGCACGGAGTGGTCGTTGCCCTCGTAGTAGCGCCGGGCCAGGTCGACGACGGTGCGCCCCGCCTCGGTGAACAGGGCCCTGCGGGCGGTGTGCGTCGCGAGCGTCGAGCCGTTGCCGGGCAGCGACAGGCCGATCGCCTCGGTGAGGCAGTTCATCGAGTTCGCCGTGAACATGCCCGAGCACGAGCCGCACGTGGGGCACGCGGAGCGCTCGATCGCGTCGAGCTGCTCGTCGGTCACCGCGTCGTTGGACGAGGCGATCATCGCGTCGATGAGGTCGATCCGGTCGTGGACGATCCCCTCGATGGCCACCGTCTTGCCGGCCTCCATCGGACCGCCCGACACGAAGACCGTCGGGATGTCCAGACGCAGCGCGGCGAGCAGCATGCCCGGGGTGATCTTGTCGCAGTTGGAGATGCACACCAGCGCGTCGGCGCAGTGCGCGTTGACCATGTACTCGACGGCGTCGGCGATGAGCTCCCGGCTCGGCAGCGAGTAGAGCATGCCGCTGTGGCCCATGGCGATGCCGTCGTCGACGGCGATCGTGTTGAACTCCCGGCCCACGCCTCCCGCCTCGGCGACCGCCTCGGCGACGAGCGCGCCCATGTTGCGCAGGTGGACGTGTCCGGGGACGAACTGGGTGAAGCTGTTGGCGATGGCGACGATCGGCTTCCCGAAGTCGTCGTCCGTCATGCCGGTGGCGCGCCACAGGGCACGCGCGCCGGCCATCGTCCGTCCGTGGGTGGAGGTTCGCGACCGTAGCTCTGGCATACCCGCCAGTGTTACAGGTGCCGTGCGCGGGCCGACCACGGGCCGGGACGGGGTCTTGGGATGCGGACGGGGAGCCGGCGTCAGCCGCGCGGGGCGGCGAAGGCCTGGAGGTATGCCGTGCCCCAGTCGAGGTCGGACCAGTGCCCGTCGTAGCGCAGGACCGCGACCCCCGAGGTCGGCCAGCCCTGGGACATGAGGTCGTGCGCCTCCTCGCGTCCCTCGCCGTCGGCGAGCAGGCTCGCCAGCTGCGGTATGCCGGGGGCGTGCCCGACCATCATGAGGACCTGGGCCTCGGGGTCGGCCTCGCGCAGCACGCCGAGCAGTCCGGCGGCGGAGGCGTTGTAGATCGCGGCGTCGTACTGGATCTCCGCCTCGCAGCACCCCGCCTCCGCGATCCCGTCGGCCGTCTGCCGGGCGCGCGCGGCGGTGGAGCAGAGCACCTCGTCGCAGCCGATCCCGTGGTCGCACAGCCAGCGTCCGGCCGCGACGGCGTCCCGGTGCCCGCGCCCGGTGAGCGTGCGCTCGTGGTCGCGGTCCCAGCCGCCCTGCTCGGCCTTGGCATGGCGGACGAGGACGAGGGTCCGGTCCTCCGCCGATCGGGTCATGGACACAAGCATGCCCCACCTGGGGCCGCCTGTCAGCGCACGACCCTCGAGTCCGTCACGGCATGTCCCGGTCCGCCGGGCCGCCTCGTCAGGTCACGACGTTGACGAGGTCCTCGCCCGCGACGTACCGCTCGAGCTGCTCGCGCAGCAGCCGCTCCGCCCGGGGGATGAAGGCGGTGGTCGAGCCGCCGACGTGGGGGCTGATGAGGACCCCCGGAGCGTGCCACAGCGGGTGGTCCGCGGGGAGCGGCTCGGGGTCGGTCACGTCGAGGGCCAGGGTGAGCCGCCCCGCGTGCCGCAGCAGCGCGTCGGTGTCGGCCACCCTGCCCCGGGCGACGTTGACGAGGACCGAGCCGTCCGGCATCCGGGAGAGGAACGCGTCGTCGACGAGCCGTTCGGTCGACGGGGAGAGCGGCACGATGACGACGACGACGTCCTGCTCGGGCAGCAGCCGCGGCAGCTCGTCGACGCCGTGGACCGGGCCGACGAGGTCGTCGCCGGCCCGCGCGCGGGAGGCGACCGCGGTGAGCCGCACCTCGAACGGCGCCATCCGGGCGGCGACCGCGCGCCCGATGGCGCCGTAGCCGACGACGAGGACGCGCTTGTCGGCGAGCGAGGGGTAGATGACCGAGCGCAGCCAGCGCCCCTCGTCCTGGGCCCGGACGAACCGGGGGACCTCGCGCAGCGCGGCGAGCGCGAGGGCGACCGCGAGCTCGGACGTCGACGCGTCGTGGACCCCGGCCGCGTTGGCGAGGCGCACCCCCTCGGGGACGTGCGGGAGGACCGTCTCGTAGCCGGCGGTGAGCAGCTGGACGAGCCGGAGGGAGGGCATGCCGGCCATCAGCGTGGCGTCCCAGGACCGCAGGTAGGGCGGCACGGCGACCTCGACCCGGGTGCGTGCCCCCGGGGAGCGCAGGTCGTCGACGACGACCTCGATGCCCTCCACTCCCTCGACACGTGCGGCCCAGTCGGCATCGGGTACGGAGACGGTGACCATGCCGCCACGGTAGGCGAGACGGAGGGGCGCGAGCGCGCGGCGCCAGGGGCCGGACGGCCGGCCGCTGCGAGCCGGGTCCGGAGTCAGCCCACGCCGAGCCGGACGAGGATGACCTCGCGTGCCCGGCCCGCGTCGGCCTGACCCTTCGTCGCCTTCATGACCTGGCCGATCAGGGCGCCCACGGCCTGCACCTTGCCGTCCCGGATCCGCTGCGCCACGTCGGGGTTCGCGGCGATGACCGCGTCGATCGCCGTCTCGAGGGCACCGTCGTCGCGGACCAGCTCGAGCCCGCGCGCGTCGGCGACCGCGGTCGGCGACCCCTCGCCGTCGAGCACGCCCTCCCACACCTGGCGGGCCATCGAGTCGTTGAGCCGCCCCCCGGTCACGAGCCCCTCGAGCTCGACGACCGAGGCGGGCGTGACACCCAGTGTCGCGGCATACGAGACGACGTCCCGCGCCTCGGTGTTGGCCCGCCGGGCGATCTCGCCGGACCACCACTTGCGCGCGCCGGCAGGAGTGGCCCCGGCCCCGACGGTCTCCTCGACGAGCTCGACGAGCCCGGCGTTGACGACGTCGCGCATCTCCAGGTCCGTGAAGCCCCAGGCCTGCTGGAGCCGGCGGCGGCGGGCGGCGGGGTTCTCCGGGAGCGTCGCGCGCAGCGCCTCGACGGTCTCGGGGGACGGCGCGACGGGCACGAGGTCGGGCTCGGGGAAGTAGCGGTAGTCCTCGGCGTCGGACTTCTCGCGCCCGCTCGTCGTGATGCCCGTGTCCTCGTGCCAGTGCCGGGTCTCCTGGGTGACCCGCCCGCCCGCGGCGAGGATCGCCGCGTGGCGGCCGATCTCGTAGCGGACCGCCTGCTCGACCGAGCGCAGCGAGTTGACGTTCTTGGTCTCCGACCGTGTCCCGAGCGTCGTCGAGCCCTTCGGCATGAGCGACAGGTTGACGTCGCAGCGCATCGACCCCTGCTCCATCCGGACGTCCGACACCCCGAGCGCCTTGACGAGGTCGCGCAGCGCGGCGACGTAGGCCCGGGCCACCTCGGGCGCCCGCTCCCCCGTCCCGAGCATCGGCCGCGTGACGATCTCGATGAGCGGGATCCCGGCCCGGTTGTAGTCGACGAGCGAGTGGTCCGCGCCGTGGATCCGGCCGGTGGAGCCGCCGACGTGGAGCGACTTGCCGGTGTCCTCCTCCATGTGGGCCCGCTCGATCTCGACCCGGTAGGTCGACCCGTCGGACAGCTCGACGTCGAGGTGGCCGTCGAAGGCGATGGGCTCGTCGTACTGGCTCGTCTGGAAGTTCTTCGGCATGTCCGGGTAGAAGTAGTTCTTCCGCGCGAAGCGGCACCAGGGCGCGATCTCGCAGCTCAGCGCGAGCCCGATCCGGATGGCCGACTCGACGCCCTTCTCGTTGACGACCGGCAGCGCGCCGGGCAGCCCGAGGCACACCGGGCACACCTGGCTGTTCGGCTCCGCCCCGAACGTCGTCGCGCACCCGCAGAACATCTTCGTCGCGGTGTTCAGCTCGACGTGGACCTCGAGGCCGAGGACGGGGTCGTATGCCGCGAGGGCGTCCTCGAAGGACAGGACGGGCTCGGCGGTGGTGGAGGTCATCGCGGCATCACGCTCCGTGGGGGGCGAGGTCGGGGGCGGAGGCGAGCAGCGGCCCGCCCCAGCGGTCGGTGAGGGCGGCCTCGAGAGCCGCGCCCGCGGCATACAGCCGATCGTCCTGGGTGGCGGGAGCGAGGAACTGGATGCCGGTGGGGAGGCCGTCCTCGGGGGCGAGCCCGCTGGGGACGGAGATGCCGGGGACTCCCGCGAGGTTGGCGGGGATCGTCGCGATGTCGTTGAGGTACATGGCCATCGGGTCATCGAGGTGGTCGCCGAGCCGGAAGGCCGTCGTCGGCGCCGTGGGGCTGGCGAGGACGTCGGCGCTCTCGAAGGCCCGGGCGAAGTCCTCCGCGATGAGCCGGCGCACCCTCTGGGCCGTGCCGTAGTAGGCGTCGTAGTAGCCGCTGGACAGGGCATAGGTCCCGAGGATGATGCGGCGCTTGACCTCGGGCCCGAACCCGGCGTCGCGGGTGGCCGCCATGACCTGCTCGGCCGACGGGGCGGCGACGCCCTCCGGGCCGACCCGCAGGCCGTAGCGCATGGCGTCGAACTTCGCGAGGTTGCTCGAGGCCTCGCTCGGCAGGATGAGGTAGTAGGCCGCGAGGGCGTAGGCGAAGGACGGGCAGGACACCTCGACGACCTCGGCGCCCCGCTCGACGAGCGCCGCGACGGCCTCGTCGAACCGCTGCTGCACGCCGGGCTGGAAGCCCTCCCCCGTCAGCTCCCGGACGATCCCGATCCGCAGGCCCGCGACGTCGGCCCGCCGGGCCGCCTCGACGACGGGGGGGACGGGGGCGTCGATGGACGTGGAGTCCATCGGGTCGTGACCGCCGATGACGGCGTGGAGGAGGGCGGCGTCGAGGACGGTCCGCGTGCACGGGCCGGCCTGGTCGAGCGACGAGGCGAGCGCCACGAGGCCGTAGCGCGACACCCCGCCGTAGGTCGGCTTGACGCCGACGGTCCCCGTCACGGCCGCCGGCTGCCGGATCGAGCCGCCGGTGTCGGTGCCGATGGCGAGCGGGGCCTGGTAGGAGGCGACGACCGAGGAGGACCCGCCCCCCGAGCCGCCGGGGATCCGCTCGAGGTCCCACGGGTTGTGGGTCGGGCCGTATGCCGAGTGCTCGGTCGAGGAGCCCATGGCGAACTCGTCCATGTTCGTCTTGCCGAGGATCGGCATCCCCGCGGCGCGCAGCCGGGTGACGAGGGTCGCGTCGTAGGGGGGCACCCAGCCCTGCAGGATGAGCGATCCGCACGTCGTCGGCAGGCCCTCGGTCGCCATGACGTCCTTGACCGCGACGGGGACGCCGGCGAGCGGGTGCAGCCGCTCCCCCGCCGCGCGTCGCGCGTCGACGGCCCGCGCGGCGGCGAGCGCCCCCTCGGCGTCGACGTGGAGGTAGGCGTGGACCGCGCCGTCGACGGCCGCGATGCGGTCGAGGTGGGCCTGGGTCAGCTCGACGGAGGAGATGGCCCCGGACGCGAGGGCGTCGGCCATCTCCGCGGCGGTCAGCCGGGTGGGGTCGGTCGGCACCGCGGTCACCGCTCCCCTCCGTGGCCGACGCGCACCGCGTCGCCCCCGTCCGGCTCGTCCAGGATGCGGGGCACGAGGAAGCGGTCCTGCTCGACGGCCGGGGCGGCGGCGAGGGCGGCCGCCGCGGCGAGCGAGGGACGGACCTCGTCGGGGCGGGTGACGTTGGTCAGCGGGAGCGGGTGGCTCATCGGCTCGACGCCGTCGATCGGCGCCTGCTGGACCGTCGCGACGGACTCCAGGATGATGCCGAGCTCGCCGACCATCCGGTCCAGCTCGGCGTCGGACAGGTCGATGCGGGCGAGGGACGCGAGGTGCGCGACGTCGTCCCGGGTGAGGTCGGCCATGGGTGCCAGTCTATGGGGGCGCCCCGCCCCCGCCGGACCCGGTGAGCGCCGGGCGGCTGCGCGGGTCACGCCCGGTCGGGGGTGGCCCGGGCAGGCTGCGCCGGCAGCGTCCTGAGCATCTGCCGCACCGCGCGGCCGACGACGAGCAGGACGACGAGGGAGGAGACGACGAGCACGGGCACCGGGTTCCCGGCGAGGGTGAGCGCGAGGCCGACGGCGACGACGGGGACGGTGATCCCGACGTATGCCGCGACGAACATCGCCGACACCGTCTCGGCCTCGGCGCCGGGAGCGGCCACGCGGACCGCCGTCGCGATGGCGCTCTGGAAGACCAGGCCGGCCCCACCGCCGGCGAGGACGCCGCTCGCGACGAACAGCCAGAGGAGGTGGAGGAGGGCGGCCAGGGCCATGGCGACGAGCCCGCCCACCATGAGGGTCCGGCCGAGGCGCAGCCGCCGGGCGAGGGCATACCGGGCGAAGAGCACCTGGGAGAGCGCCGAGGCCCCGAGCGTCACGGAGACGATGGCGCCGGTGAGCAGACGGGAGTGGTGGTGCAGGATCCCGCCGACGAGGACGGCCGTCAGCGAGGTGAAGGTGCCGAGCACGAAGAAGGAGGCCATCCCGCCGAGGGCCGCGGCGAGGAACTCCCCGCGGGCGGCCCGGGCGATCCGGACCCGCTGCGGCCGGTAGGGGGCCCGCACGGGAGGCGGGGTGACGGTCTCGGGCACGCAGAGGACGACTGCGCCGACGAGGAGCAGGAGCCCGAGGTATGCCGCGAACGGCACGGTCAGCGGATGGGCCCACCACTGGGTGAGCAGGGCGCCGACGAGGGCGCCGAGCGCGAGGCCGCCGGTGTTGACGACCGTCGCGACGGTGCTCGCGAACCGCGGGGGCCGCTCGGGGTGCCCGATGGCGTGCAGCTCGGTGAGGTGGGCCGTCGCCGCGGCGGTGAGCATGCCGATGCCGAAGCCGCAGACGAACCGGGCGACGAGCAGGACGGGCACGGCGGCGGAGAGGACGAACATCGTCGCGCTGACGAGCTCGACCGCGATGGCGGACAGGATCATCGGACGCCGCCCGACCTGGTCGCTCACGTGTCCGAGGAGGAGGAGCCCGACGAGGACCCCGGTGCCGTAGGCCGCGAAGACCACCGTGACCATGAGCGAGGAGAACCCGTCGGCCGCCTCGTAGAGCGGGTAGAGCGGAGTCGGCACCGTCGTGAACGACATGAGGACGAGGAAGGCCAGGGCGACGAGCCAGAACGACGTCGCCGGCGTGAACCGACGGGGCCGGCGGGCCGCGAGGGTGGCGGTCACGAAGCGGGCGGGGTCGGCGGGCGGTACTCCGCCGCCTGCTCGGACCGCAGGTCCTCCGGCACCGCGTCGGCCGCCGCGAGGTCGACGACGAGCAGGGCCTCCCCCCGGGGGCCCGCGCTGGCCAGGGGGACCGCGTCCGGCCCGGCCACGAGCGACAGCCCGCCGAAGGTCAGCCCGCCCTCGGGTCCCACGAGGTTCGCGTAGGCCACGACGGCGTCGTTCTCGTGGGCCCGGGCGGGGACGAGGACGCGCTGGACGTGCTCGTAGCCCACCGGGTTCGCCGTGGGGACGAGGATGACGTCGGCGCCGCCCCGGGCGAGGGCCGCCGCATGACCGGGGAACTCGATGTCGTAGCAGACGAGCAGCCCCACCCGCCGGCCCTCGACCTCGACGACGGGAGCGAGCGTCCCGCCCCGGGTGAAGCTGGCCCGCTCCATCGGCCCGAAGAGCTGGATCTTGCGGTAGTGGGCGCGCAGGTGCCCCTCCCCGTCGACGAGGGACACCGCGTTGTAGACGTCCTGCCCGGCGCGCTCGGCCCAGCCCAGACACACGCCGCACCCGGTCGCCCGGGCCAGGTCGCGCACCCGGGACAGCCACGGCCCGTCCAGTGGCTGGGCGAGGCTGGCGTGGAGGTCGGGCCGGTTGTAGCCGGGCAGGTAGAGCTCGGGGACGAGGAGGATCGAGGCCCCGGCGGCCGCCGCGGCGACGAGCCGGTCCTCGAGCGCGATGAGCGCCTCCTCGACCAGGCCGTCGGTCGGGGGGCACTGCCAGAGCGCGAGCTTCACGGTGCCGACGCTACCCGGGTCCTACGATGGCCGTCGGCCGGGCACGTCCCGGCGCGACGGTCCCGCGGGAGCCGGGCCCTCGCATACCGACAGCACCGCACCCCCTCGGAGGACCAGATGAGCCAGGGCCGGCCGGTCACCGCCTTCGGGCCGGACTTCCCCTTCGCCTACGACGCGTGGGTCACCCATCCGGCCGGTCTCGGGTCGGTGCCCGAGGACCGGCTCGGCGCCGAGGTGGCCGTCATCGGTGCGGGCACCGCCGGAGTCGTCGCCGGGCACGAGCTCATGCGGCTCGGGCTGCGGCCGGTCCTCTACGAGTCGGGGCAGTTCGGCGGGCGGCTGCGGTCGGAGACGTTCGAGGGCACCGAGGACGTCATCGCCGAGCTCGGCGGGATGCGCTTCCCCGTCTCCTCGCGCGCCTTCTACCACTACGTCGACCTCGTCGGCCTCGAGTCGCGGCCCTTCCCCAACCCGCTCACCGAGGCGGCCGGGTCGACGGTCATCGACCTCGAGGGCGAGACCCTCTTCGCGCGGACCGGGGCGGACCTGCCGCCGCTCTACCGGGAGGTCGCCGACGCATACCACGCCGCCCTGGAGGAGCTCGCCGACTTCACCGAGCTGCAGCAGGCCGTCCGCGACCGCGACTCCCGCCGGCTCAAGGAGCTGTGGGATCCCATCGCCCGGGCCTGGGACGAGCGGACCTTCTACGACTTCGTCGTGTCCTCGACGGCCTTCCGGGAGCTGAGCTTCCGGCACCGCGAGGTGTTCGGGCAGGTCGGCTTCGGCACGGGCGGCTGGGACAGCGACTTCCCCAACTCCATGCTGGAGATCCTGCGGGTCAACCTCCTCGAGCTCGACGACCACCAGCGCTACATCGTCGGCGGCGTCGAGCAGGTGCTCCACCGGCTCTGGCGGCGGGAGCCCGTATGCCGGCACTGGCCGGCGGGGACGAGCCTCGCCTCGCTCAGCGGCGGGGCGACCCTGGGCCGGGCTGCCCGGATCGAGCGGGCGCCCTCCGGCGGCTTCACCGTCGTCGACCAGTGGGGCAACGCCCGGGAGCACGCGGCCGTGCTCGTGACCTGCCAGAGCCACCTCCTGACGACCTCGGTGTCCGTCGAGGAGTCGCTCTTCGACCAGAAGCTGTGGATGGCGCTGGACCGCACGCGCTACATGCAGGCGGCGAAGACCTTCGTCATGGTGGACCGGCCGTTCTGGAACGACGTCGACCCGCAGACCGGTCGGCCGCTGCTGTCCATGACGCTCACCGACCGGATCACCCGGGGCACCTACTTCTTCGACAACGGCCCGGACCGCCCCGGCGTCATCTGCCTCAGCTACTCCTGGATGACCGACGCGCTCAAGGTGCTGCCGCTGCCCCCGGAGCGGCGCGTGGAGCTGGCGCTGGCCGCCCTCGACCGGATCTACCCGGGCGTCGACATCCGCAGCCACCTCCGTGGCAACCCCGTCGTCGTGAGCTGGGAGGCGGACGAGAACTTCCTCGGCGCCTTCAAGGGGGCCCTGCCCGGGCACTACCGCTACAACCACCGGATGTACGGCCACTTCGTCCAGCGGGACCTGCCCGAGCGCGAGCGCGGCATCTTCCTCGCCGGCGACGGGGTGAGCTGGACGCCGGCCTGGGTCGAGGGCGCCGTCCAGACCTCGCTCAACGCGGTGTGGGGCGTCATGACCCACCTCGGCGGCGCCTCGCATCCGGACAACCCGGGACCCGGTGACGTCTGGGACGAGCTGAAGCCGGTCGCCCTCCCCGACTAGCCGCAATGCCGACCCGGAATACCTCCACCCGGGGGACGCCTGGCGCGGTCGAGGTATCCGGTG
>JBDIAL010000043.1:0-19776 GCA_039812405.1 Nostocoides sp.
CTCCGACGCGCTCGGCGCAGATGGTCACCGAGCGTGAACTCCAGTCGGTGGACCGCATGAGGTTGAGTGCTCATGCCCAGATCATAGAGGCATCCCTATCCAAACCTCAGCATACCTACAAGATTTCTGGGCTTCTCGGCCGTCCTCTTGACGGCGTGCCTCTAGGTATGCCTAGAGTGTCCCCATGACTGATAGGCATACCTACTCTACCGAGGCAGACCTACTGCCCATCGGCGAGGCAGCCCGTCGCCTCGGGGTCAGCATCGAGACGGTGCGCCGCTGGGACAAGGCCGGACACATCATCTCCACTCGGACCGTCGGCGGCCAGCGACGCTTCGCGGCTGCCGAGGTCGAGCGCGTCAAGACGGCCAGTGCAGCATGACCGCCGTCGACCTCTTCCAGTACGAGGGTCAGGACGTCCGCACGGTCCTCGTCGACGACGAGCCGTGGTTCGTGGCCTCCAACGCGCCCGTCGTGCCGCTGACGGTCGTCACGGGTGCCGCATCGTGACCGCCCCGACCGTCCTCGCCTACGTCTGTCTCGGCCTGGCCGCGTGGCTCCTCGCCGGTGCAGCCCTCGCCTTCGTCATCGGCCGCGCAGTGGCGATCGCCGACCGGCACCCAGACCCGGGACCGCACCTGCCGACCTGAGCGGCAGGACGGTCCCGACCAAGAAGAAAGCCCGCCATTGCGCTGCGACCGCGGCGGGCTCCCGACAAGAAGGAGTATCGCATGCCTGACAACATCTCCGGCGGCGCCCGGGTCTACGGCGGCACCCGGGTCTACGGCGGCACCCGGGTCTACGGCGGCGCCTGGGTCTACGGCAACGCCTGGATCTCCGGCGACGCCCGGGTCTACGGCGGCGCCCGGGTCTACGGCAACGCCTGGGTCTCCGGCGACGCCCGGGTCTACGGCGACGCCCGGGTCTACGGCGGCGCCCGGGTCTACGGCGGCGCCCGGGTCTCCGGCAACGCCGACCTGAGCGCACCCCGGCACATCCTCACCATGGGGCCTGTGGGCTCCGAACACCGGACCGTCACCATCCACCGCCACTACGACGGACCCGACTCCACCACCTGGGGCAGCCACGTCGTCGCCGGCTGCTGGTCCGGCACCCTCGACGAGCTCGGCGCCCACATCCACGACGACACCGCCCACGGCTGGTCCAGCGCGGACGTCGCCCGGGCACGTGTCGACTACGAAATGTTCATCGAGGTCGCCCGCGTCCGCGTCGCCGAGTGGGAGGCCGAGCCGCTCACGGCTGAGGATCACGAGCGGTGGGCCACGAAGGCTGATGACGCCGAGGCGGTGACCGCGTGAGGGTCTACATAGGCGGTCCCATCGCGGGCAAGCCGTTTGCCAACATCGACGCCTTCAAGGCCGCTGAGAACCGGCTCAGCAAAGACGGTCACGACGTCATCAACCCGCACAACGTAACCCCACACCAGCACGACGGACCCTGCCCCGACGGGCCCTGGGCCGGTGAAGGTGGCTACCACAACGCGCCCTGCTACATGCGATCAGATCTCGCCGCGATGCTCACCTGCGACGCCATCTACCTGCTCGCCGGGTGGGAGCTGTCCACCGGGGCGCGGACCGAATTCGAGGCTGCTCGCGCCGCCGGGTTGACGATCCTCTACGAGTCGTCCGGCATCGATGTCGCACACCTCGAGCGGCAGCGCGCGTTCAGCCGCGCAGCGTTCGGGCCGGGGAAACGCACCCTCGGCGTGCTCGACCACATCCGCAAGGAACTCGCTGAGATCGAGGCCAACCCCGACGATCTTGGCGAGTGGGTCGACGTCATCATCCTCGCGTTCGACGGAGCGTGGCGCGCCGGGTGGGAACCAGACGAGATCATCAACGCCGTCAAGGCCAAGCAGGCCCGCAACGAACAGCGGACCTGGCCGGACTGGCGAACCATGTCTGAGGACAAGGCGATCGAGCACGACCGCACCACCGACGACGAGGTGGCGTCATGAGCGCCAAGCGGCACGCCCGCATCCAGGCCTGCGGCCACGGCCAGTCCAGTGACGGGGTGTGGTGGTACGAGGTGCTCGCGGCCAACGGCACCGTCGTCCTCGCCTCCAAGTCGTACACCACCAAGGCGAACGCGCTCCGGGCCGCCGACGCCATGGTGCAGATCGCGCACGACCTGTCCGCAGCCGTCACGGTCCGCGGCGAGCACCCGGTGAGGGTGAGCGAGTGATGGCGACCGTCGATGACGTGGCCTTCACGGTCGAGCAGATCCTCGAAGCCCACGGCGGCCGACTGGTCGACTTGGACGACCTCGCGATCATGGTGGACGCGCGCCACGGCGACACGATCCAGGTCACGGCGTGGGCCGAAGGGCCCGACAGTGAGGACGTCGACGCGGGCACCTTCATCGTGACCGTGAGCAAGTCTCCGTGGTCCCGGCAGGCGGTCGCGTCGTGACCGACTTCCCACGCCCGCGCATCGTCCGCGTCATCGACGGCGAGAAGACCGTCCGGACCCTCGTCCTCGACGACGTGGCACAGGACTTGGTGCGCGCCATCGTCCGGGCGTGGCCGCAATCGCCGCGCTTCGATCCGGACACGATCCGTCTCTACCTCGCCAGCGACGGGACGCGCATGGAAGCCGAGGACCGCATCAACCGCGTCACGCACGGGCTGATCTTCGCTGGCTCGCTGACCATCCCACTGCACGCCGACGACTGCGAAGCCCTCCGCGACGAGGCCGACGAGGCAGCCCTCGACCACGAGACGTGCCGCCACTGCCACACCACACCCGCACCCAACGGGGAGATGTGCGACGTGTGCGAGGTGGTGCTCGGATGAGCAGCGAGGAACGCATCGAGCGGATGTCGCTTCTGCGGGTGACGCTCGACGGGCTCGTGCCGCTCTACATGCTCACCCTCCAGCGTCGCGGAAGCATCGGCCGCTCCGCGCAGGAATGCGCTGACATCATCGCGGCCCACGGAGACGACCTCGAGCACGGCCGGGACGGCGGAGCGGACACCCTCAACGCGGTCGCCAAGGCCATCGCGACATTGGCGCTCATCCGCCCGGAGGGAATTGACCTGTTCGGCGGCCACTGGTGCCGCAACCACAACGAGTGCGGTGCCGCGTGAACCCCGTCCGCACCTGCGTCCTCTACGCACGCCTCAGCGTCTCCAAGGAGGAGTCGGTCTCCATCGATCGGCAGCTGGCCGCGGCCCGCAAGTACGCGGAGGGGCGCGGCTGGCAGGTCGTCGGCGAGTTCGTCGATGACGGGGTCTCCGCCACCGCCAACCGTCCCGAGGACCGCAAGGGCTGGAGCGCGCTCCTCGACGCCCCTGATTTCCAGGCCGTCGTCATCTGGAAGATCGACCGGCTCGCTCGGCGCGTCCTCGACTTCCTCCACGTCGACGAGGTACTGCAGGAACGCGGTGCAGGCCTCGTCGCTGTCGAGGATCCGATCGACATGACCACACCGATGGGCCGTGCGTTCGCGACGATCCTCGCCGTGTTCGGCGAGATGGAAGCCGCCGCCATCGCCTCCCGCGTCCGGGCGGCCCGAGCGCACCTCCTCACCGAGGGCCGATGGGTCGGCGGCGGCATCCCCTACGGCTACGCATCCTCGCCGAATCCCGACGGTCCAGGCTTCATTCTCGTCAAGGACCCAGAGCGGATCGAATGGCTGACCCGCATGGTCCGCCTCGCCCAGGACGGCAAGACCATCAACGGCATCGCCACCTGGCTCGACAAGCACGACGCGCCCCTCCCTGTCCGGGCGGCCAGCCGCAAAGAGGGCGGAACCACCGGGTGGAATCGCCAATCCGTCGACGGCCTCCTGCGCAACCCGATCCTCGCCGGAATGACCCGTCGCAACCCCGGCCGGAAGAAGAGCGGCGGACTCGCGGACCCGTTCGCTGTCCTGCGCGACGAAGAAGGCAACCCCGTCATCGACGGGTCGCTGGCGATCATCACCCTCGAGGAGTTCGAGCGCCTCATCCGCCGGCTCGACTCGAACAAGACACCGCAGGCGCGTAAGTTCGCGACCCGGCAGCGCACCAGCTCGCTCCTGTCGAAGGTCGCCCGCTGCGACGACTGCAACGTCTACATGTGCCGCGGCACCAACCAAGGCCGCCCCATCCTGTACTGCCCCCGATGCCGCCAGACCATCAGCCGCGGCCCGCTCGACCCCTACCTCGAAGAGCGCCTGCTCGCCGAGCGCGGCCCGCTCCGCTACCGCGACGCCACCGTCCTGGACCACTGGCACCGCGCATGGAAAGACGACGACGCCAAGCGGGCCGTGCTCGTCTCCCAGCTGGACAACCTGAGAATCCGCCGCGGCGTCGTCGGCCGCTACTTCGATGATGCCCGCGTCCTGCTCGTCTGGCGGCCCGTGGCCGAAGAGGTCGGTGCAGTGTGAAGCGCCTCGACGAGGGAAGCACCGGAACCTGCCGGGGACACCTTGGCACCCTCCGCGGCTATGAGCTGCACATCTTGAGCCGAGAGCAACCCTGCGACCGCTGCCGGGACTTCCGGAACGCCTACATGCGCAAGCAGCGGAAGAAGTGGCTCAGCGACCCAGAGGTACGCGAACACGACCGGATCATGCGCCGCGCTCGGGAACGCGCAAGGTCCGAGCTGACGAGGAAGTATGCCGCCGAGTACCGCCTGCTCGTCCGACGCGAGGTGGCACGTGAACTGACGCAGATTGCCGAGGGAGAAGAAGCCCCATGACCCGACAGACAGGCACCGAGGAACGCGTCGAGGAGACCGAGGTGGAGTGCGCCTACCGCCGCTGCGACAAGGTGATCCGTTCCGGCGACGCGTGGTGGGCAGCCACCCGGCGCGGCCCACTCGGACCCGGCGAGTCGCAGCCGTTCTGCACTGAGGAGTGCTTCGAGGAGGAGCTGGGCGCCGTGGTCGACCAGTACCTCGACCAGCAGGAGAGGGAAGACCGATGAGACCCACCGTGTTCGTTGACGTCGAAACGGACGGGCTGCACCCGAACCGTCGCGCCTGGGAGATCGCACTCGTGCGGCGCAGCGAGGAGGGGGTGGTCGAGCGTCACATGTTCGTCGCCATCGACCTGTCCAACTCCGACCCCGGGGCACTGAGCATCGGCCGGTTCTGGGACCGTCGCCCGTCCGGCCGGAAGATCAGCGGCAAGGGCTTCGACGCTGTCCCGTCCGAGCCTGTCGTGTCGGTGCACGACGCGGCGAAGGAGGTCATGCGCCTGACCCACGAAGCCCGGATCGTCGGCGCCGTGCCGAGTTTCGACACGGAGACGCTCGCGCGGATGCTGCGGCACTGCGGCTACCTCCCGACGTGGCATCACCGGCTCCGCTGCGTGGAGACTCTCACGGCGGGGCATCTGGGTCGCGACGTCGGCGGCCTGAAGGACTGCGCTGACGCGCTGGGCGTCGGCTATGACCCAGACGCGTTGCACACCGCGATGGGTGACGCCCGCCTGGCCATGGCGATCTGGGACCGAATCATGGGGGCCGAGTCGTGACCGCGCTCGTGCATGCCGCACCGACCGTGCTCCTCGTCGCCATCGCTGTCGTGTGGGTGCTCCACAAGACCGGCTGGATCAACGGAGGCGACTCATGATCGCCGCCCTCATGTACGCGTGGCTCCTGGTGGCCGTCGCTGTCGTCACCATCCTCGGCGCCGCGCTCGTCGACGCGTGGATCGACAGGCGCACCCGGCGACACCACGGCATCCCCGAGGACTACCAGCCCGAGGAATGGTGGGAGAGGTGGGACCGGTGAGCGACCACGAGGACCAAGAAGATGGATACGGACTGGTGATGCCGTTCGTCTCCGTGCGGTCCAAGGGCGGCCCATATGAGGACGAGGCATACGTCGCGGGCTTCGAGGCAGGCCGCATGGACGTGACTCTCTCTGTCGCCGCGCACCTTGGCCTCGTTCCCGATACGGGCTACTACGTGCACGCCGAGAACGCGAGTCAGATGGACCTGATCGCTATGAGCCACGGCTTTACGGCAGAGGTCGAGTTCCTGGGCGACGGATGGGCGCGCGTCATGTTCGGTGCCGTCGTGCCCACCGAGGAAGACGGGGAGACGGAATGAGCGATCACGAGATCGTCATCGACCTGGAGTGGCCCTCATGCCCGACCCTGGTGTGCAACGCGGCGCCAGAGTCGTTCTGCCACGCCGTATTCGACTGCCAATGCGAGGAGTACCACGACTACGGGACTGCCGATGGCAGGCCCTTCCATGACGCCGACACGGAGCGGCTCGGAGAGCTGCGCCACTGGGGCCACTTCGACAGCCGAGAGTGCACGCTGCGCGACTGGCTCGAAAGCGTGGACGGGGGCGTGCGCGGCGAGGTGCGCATCCCCGTCACCCACGAGTGGCACGGCGACCACTACACCTTCACGCCAGAGGTGACGTCATGAGCCGCCTCTTCCTGCCGACCCCGGTTCTCGCCCTCGCCTACGCCGCCGCACTCGCCGTCGCCGCGCTCGTGTCGTGGCTGGCCGTCACCAACCACCAGATGCGACGCGCAGCCAGGAGGACACGATGAGCCTCGCCGCGACGGACTGCTTCGCCGGCCCGGGCGGATGGGATGAGGGTGCGCGCATGGTCGGGGCCCACGACCGAATCCTCGGGTTCGAGTGGGACGCCGCCGCTTGCGTCACCGCAAAGGCTGCCGGCCACACGCGCGTGCGAGGCGACGTGACCGTTCTGGACCCGCGGGACTATCCCGCGCGTGGGCATATCACATCGCCGTCCTGCACCAAGTTCTCTGCGGCTGGGTCAGGGGTCGGCACGCTCGTGCTGGACATCCTCGCTGACGGGGTACGCCGCATCTTCAAGGGTGAAGATTGCCGCAGCGAGATCCGCGAGTTCGTCTATCCGACATGTCTCGCTTCCCGTGTCGCAGCCAACGATAAGCGCGCCCCTGACAAGAGATGGAGCGCCGAGAAGGTAGAGCGCGCCGCCCGGGTTGACGCCGTGACAACGTGCCTTGTCCTAGAGCCCGCCCGATGGATTATCGGCACGCACGGCCTGCGTTGGGTCGCGATGGAGCAGGTCACGCAGGTCCAGCCGTTGTGGGACGTGTACTGCGAACACCTAAAGGAGATGGGGTTCTCTGCGTGGACGGGGAAGGTCAACAGCGCCGACTACGGCGTGCCGCAAACCCGGTCACGCTCCATCCTCACGGCGTCCTTGGATGTGCGCTGCGAGCGGCCAGCAGAGACGCACGCTGAGCACCCGATACCGTCGCTGTTCGGGACGCCGGAGAAGTGGGTCAGCATGGCGACCGCCCTCGGCTGGGGCTTCGATGAGCCGTCGGCCACGGTCACATCGGGAGGGGCATCAACTGGTGGCGCTGAGCCATTCGGAAATACTGGGCCTGTCTACGTCAATGGCAACCAGACCAACGCCGCGAGACGCTCCATAGGCGAGCCCGCTCCGACGGTCTTCTTTGGCCACAGATCCAATGACGTGCGCTGGGTGTACGAGCGGCCGGCGACGACGATCGTCGGAAGCTTCTATCCCGAGGTGATCAGCGCCCCCGGCTACAGGACCGAGGTGAGCCGACAGAACGCGCCGGGATCCGTCCGCGTATCCGTCCGCGAGGCGGGAATACTCCAGTCGTTCCGGCCCGACTTTCCGTGGAAGGGCGCACGGTCGAAGCAGTACGAGCAGGTCGGCAACGCAGTCCCCCCACTGCTGGCTGCGCACGTCTTCGCCTCACTCGGGCTCGGACAAGTCGAGCGTGCCGCATGAGCCACCTGACCACGGTGACGGTCCGGGATGGCGTCACCACCTGCGACCATCTGGGGCGGTCCTGCCCGACCCGCGCTGGCAGACCATCACCACCCACGGACGCCAGGTCCACGGCAATCGGCGTCCAGCGGACCGGAGGTGAGGCGTCGTGATCGACAAGCCCGGCGTCTACGAGCACGTCGACGAGGAGCAGTACCACACCGACCAAGGCCTCGCGCCCACACTCGGACGGTCACTGTCGCAGTCGGGCGCCAAGACGCTCCTTAGGTCGCCGGCGCACTTCGCGTGGGAGAGAGACCACGGCCGTCCGCCGAAGCGCGAGTTCGACCTCGGCGGCGTCGTCCACGCCCTCGTCTTGCGGAGCCATGACAGCCGCATCCGCGTCATCGACGCCTACGACTGGCGCACCAAGGCCGCGCAGGAAGCCCGCCGCGCCGCGTGGGACGCCCGGCTCACCCCCGTCAACCGCACCGAGCTGCTACAGGCCGCACGCATCGCAGCCGCCGTCCGGCGTGACCCGCTCGCCCGGGCCATCTTCTCCGAGGGCCGACCCGAGGTGACGGTGTACTGGACCGACGACGAGACCGGCGTCACCTGCCGCAGCCGCATCGACTGGGTCCGCGACGACGCCCTCGTCGACCTGAAGACGACCCGGTACGGCGGCACCGTGCCCGACGAGTTCGGCCGGTCCGCAGCGAAGTTCGATTACCCCATGCAGGGGGCCGTCTACACCGAAGGGTGGCAGACCGTCACCGGCGAGCAGCTCCCGTTCATCACGGTCGCCGTCGAGGTCGAGCCGCCCTATCTCGTCCACGTCGGGTTCTACACCGACGAGGACATCGCCGCCGGCCGCGCCAAGTGGCGACGCGCCCTGGCCGAGTATGCCGACCGCGAGTCGTCGGGCGACTGGTCCCGACCGCTCGAAGTGCAGCCCATCCCCGTACCCCCGTGGTACGCCCACACCGCCTAAGGAGAAGACCGCCCATGAGCGCCGCAGTCCAGCAGTTCGTCCCGCCGCCCGCAGCGGCCCGCCCGTCCACGATGGGGCAGGCGACCGCCGTCGAGCAGTCCCGCGCCATCGCCGAGGTCCAGGCCGCCGTGGTCGTCGCCCAGCAGACACCCCGCGACGTGCAGGCGTCCCTCACGGCGATGCGCGAGTCGTGCCAGCAGCCCGCCCTCGCCAACCGCGCCTTCTTCCGGTACTCCCGCGGCGGCAGCCTGATCACCGGCCCGTCCGTGCATCTCGCCCGAGAGCTCGCCAGGTGCTGGGGGAACATGCAGTACGGCTTGCACGAGATGCGCCGCGACGACCGGGCCGGCGAGTCGGAGATGCAGGCGTTCGCGTGGGACGTGCAGACCAACACCCGCAACGCGTCCACGTTCATCGTGCCCCATCGCCGCGCCGGGAAGGACGCGGTGCTCCTCACCGACACCCGCGACATCTACGAGAACAACGCCAACAACGGCGCGCGCCGGGTTCGCGAGGCGATCTTCGCAGTGCTGCCGCCGTGGCTCGTGGAGGAGGCCAAGGCGATCTGCATGTCCACCATCGAGAACGGTGGCGGCAAGCCTCTGGCGCAGCGGGTCGCCGACGCCACGAAGTGGTTCGAGGCCAAGGGTGTCCGTGTGTCGCAGCTGGAGGAGAAGGTCGGCGCGAAGGTGGCCGACTGGTCCGGGGTGGAGATCGCGCAACTGGAGGTGATCTCGCGGTCCCTGTCGCAGGGCGAGACGACGGTGGCAGATGAGTTCCCGAAGGAGAAGCCGACCGCCGAGACGTTCATGCGCAAGGCCGCACCACAGCCCGAGCCAGAGCAACCATCCGGGCAGGTCACCACGCCCGGACCCGACGAGCCGATCCTCCAGCAGGAGACCGACGAGCCGATCACCGACGCGCAGTCGAAGGCCCTCCACGCATCCCTCCGCGACGCGGGAGTCACCGGCCGCGAGCAGGGCCTCGCGTACTGCGGCAACGTGATCGGCCGCGCCGTGGAGTCCACGAAGGATCTGACGAAGGCCGAGGCATCCGCGATCATCGACGCGCTCAAACTCGACGTGGTCGAGGACGAGTCCGGCGAAGGCTCCTGGCCCGTGACGGGCGGCGAGTGACGTGGCTGCCCTCACTCTCCGTGCGGAATGTGCCATTCGCGCGGCCCAGGGCTGCGCCGGTGAAAGCACCGACATGATCGCCTTCGCCATCGTCAACGCGCTCGAAGCCGTCGCGCTCGAGATCGCCGCACTCCGCGAGCAGATCGCCGACGGCTGGCTAATGCCCGACGACATCGACGCCCCGACCATCCCCGCAAACGATCAGGAGAGCTATGACCTACCCGACCATCCCGCGCCGCTGGCTCGCGACCATCACCGCCGCGCTACTCCTGCTCGGCGCAGCCGTCCTCACCGCCGCAGCCGCCCACGCCACCCAGCACCCCGATCGTGTCACCGTCACCTGGCTCATGCCACCCGGCGGCACCCAAGGACACGTCACCTGGCCCCAGACCCTCTACTCCGAGTCGGGAGCCCTCCCCGCACCGTCCTGCCGCCGCGGCTACATCGCCCAGGTCGACCTCTACGACACGTCCACCCCCCACAAGTGGCGCACCTACCAGCGGATCATCTCCGACGGCCAGCTCACCCTCGTCGGCGGACACCCCGAGGACCACACCATCCTCCTGTCCGCGCATGTCGTGGACATTCCCCGCAAGAGCCACGACCAGTGCCACCCCAAGCCCACACCGACGACCAGCAGCCCCACCAGCAGCCAGACGTCCACACCGCCCACCTCGACGACCACGACCCCGTCACCGACGACCACCAGCCACACGACGCCGCCGGTCACCACCACGACCAGCAGCCACAGCACGCCTCCGGCATCCGGCACGACGACCCACCACACGCGGCATGCCGCCGTGGCATCCACGACCACGCCGCAGGCCGCAGCGGCAAGCGGCGGCGAGTTGGCCTACACCGGCGCCCACACCGCCCCGCTCCTGATCGTCGCCGTCCTCCTGCTGGCCGCCGGAATACTCCTGCTCGGCATCGCCTGGCGCCGTGAGCACCCGAGGCATCGGTGAGGACGCAGGTCATGCGCTGGGTGGGGAAGAAGCGGGCCGGGCGCCTCCTCGACGGACGCGAGCACAACGACCAGCCGGGCCGGGTGGACACGTGAAGCCCTACTACGCGGACACGGGAGGCGCGTGCGGTCGTACCCAATCCTCGTGTTGCCCAAGGGATTCCGGTAAACTGACGGGGCCAACTGAACAGGCGGCCCCCGAAGTGCGCGAACACTCCGAGGGCCATGCCACGACAACCCTAAGGAGACCGTCGTGACGATTCATCATCGTAGCGCCCATGAGGATGAGGCGCCCGAGAAACACCTCGACGCGTGCCCTTCATGCATGACCAGGGACAACGCGCCCATCCGCATTGAGCCCGCCGAGATCGGCGTCTGCTGCGACTACTACTGCGCCCGCTGCGGCGAGACGTGGTGGTGCTCGTGGTTCGAGGGGGACCGCTGATGCCGCGCAAGTACGCCCAGACCAACACGTCTCTATCCGGAGACCCGAAGTGGAGAGCGCTGAACCCGCTCGCTCAGAACCTCTATCTGACGCTGTGGAACGCCCCGAAACTGTCCTACTGCGGCGTCCACGAGTGGCGCCCAGGACGTCTCGCGAGCCTCTCCACGGGTCTCACCAGGGGCGACATGGAGATCATCGCCGCGTCTCTGGAAGCGCGGCATTTCCTCGTCATCGACCGTGACACAGAGGAGGCTCTGATCCGGTCGTGGATCCAGTGGGACGGCCTGATGAAGCAGCCGCGAATGGCCGTGTCGTGCGTCATGGCGTATGCCGAGGTCTCGTCCAACACCCTCCGCCAGGTTCTCGTCCACGAACTATCGAAGGTGCGCTCTGAGCATCCGGACCTGGCCTGCTGGAGGCACGAGAAGGTCCGCGAAGTACTGGCACACCCCAGCGTTTCGGCCAAGGATCTGCCCGTCCCGCCGGACCCATTTACCCCCGCGTTTGCCCTCTCGCTAACCCATAGTTTTACCCCTGGCCTAACCCCTTCGGATGGCGAAACGTCACTCGACGTTTCGACCCCCCCTACTCCTACTCCTACTCCTACTCCTAACTCCTTCTCTCCCGGCGCTTCGCGCCGTGTCGCGCCTGACGGCGCTCCGCGCAAGAGCCGACGCAAGCCCGAGAAGCCCCTCCCTGACGACTGGAAGCCGACCGCCCGCCACACTGAACTCGCCCTCGAACTCGGCGTCTCGCTCCCCTCCGAAGCGATGGCGTTCCGCGACCACGCCGCGACCCACGACCGGCGCTGCGCCGACTGGGACGCCGCCTTCCGCAACTGGCTGCGGAAGGCCAAGCCGGAGCCGACAGCGCAGCCGTCCACGTGGGCCAAGGCGACCCTCGTCCGAGCCGAGGACATCCGATGACCGACCTCCTCGAAGCCCCCGTCCCCGACGAGTACGCCCCACCGCAGGACATCCCGGCCGAGCAGTCCGTCCTCGGCTCATGGCTACTGTCGAAGCGAGCCATCGACGACTGCGAGCACCTCGTCCGGCCCACGGACTTCTACCGCCCGGCGCACGAGACCATCGCCGAGGCGATCCTCGCGCTGCACCTGACCGGGGAGCCCGCGGACACGATCACCGTCGCCGACTGGCTCAGCGAGCGCAAGGCCCTGGCGCGCGTCGGCGGCCAGGCGTACCTCCACCAGCTCGTGCAGGGCGTGCCGACGTCGGCGAACGCCGACCACTACGCCGAGATCGTCGCCGAGCACGCCATGATGCGCCGCGTAGGCGACGTCGGCACCCGCATCGTCACCGACGTCCGGGAACGTCTCGCCGGGCCCGGCGACATCCTCGCGAAGGCACGGGCCGACCTCGACGACGTCGCTGAATCCGTCACCCGCACCGAGCCGTCCGTCGCCCAGGACGTGTATGCCGCCATCGAGGCGCTGGAGTCCGACCCGGGCATCCCCACCCCGTGGGCTGACCTGACCGCCGCGCTCGGCGGATGGGGACGCGGCCGGGTGTACTACATCGGCGCCCGGCCCGCGAAGGGCAAGAGCCTCGTCGGCATGTGCGCCGCCATCGACGCCGCCCGCCGCGGGCACCACGCGCTCATCGCGTCGATGGAGATGTCTCGGACGGAGATCTACCAGCGGATGCTCTGCAACGTCGGCTCGGTCGAGGGCACCCGCATGATGCGCCGGACCCTCACCCAGGACGACTACCGGCGCCTCTCGACGGCCGCCGCGCACATCGCCGGTCTGCCGCTGACCGTCGTGGACGACTCCGCTCAACGGGTCGTGGACATCCGCTCCGCGTGCCGCACCGCGTCCCGGCGTCAGTCCCTCGGGCTCGTCGTCATCGACTACCTGCAGCTCATGACCTCTGGGCAGCGGGTGGAGTCCCGCCAGGTCGAGGTCGCCGGGTTCTCCCGCGGCCTGAAGCTGCTGGCCCGCGAGCTCGACGTGCCCGTGATCGTCCTGGCCCAGTTGAACCGAGGGCCGGAGGCGCGCCACGACCGGCGCCCGACGATGGGTGACCTTCGCGAGTCGGGGTCGCAGGAGCAGGACGGCGACGCGGTGATCCTGCTGCACCGCGACCCGGACGGGGACCAGCCGGATGTCCTTGAGCTGCTCGTGGACAAGCACCGGCACGGGCCCGGAAACCTGGTGGTGAAGACCCGCTGGGAGGGCCAGTACTCGCGGATCTCGGACCTGGAGTGGTCCCCGTCCGGGCAGGTGAGCGCGTGACCGCCCCACTCGACCGCGAGCCCGTCACGCTGCTCATCCCCGCCCCGGCCGCGTGGATCCGCACCAACGATCACCGCTCCTGGCATCCCCGCGCCGAACTCACGCGCGTCTGGCGCACCGCCGCAGCCGCTCACGCCCAGCACGCCCGCATTCCCGCGTTCGGGATGCCCGTCGCGATCCGCGGCGAGATCTGGAAGCCCACCCTGCGCCGCTTCGACGTCGACGGGCACATGCCGTCGCTCAAGGTCTGCGTCGACGCGCTGCGCGACGTGGGGGTCCTGCGGGGCGACGACTTCACGCACGTGCCCGAGATGACCGTCGCGTACGGCGGGGTCGGCGCCGCCCGCATCGTCCTGACCATCACCCCGAAGGAGAAGCCATGACCTGCACCCACAAGACACGCCACACCCAGACCATCGGTTGCTGCCCCCTCTGCGGGGATCTGTTCTCGTCGGACTCGGCGTTCGCGAGGCATCGCCGCCACGATGCGGACGGATGCGGCGTATGCCTCGACCCAGAGATGGTCGGGATGGTGCGTCGGAAGTCGCCCTCAGCCCCGGATGAGTGGATGTGGTCGCTTCCGCCGAAGGAGGGAAGGTCATATCCTCCGCGAGGCGCATCCGCAGGGTCGCCGAAAATCGACGAACAGGCCGTCCGGGTACCTGCGGAGGGCTCGGGATCTGTTAGGCCCTTAGAATCGCGCGGGGTAAGCGCGGCCCGGCCATGAGCGCCGACCCGACGTTCCTGACCCGCATCTACCTCGCCGGGTTCCACGACGCCTCGATCGCCGTCCACAGGCAGCACCTCGTGACGGCCGATTGGGACCTCGTGGAGTCCATGGCGCTTCGGACGCTCCTCGAACTCATCGACCAGCCGGATTTCCCCGAATTGGTCGCCATGCGCATCGACAGGCAGCGACGCAATACCGGGGAGCAGCCCCGATGACGCACCAGCCACCACCGCTCTGTGCGCGCCACGCCGAGGATTTCGCCGCCATGGAGCGCCGGCAGCTCTTCGGCTCCCACCGCGCCCGCGTCACCCTCATCCGCTGGCTCGCCTTCGCGTGCCGGGCGTGCGGCACCTCGCTCGGCGGTGACATGCCGTGACCGAGACCTACAGCGCGCTGCGGGCCTACCGTCAGCGGATCGGGGAGATGCTCGACGACCCCGAGTGCACTGGGGAACTCCTCGCCCTCGGCATCGCGCTCCTGGACTTCGCGATCCTGCGGACGTCCAGGGACAAGACCTGGGGCCACTACGCCGACCGGGCACTCGGCTCCCGCGATGAGGGGTACAGCGACTGGCGGGTCCGGAATATCCTCAAGCGGGACATCCGCCGCTACGACGCCGTCAAGGACGCCGACGCGAAGGACCCGGCCAGGCGCTGCGGCGCCCCGATGGTCCGCCGGCGGGGGTCTTGCGGCGCCTCGGCCAGCAGGCGCGCGCTGCTCACCGACCCCGACACCGGCCGGAAACAGTGGCTCGCCGCGTGCCGACGCCATGGTGGATGGTTCGACGCTCGCGTCTACGACAACCGGGTCGCCGCGGACGTGGAGGACATCCAGGCACCCCCCGCGAACACCGGAGGCGTCCTCGCCCGGCACATCCCCGAGATCGACTGGGCGTCGACCTGGCGCAAACTCGACCCCGACTGGACTCCACCGCCCGAGGACGAGCCCGAACCGGCCACCGTCAAACCCCGGCTCACCCTCGTCCTCGGAGGCGCGTCGTGACCACGACCCACCTGTTCCGGCTGCGTCTCGACCCGCCCGACACCGACCCGCGCCTGGCCGTCGCGACCTGCCGATGCGCCTGGGCCACCTTCGCGCCCGTCGGGCCCGGAGCGTCCACCCACATCCTGACCGGCATCACCCGACACCGAGCAGCCAAGGAGCGAGCATGACCGACCCGAGCACCCTTGAGCACGTCGCGGTCGACGTGGACCTCGACGCGGCCGTCCGCTGCACCATCCGGGTCCTGCTACTCGGCGTCCACCCAGCCGGCGAGCACGACGCGGACTACCTCGTCCGGGACACCTGCCCCGGCTGCGACCACGTCGCGGTCTTCGGCGTCTGTGGCCCAGCGTGGGACGCCATCGCCCCACCCCAGGTGGGCGTGTGCGGGGACTGTGGGACCACATGCACCCGCGACGAGTCCGCGACGATCGTGGAGGTGCTCCGGTGAGCACGGCGAACCCGCCCGAGGTTCTCCGGCTGCGGACGCAGGCCGAGATCTACGCCGAGCGCATCTCGACCGCGGTCAGCAGCATCCGCCGGGACTGGCCCCACATGCTGCCCACCGAGGCGCCGGCCCAGCGGATCCGTCCGGCCCGCGCCGCGTCGGTCGGCATCCTCGGGTCCAACGACGAACGCGACGACCACACGACGACGGCGAGCGGTAAGGAGTCCGACATCGACCCGCTCACCCGGATCCTGTCGCTGCGCCGGCACACGATGGAGGCGCTCAACGGCTGGTCGAGGATCCTCATGGAGGACGTCCCCGTCACCAACTCCGACGCGCTCCCGCTCGGTGACGACGTGCTGGGCATGTGCGTGTTCGTCGATCGCTGGGCCTCGTGGAAGGGTCACCAGGACGATGCCTTCGACTGCGCCGAGGAGCTGGAGGACTTCGCCCGACGCATCCACCGGATCGCGGACCCGCCGCGCCGCGAGCGCATCCAGCTCGGTCCGTGCCCGCTCGTCGTCGAGGGCGACATCCCGGACGTCTACGACCGCTTCTGCCGAGGCACTGTGGGCATCCCCATCGGAGGCGACGAGGACGACGCCGAGTGCGACGGCTGCGAGGAGCGCGCGCCGCTGCGTTGGTGGGAAGAGGTGCTCGGCATCACCCGCCGCGAGTTCGTCCGGCCGACCGAGTTGGCCGTGATCCTCGAGGACCGGCTCGGCGTCAAGGTGACCGGTCGCACGATCCGGAACTGGGCACGCGAGGGCCGCGTCACCCCGATGCCGATGCTCGGGCCGGTCGAGGACCCCGAGACGCCGCCACGCCCCGACCGCGTGCCCGCCTACTGGTTCGAGGTCCGCATGGCGCTGGACGAGGTAGCGCGGATGGACCGTGAGTGCCCGACCTGCGGACGCATCTGGTCCGGCGTCGGCGTGGTCTGCGGCAGGTGCTGGCACGCCACTCACGGCGTCCGTGCTGCGCTCGCGCCGGAGCGTCCCCAGATCGTGGTCGGCTCGGTCGCTCCAGCGCCCGCCCGCCTGCAGATCTGCGTCCTCGACGAGCGCGTCAGGTGCGAGTGGTCCGACCTACCCAAGGCGTGGTGCGCCTGCGGTCGGCACTGATCTGATACCCTCGGAAATCACGGGTGATCAGCGCGCCCAAAAACGGACCCTCGGGTTTGAGCCACTGGCTCACTGCTCGAGGGGGGGTTTCGCATAGTGGTGTGGAGGAGTTCGGAGTCCTCGCGGGGCTCACGGCGTCGGCTCAGTGGGCTACGTCCCGCACCTCTCGGCAGGTTGAGCCGCCGGACTGATCACCCGGTTGGCCGCGAGGATTGACCCTTCGTCAGGCGGAGGCGGGCATGGCTGAGGGTGACCGGCCATGGATCTGCCGAGACTGGATCCGCAACGGCCAGCCACCCGGCCAGCCGCGCCCACTGTCCATCGGCCTCCTCGCCCACGCGCTCGACGAGTACCGATCTTGAGCCCGTTACCTGCGGCTTCGCGGTAGAATGGTAGGTGCCCGGCGGTGCTGGAACACCCCGGGCGTTGGCCGAACCCACCAAGGAGGCTCGACATGCCGAACCCTACTCCGGCCCGATCTGTGACGCGAGCCGCACCGACTCGTCGTCCGCGGCTGTCGAAGGTGACGAACGCGCGGGACGCGCTGTCGGACTTCGGCCGCGGGATGGAGACGTACTGCTTGACGTTCGGGCAGTTCTCGCTCATGGATGCCGTGGAGGCGATTCTCGACAAGACGGGCCCTGCGGATGTCGCGTTGGCGACGTGGACGGCGGGGTCGGCGGATCTGTCGCGTTCTGCGGAGCATCTTCGGGACGGGAGAATCCGCTCGTTGCGGCTGATTGTGGACTGTTCCTTCGGGCAGCGTCAGCCGGCGTACCTGCGGCAGGTGCGGGAGTTGTTCGGCGATGAGGCGGTCCGGTCGACGCGGACGCACGCGAAGTTCGCGGTCATCACGAACGACGACTGGTCGGTCGCGGTAAGAACGTCGATGAATCTCAACGAGAACCCGCGTCTGGAGTCGATCGAGGTATCCGACGACCCGACGCTCGCTGGGTTCCTGCTGGAAGTGACTGACCAGATCTTCGCGCAGGAGCGGGCCGGGGACTTCCGGACGAAGTCGCGACCCGAGCTGGCGGGGATGGAGTCGGTTGCCCCATCGGTGTCGGTATCGATGGGTCGGGATGTGCGTGTCGGCGCCTGAGCATCTCTCGCCGGCGGCCCGTGCCGTGTGGGATGAGATCGCGGCCCGGTTCGAGGCGGCCGGTGATGACTTTTCCCGTGTGGATGGTCCTGGGTTGCAGGCGTACGTGACGCAGGTGGCGCGGATGCGGGACGCGCAGGCGCGCGTCGATGCGGAGGGCCTGGTCGTGGCGGACGAGAAGGGTCGTCCGGTGCCGCACCCGGCGTTGGCGATCGAGCGGTCCGCGCAGTCTGAGATCAGGTCGTGGGGGGGTGCGTTTCAGCCTCGCGTCCGCAAGGGGGCAAATCAGTCCGCAGGGCGTGCCATCGATGAGGTGTTTCGTCCACGCCCCCGATGAAAAAACCCATCAGAGGGCGATGAGTACCCCGACGAACACCGCCACGAAGACCGCCACCACAGCGATGGCCGGCCATACGATGGCCCGGTTACCCCCACTTCGCGGCCCGACCCTGAGCCTCTGCGCTCCGACGAGCAGCAGCCTCCAGGCGAGGGTCGTTGCTCGGGTTGTATGGATTACCCATGGCCGTCAGCCGTTGACCGCGTGGGTCCGCTCGGTCCATGAGGAGCCGTCCCAGAACCGCATGAGCCCCGGCTCGACCTGATCTGGATACCAACCCGGACCCGGCGAGGCCGGGACGTTCGTCGGCTGAACAGCCGAGGCGAGAGCATTGACCTTAGCCGCGAACTCGCGTGCCTTCCCCTGATTCTTCGGGTCCACTTCCTCGACCCACGAGAAGCCCGGCCCGTCGATGACGAGCCACCATTCACCGCCTGACTTCTTCTTCCACGCCAGTGCGAACGCGCCAGTCAGGACGAGGCGGGTGGCGGTGATCCGCTTCTGCAGATCCTCCCCCCGCTCCACTGACGCACTGACCCCTCCCAGTGGGTGCTCCTCCCGGATGTGCACCACCCGGTATCGGTAGACGCGGAAGTTCTTGTACGTCCCAGCGGGCGCCTTGGCTGCCCAATCCCTCAACCCCATGGCCGAAGGCTAGACCCGAGAGGGGTGAGTGCGTTGGCGAAACGGCCATGCATCGAACCCGGCTGTCCTGTGCTCACCGACTCGACGCGCTGCCCCGAGCATGAACGACGACGCGACCGTGATCGCGGAACCACCGCAGAGCGCGGCTACGGATCAAGCCACAAGCGGACAGCGCAACAGTGGAAGTTGACAGTCGCGCGCGGCGACCTCGTGACCTGCTGGCGATGCGGCGAGCCGATCACTGACCCAGACGACGTCCACCTCGGACACGATGACCACGACCGCAGCATCACCCGCGGACCCGAGCACGGACGCCGGTGCAACCTCTCAGCGGCCGGCCGCCGATCCGGCAGGGGTGGGGGGTGACCCCGAGCACGCCCCACGAGGCGACCTTCCGGTAGGTGACTCGCTGTCCGCGGTGCTGAAAGTTGATCTCGTTCGTACCCGAATAACTCACCAGGCGAGTGGCGCGATGCTGCCGTCCGGCCCGATCGGCGCGAGGCCGTGAAGGAGACCCGTCATGACTGCACCGAAGGCACCCAAGGGCCTCGCGGCCGGTGGCCGTGCTCTGTGGCGCGACATCACGTCGGCGCACGAGTGCCTGGACGCGCAGCAGCTCGTGCAGCTGACGGAAGCGTGCCGCGCGAAGGACCGCCTCGACGAGTTCGATGCGGTAATTCGCGGGCGGCCTGACTTCGTGGACCTGCTGCACTTCCGGACGCAGGGCGCGCACGAGGATAAGGCTGTCGTCGAGGTCAAGTTCGACAGCATCCTGACGGTGGCGAACGCGACGGCGAATCTGCTTAAGCAGTTGCTCGCGGCGATGCGTCTGCCGGATGCGTCCGGCGCTCGTCCGCAGCAGCGCGGTGGGGCTCGTGGCGCGTATGGC
>JBDIAL010000044.1:0-19596 GCA_039812405.1 Nostocoides sp.
GTCGGCGTCACGCTCGGCGCGCCAGGCCCGGACCGCGGTCACCGCGGCTGCCTCCACGCCCGGATCGACGGTCTGGACGGCCGTCGTGAGGTCGGCGGTCAGCGGGCTCGGCTCGGTCGTCTCGAACCGGTTCACCCCGACGACGACGTCCTCGCCGCCCTCGATGCGCCGGCGACGCCGGGCGTGGGAGGCGACGAGCGCCGACTTGAGGTAGCCGCTCTCGACCGCGGCGACGGCCCCGCCGAGGTCGGCGACCCGGCCCATCTCCGCCCGCGCGCCGTCGAGCAGCTCGGCCACCTTGCGCTCGACGACGGGCGACCCGTCGAAGAGGTCGTCGTACTCGAGCAGGTCGGACTCGTAGGCGAGGACCTGCTGCATCCGCAGCGACCACTGCTGGTCCCACGGCCGTGGGAGGCCGAGCGCCTCGTTCCAGGCGGGGAGCTGGACGGCCCGGGCGCGCGCCCCCTTGGAGAGGGTGACCGCGAGCATCTCCAGGACGATCCGCTGGACGTTGTTCTCCGGCTGCGCCTCGGTGAGCCCGAGCGAGTTGACCTGCACGCCGTAGCGGAACCGGCGCTGACGCGCATCGGTCACCCCGTAGCGGTCCCGGGTCAGCTCGTCCCAGAGCCGGGTGAGGGCGCGCAGCTTGCACATCTCCTCGACGAACCGCACCCCTGCGTTGACGAAGAAGGAGATCCGGGCGACGACGTCCCCGAACCGCTCCGGCGGCACGGCCCCGGAGTCGCGCACGGCGTCGAGGACGGCGACGGCCGTCGACATGGCATACGCGATCTCCTGGACCGGCGTCGCACCGGCCTCCTGGAGGTGGTAGCTGCAGATGTTCGTCGGGTTCCACCGCGGCAGCTCCGACACGGTGTAGCCGATCATGTCGGTGATGAGCCGCAGCGACGGGCCGGGCGGGAAGACGTAGGTCCCGCGGGAGAGGTACTCCTTGATGATGTCGTTCTGCGTCGTCCCGGCGAGCGCCCGCACGACGGCGGCGGGGTCCGCGCCCGCGGCCTGTGCCTGCTCCTCGGCGACGACCTGGTAGAGCGCGAGGAGCCACATGGCCGTCGCGTTGATGGTCATCGAGGTGTTCATCCGGTCCAGGGGGATCCCGTCGAACAGCGCGCGCATGTCGCCGAGGTGCGCGACCGGCACGCCGACCTTGCCGACCTCGCCGCGGGCCAGGGGGTGGTCGGGGTCGTAGCCGGTCTGGGTCGGCAGGTCGAAGGCCACCGAGAGACCGGTCTGACCCTTGGCGAGGTTGGTCCGGTAGAGGGCGTTGCTCGCCGCGGCGCTGGAGTGCCCCGCATACGTGCGCATGACCCAGGGGCGGTCCCGCTCCGGGCGGCTCGGATCGGTCGCGTCGGTCATGGTCGTGAAGGTACCGGCGGGTATGCCGTGCCGGACAGGTCCGCGGCCGGTGAGAGTGCCCACAGGTGGCGTCGGTCACGCCCGCGGAGCACGGGACGCCAGAGGCCCTGGGCGCTCAGTCCAGGAGGGCCGCGGCCGGCAGCAGGCGGACCGCTCGCAGCAGCCGCTCGGCCCGGTCGCAGGCGTTCTCGAACACCATGCGGCGTCCCATCCGGTGGCACCGGCGCTGGCACTCGACGAGGAGGCCGAGCGCCGTCGCGTCGCCGATCACGGCGTCGCTGAGGTCGATGACGAGCGGACCCCGGGCCCCGTCGACGAGGCCGCGCAGGACCTGGCGCAGGTCGGGCACGGTGTGGATGTCGATCCGGCCGTCGAGGACGACGCGCTGGCCCGGCGCGAGCGCCGTCACGGCGACGTCGATGGCTGTTCCCGTCGTGAGCTGAGTCGGCATGACTCCTGCTTTCCCGGTGGGCGTGGTCCGTGCGGCCCATTAGACGCCACGAACCGGTCCCGACCCGGTGTGGGACACGCCATGACTTGGTCAAGATTCGGTACCGATCGACGGGTGAGAGGCTGGACGCCATGGTCAACCTCACCCGCATCTACACCCGGACCGGCGACGACGGGACGACGGCGCTCGGCGACTTCAGCCGGACGGCGAAGACCGACCCACGCCTCGCGGCCTACGCCGACGCCAACGAGGCCAACGCGTGCGTCGGGGTCGCGGCCGCGGCCGGAGGGCTGGACGACGACGTCGTCGCCGTCCTGCGGCGGGTCCAGAACGACCTGTTCGACGTCGGCGCCGACCTGTGCACCCCCCTCCAGGAGACCTACGAGTACCCGCCGCTGCGGGTCAGGGGCCCCTGGGTCGCCGAGCTCGAGGCGGACTGCGACCGGTTCCTCGCCACGCTGGACCCGCTGCGTTCCTTCATCCTCCCGGGCGGCACGGTGGGATCGGCCCACCTGCACGTCGCGACGACGGTCGTGCGCCGGGCCGAGCGGTCGACGTGGGCGGCCATCGCGGCATACGGAACGGAGCCGGGGTCGGTCCGGGGCGAGGGCGGCGTCAACCCGCTCACGGCGACCTACCTCAACCGGCTCTCCGACCTGCTGTTCGTCCTCGCCCGGGTCGCCAACCGGGACGCGGGCGGCGACGTCCTCTGGCAGCCCGGGGGCGGACGCGAGGAGCGGACCGGACGCCGGTGACGTCAGGCGACGTTGATGTTGTGACCGGGCGGCGAGCTCTCCAGCCAGGCGCGCAGGGCGGTGCTCGCACTCGGGGGCATCGCGAGGTCGAGGGCCGCTCCGGCCGCCGTGCCCGACACGTGGACGGGGTCCGGCAGGCCGGGGATCACCTCGGCGACCGGTGCGGGGGCCGAGAGGTCGAGCTCGTCGCGGGCCCAGGACAGGGCCGGCCGCATCGACGGGCCGACGACGCTGAACCAGTCGAGCTGGTCGCCGGTGAGACGAAGAAGGCCGAGCCTCCAACGGGGCTCGGCCGGTGTGCGGAAGGCACAGACCATGAGAGGTCCGCCGGCCGCGATCCGACGGCGGCGGACATAGACGAAGCAGAAGACGACGACGACGAGTGCCAGTGCGACCGCGACGACGATCTCAGCGCTCGTGAGGATCGCCATCGCCGTCGTCCGTCCCTGCCCGTCGGTCCTAGGCCTCGGTCACCGTCACGTGCTCGGCGACGAGCGTCACATGGTCGCGGTCGACCGCGAGGAAGCCCTCGTCGATCTGCGCGCTGTGGGACGCCCCGTCGATGCCACGGATGACGACGGCACCCTCGCCGAGGAGGGTGAGGAGCGGCTCGTGGCCGGGCAGGATGCCGAGCTCCCCGTCGACCGACCGGGCGTTGACCTGGCGGGCCTCGCCCTGCCAGACCAGGCGGTCGGCGGCGACGAGCTCGACGGTCAGGCTGCTCATGGTGTCCTCCGGGAAGTGCTTCGGGTCGAATTCTAGCGGGGGCGGCTGGACGGTATGCCGGGCCGCCCGGTTCGGCACCGGGGCCGGGTCCGCGGGGTGCGGACGCCGGCCCCGGTGACGCGGTCGGCGTCGGTCAGAGGCTCTTCTCGATCTCGGCGGCCTGGCGCTCGACGTCGTCGAGTCCGCCGCACATGAAGAACGCCTGCTCGGGCACGTGGTCGTACTCGCCGTCGGCGATCTTCGTGAACGCCTCGATCGTGTCGACGAGCGGCACGGTCGAGCCCTCGAGGCCGGTGAACTGCTTGGCGACGTAGGTGTTCTGCGAGAGGAACCGCTGGATGCGGCGAGCCCGGTTGACGAGGATCTTGTCCTCCTCGGACAGCTCGTCGATGCCGAGGATGGCGATGATGTCCTGGAGCTCCTTGTTGCGCTGGAGGATCTGCTTGACCCGGACCGCCGTGGCGTAGTGGGCCTCGGAGATGTAGCGGGGGTCGAGGATCCGGCTCGTCGAGGTGAGCGGGTCCACGGCCGGGTAGATGCCGAGCGAGGCGATCTCCCGGGAGAGCTCGGTCGTCGCGTCGAGGTGGGCGAAGGTCGTCGCCGGGGCCGGGTCGGTGTAGTCGTCGGCGGGGACGTAGATCGCCTGCATCGAGGTGATCGAGTGGCCGCGCGTGGAGGTGATCCGCTCCTGGAGGACGCCCATCTCGTCGGCGAGGGTCGGCTGGTAGCCGACGGCCGACGGCATCCGACCGAGGAGGGTGGACACCTCGGAGCCGGCCTGGGTGAACCGGAAGATGTTGTCGATGAAGAGCAGCACGTCCTGGTTCTGGACGTCGCGGAAGTACTCCGCCATCGTCAGCGCGGACAGGGCGACCCGCAGCCGGGTGCCCGGCGGCTCGTCCATCTGGCCGAAGACGAGGGCGGTCTGGCCGAGGACTCCGGCGTCGGCCATCTCGGCGATGAGGTCGTTGCCCTCACGGGTGCGCTCCCCGACACCGGCGAACACCGACACGCCGCCGTGGTCACGGGCCACGCGGGCGATCATCTCCTGGATGAGGACGGTCTTGCCGACGCCGGCACCGCCGAACAGGCCGATCTTGCCGCCCTGGACGTAGGGCGTGAGGAGGTCGATGACCTTGATGCCCGTCTCGAACATCTGGGTCTTGGACTCCAGCTGGTCGAAGGCGGGGGCCGAGCGGTGGATGCCCCAGCGCTCGGTGACGTCGAGGGTCTCCCCCTCCTCGAGGTCGAGGACCTCGCCCGTCGCGTTGAACACATGGCCGAGGGTCACGTCGCCGACGGGGACGGTGATCGGGCCACCCGTGTCGTGGACCGCCGTCCCGCGGACGAGGCCGTCGGTGGGCTGCAGCGAGATGGCCCGGACCATGTTGTCGCCGATGTGCTGGGCGACCTCGAGGTTGAGGTTCTTCCGGCCCGATCCCTCGCCCTCTCCCTGGCCGGACAGGTCGACCTCGGTCGTCAGCAGGTTGTACTGCTCGGGGATCGCGTCCGCGGGGAACTCGACGTCGACGACGGGGCCGATGATCCGGGAGATCCGGCCGACGCCGCCGGCGCGGGTCTCCTGGTCGTTCTCGGTGACGGTGGCAGTCATGGTGTCTCCATACCTTCTTACTTGACGTCGGCGAGGGCGCTCTTACTTGGCGTCGGCGAGGGCGCTGGCGCCGCCCACGATCTCGCTGATCTCTTGGGTGATCTCGGCCTGACGGGCCTGGTTGGCCAGTCGGGTGTAGGTCTTGATGAGGCTCTCGGCGTTGTCCGTCGCCGACTTCATGGCCCGCTGGCGGGCCGCGAGCTCCGAGGCGGCGGCCGAGAGCAGACAGCTCCAGATCCGGGCCGTCACGTAGCGCGGGAGGATCTGGTCGAGGACCTCCTCGGCGCTCGGCTCGAAGACGTACAGCGGGACGATGTCCTCCGGACGCGGCGGCTCCTCGCCCTCGACGACCTCCAGAGGGGCGACGCGCAGCACCCACGGCTCCTGGGTGACCATGTTGCGGAACCGGGTGAAGACGATGTGGACCTCGTCGAGGCCACCGCCCTCGTAGGTCTTGAGGAAGTCGCCGATGAGCCGGGTGGCGATCTCGTCGGCCACCTCGACGGTCGGCTGATCGGTGAAGCCGGTCCACTCCTCGGCATACTCCCGGCGCCGGAAGGTGTAGTACGTCACCGCCTTGCGCCCGACGAGGTAGGGCACGACCTCCTTGCCCTCCTCGCGCAGCTGCTCGGTGAGCCGCTCGGACTCCTTGATGATCGCCGACGAGTACGCGCCGGCGAGGCCGCGGTCGCTGGAGATGATGAGGATGCCGGCGCGTCGCGGGTTCTCCACCTCCGTCGTCAGCGGGTGCTCGGTCCGGGAGTGCGTCGCGAGCGCGGACAGCGCCCGGGTGAGCGCGTTGGCATACGGGCGGGCCTCCTCGGCACGCTGGCGCGCCTTGATGACGCGAGAGGCCGCGATGAGCTCCATCGCCCGGGTGATCTTCTTGGTCGCCTGGACGGACCGGATGCGCTGGCGGTAGACCCGCTGCTGCGCTCCCATATGGCTTCCGCCTCTCTGTGGGTCGGTCGGGTGGTATGCCGTGCGGCACCCCTCGCGGGTGCCGCACGGCAGCGGGTCACTGCTTCTGCTTGACGATCCGGTCGTTCTCGACGTCGGCGCCGGAGCCGGAGTCGGCCGCTGCCGCCGCCCGGCCCGCCGCCTCGGCGGCCGAGGACTCGAACGTCTGCTTGAAGGTGTCGACGGCGCTCTGCAGGGCCTCCCGGGTGCTCTCCTCGAACCGGCCGGTCTCGCGGATCGCGTCGAGGATGCCCTTGTGGTTGCGGCGGACGTCGTCGAGGAACTCGGCCTCGAAACGGCGCACGTCCTCGACGGCGACGGAGTCCAGCTGGCCCGTCGTGCCGCACCAGATCGAGACGACCTGCTCCTCGACGGGGTAGGGGTTGCTCTGCTTCTGCTTGAGCAGCTCGACGAGGCGCGCGCCCTTGGCCAGCTGGGCCCGGGAGGCCGGGTCGAGGTCGGAGGCGAACATGGCGAACGCCTCCATGGCGCGGAACTGGGCCAGGTCGAGCTTGAGCCGCCCCGAGACGTCCTTCATGGCCTTGATCTGCGCGGCACCGCCGACGCGGGAGACGGACACGCCCACGTCGATGGCCGGCCGGACGTTGGCGTTGAACAGGTCCGCCTGGAGGTAGATCTGGCCGTCGGTGATGGAGATGACGTTGGTCGGGATGTAGGCCGACACGTCGCCGGCCTTCGTCTCGATGATCGGCAGGCCGGTCATCGAGCCGGCGCCGAGCTCGTCGGACAGCTTGGCGCAGCGCTCGAGGAGCCGGCTGTGCAGGTAGAAGACGTCGCCCGGGTAGGCCTCGCGGCCCGGGGGCCGGCGCAGCAGGAGGGAGACGGCGCGGTAGGCCTCGGCCTGCTTGGACAGGTCGTCGAAGACGATGAGCACGTGCTTGCCCTGGTACATCCAGTGCTGGCCGATGGCCGAGCCGGTGTAGGGGGCGAGGTACTTGAAGCCGGCGGCGTCGGACGCCGGTGCCGCGACGATGGTGGTGTAGTCCATCGCGCCGGCCTCCTCGAGGGTGCCCTTGACCGAGGCGATCGTCGAGCCCTTCTGACCGATGGCGACGTAGATGCAGCGGACCTGCTTGGTAGGGTCGCCGGTCTCCCAGAACTCCTTCTGGTTGATGATCGTGTCGACGGCGACCGTCGTCTTGCCGGTCTGCCGGTCGCCGATGATGAGCTGGCGCTGCCCGCGGCCGATCGGCGTCATCGCGTCGACGGCCTTGAGGCCGGTCTGCAGCGGCTCGTGGACCGACTTGCGCTGGACGACCGTCGGGGCCTGCAGCTCGAGGGCGCGGCGCTCGGTCGTCTCGATGTCACCCAGCCCGTCGATGGGCTGGCCGAGCGGGTTGACGACCCGGCCGAGGTAGGCGTCTCCGACGGGGACGGACAGGACCTCCCCCGTCCGCTTGACCTCCTGACCCTCCTCGATCTTGGAGAAGTCGCCGAGGACGACGACGCCGATGTCGTGGACGTCGAGGTTGAGCGCGATGCCGAGGGTGCCGTCCTCGAACTGCAGCAGCTCGTTGGTCATCGCCGAGGGCAGGCCTTCGACGTGGGCGATGCCGTCACCGGCGTCGGCGACGCGGCCGATCTCCTCCCGGGGGGCCGCGCCGGGCTCGTAGGACCGGACATAGTTGTCCAGCGCGTCCCGGATCTCCTCCGGACGGATCGAGAGCTCCGTCATGTTGTCTTCTCCTCGGGTGTCGGTCCGGGTGCGGACCGGCGGGTCGTTGCGGTCGTGAGCGGGTGGTCTTGGGGTCGTGCGGTGGGTGCCGGTCAGCCGCCGGACAGGTGGCGTCGGGCCTCGTCGAGACGGCGCAGGATCGTGCCGTCGACGACCTCGTCGCCGATCTGCACCCGGATGCCGCCGAGCACCTGGGAGTCGACGACGCCCTGGACGGACACGTGCTTGCCGTAGCTGCGCTCGAGGGCGGACACGAGCCGCGCCTCCTGCTGCGGGGAGAGCGGGACGGCGGAGGTGACGACGGCGGTCAGGACGTCACGGCGGGTCGCGGCGAGCGCGAGATAGTCGGCGAGGGTCTCCTCCAAGCGGCGGCCGCGCGGCGCGGACACCGCCTGGCGCGCGAGCCGGACGGTCTCCGGAGCCGCCTTGCCCTCGAGCAGCCGGCTCACGAGGTCGGCCTTGCCTGCGCCGTCGGGGTTGTGCGAGGAGAGGGCGTCGCGCAGCTCGGGCGACCCGGCGACCGTCCGCTCGAACCGGAAGAGCTGGTCCTCCACCTCGTCGGCCCGCCCGGCGCGCTCGGCCGTCGCGAGGACGGTCTGCACGGCGAGGGAGGACACCGTGTCGGCGAGGTCGCGGTCGGAGCTCCACCGTTGGCCGGCGAGGGTCGTCACGATCTGCAGCGCCTCGTCGCCCACCTTCCCGTGGAGGATGCGGCCCGCGACGCCCCGCTTCACGTCACCCTCCCGGGAGGGGTCGGTGAGCGCCCGGCGCAGTGCGGGGCTCCCGTCGAGGGCGCCGCCGATCCCAAAGAGGTCCCCGGCGAGCGCGTCCCAGTCGCCGCCCGCTGCCAGGGCGGCGTCGAGCGCCTGCTGGCCCGCGGCGGCCGCGGCCCGCGACGCGCCCTGCATCAGGACTCCTCGCCGCTCTGCGCCGGCTGTGCCTCGCCCTCCGCGGACGCGACGGCGCCGACCCGCTCCGGCGCGATGGTCCCGGACTCCAGCTCGGCGAGGAACCGGTCGATGATGCCGGACTGGCGCACCTCGTCGTGGAGCGACTCCCCGACGATGCGGCTGGCGAGCTCGGCGGACAGGCCTCCGACCTCGGACCGCAGCTGGACGAGGGCCGCCTGACGCTCGGCGTCGATCTGCTTCTTGGCCGCGTCGGTGATCCGGTTGGCCTCGGCCTGCGCCTGCTCCCGCATCTCGGCGACGATCGAGGCGCCCTGGGCGCGCGCGTCCTCGCGGATCCGGTTGCCCTCGGACCGGGCCTCGTGGAGCTGGGCCTCGTAGGTGTGCAGCGCGGCCTGAGCCTTCGCCTGCGCCGCCTCGGCCTGCTTCATCCCGCCCTCGATGGCCGCCGAGCGCTCGGCATACAGCTCCTCGAGCCGGGGCACGACGTGCTTGGCGTAGACCCAGTAGAGGATCGCGAAGGCGATGATGCCGACGATGATCTCCATCGGGTGCGGCAGGAGCGGGATCTTCTCCGGCCAGCCTGGTGTCTCGGCGGTGAGCACGGATGCGACGAACACATCGCCTCCTTAGGTCTCGGTCTCGGTCTGCTGTCGGTCGGTGGGGCCGTCTGTCACTTGAAGACGAAGGCGAAGACCAGACCGAGGATGGCCAGCGCCTCGGTGAGCGCCATGCCGGTGAAGGCGATGGTCTGGAGCATGCCGCGCGCCTCGGGCTGGCGGGCCACACCGTTGATGTATGCCGCGAAGATGAGGCCGATGCCGATACCGGGGCCGATGGCCGCGAGACCGTAGCCGAGGAAGGCGATGTTGCCGCTCATGGTGTCCGTTCCTTTCGGTGGCACGGGCCGCGGGCTGCGTCCCGTGTCGTCGGTGGATCTGTTCAGTTGGTCGTGCAGGTGGTGCTGGTCGGGGCGTGCAGGTGGTGCTCGGTCAGTGGTGCTCGGAGACGGCGTCCCCGATGTAGAGGGCGGCGAGGAGGGTGAAGATGAACGCCTGGAGGAACTCGATGAGCAGCTCGAAGAACGTCATGAGGATGGCGAAGAGGAGCGAGAGGACACCGGAGACGTTGATGAACAGGTTGGCCCCGTGGAAGAGGAGGTACTGACCGCCGAGGATGAAGACGAGGAGCATGAGGTGACCGGCGAGCATGTTGCCCATGAGCCGCAGGGCGAGCGTGAGCGGCCGGATGAAGAAGTAGGTGATGAACTCCAGGACGAACATGATCGGCACGAGCCAGCCCGGCAGGCCCTGGGGCACGAGCGACTTGAGGTAGGCGAACAGCCCGCCCTTCGCCTTGAGCGCCGTCACGTGGTAGACGACGTAGACGATGGCGGTGCAGACGATCGGGAAGCCGATGCGGCTGAACGTCGGGAACTGGATGAACGGGATGACGCCGGCGACGTTGTTGAACAGGATCATCGTGAACAGCGTGAACAGCAGCGGGAGGAACCGCTTGAAGTCCTTGCTGCCGATGATGTCGCGGCCGATGGTGTTGCGGACGAAGTCGTAGGACTGCTCGGCGAACCACTGCCGCTTGCTCGGGACGACCGTCAGCTTGCGGGCCACCGAGAGGTAGAACCAGACGAGCAGGCCGACGGTGAGGAGGAGGACCAGCGAGGGGCGGGTGAAGGCCCAGTTGCTGTCGCCGCCGACGAGCGGCCACCAGAACTCGCTGACCCCCGGGGTGTGGAACCCCCCACCCTCCGCCGGCGCACCGGCGAGGGCCTGGGCGGACATCACTGTCAGGATCACGGCCTCTCCTCAACGTAACGCGTGCTTGGGTCGGCCGTCACCGCTGCTGACCGCGGTCCCGGGCACCTGTGGCGCCATGGTGTCGTCTGCACTCTGGGTGGTGCCTGAACTCTGCTGAAGGGTACTAGACCTGGGGGCTGCTGTGTGACCCAGGTCCCTCGCGACACGGACGCGCTCATCGGGCGCCCTCCCCCGGACCGGCCGTGGGCTCGTCGTAGATCGGCTGCCGCCCCCGGCGCAGGGCGACCATGGCCGCGGCCTGCCAGACGAGGGTGACGACGAGGGCGGTGAGCCCCAGGGCCTTGCCGTCCACCCACGCCTGGCGCATGAAGACCATGAGGAAGAGCAGGATGAACAGCACCTGGCCGAGGTAGACGGTCATCGCCACGGCGAGGAACGCTCCGGGGCTCGCGCTGCGCACCAGCCGGGACATGAGCATCATGCCGCTGGCGAAGAAGGCGACGGAGACGATGAGGCCGAGGACGGCGGACAGGGCGGCGGACCCACCCCCGACGACGAGGGCGACGAGGACGGCGAGGGCCCCGGCGACCGTCGCGGGCAGGAGCGCACCTCGCAGCATGACGGCGAAGGGGGCGCCGGGGGCGGCCGCCCGGGGCGTCGTCACGGTCATCCTGGTCCGCCTGTCGTGGGCTCTCGTCGGGTCGCGCGAAGGGTGGTCTGGGTGCTTGTGAAAACTATCACAAGCGTCGGAGCCCACCCAAAACGACTCCGGCGGCCCATCTTGGCAGGGTCCACCCCCGGGAGGCCATCCCCCGCGCCGGGTCGTGGACACCGGGGTCGGCGCCGCGCGGACCCGGCCTCCACACCTCGGAGCCGGGCCACCGGCCGCCGCGTCCGGGACGCCGGGTGACGTCCCGGGGCATGCCGGGTGACGTCTCAGGGGATCTGGCGGGGGCGGTGGCCGGGCAGCGAGATGCGGGGAAGGAGCATCGTGAGGGCCGCGAGGACGACGATGCCGACGACGACGAGCGCGAGCGCCAGCCACCCGTCGAGGAAGACGAAGCTCACCGACCCCATCGCGGCGACCGCCGCCCAGGCCCAGAGCAGGACGACGGCGCGCCGGTGGCCGTGGCCGATCCGCAGCATCCGGTGGTGGAGGTGCTTGGCGTCCGGCTGCCACACGCTGACCCCGGCCCGGGTCCGCCGGACGACGGCGAACAGCAGGTCGGTGGCGGGCAGCAGCATGATGGCGATGGGCACGACGAAGGGCAGCGAGGTCGCGAGGAGCGGGTTGACCGACAGGTCGGCGCTGCTCACGGTCCCGGTCAGCGTGATCGAGGCCGCCGCGACGAGGAGCCCGAGCAGGAGGGCGCCGCTGTCCCCCATGAAGATCCGCGCGGGGAAGAAGTTGTGCGGGAGGAACCCGAGACAGCACCCGAGGATGGCCGCCGCGATGAAGGCGGCCTGGGTGAAGTAGTTCGCCGGGCTGTAGGTGTGGGAGATGACGTAGGCGTAGGCGAAGAAGGACACCGACGCGATGGCCACGATGCCCGTCGCGAGGCCGTCGAGGCCGTCGACGAAGTTCACCGCGTTCGTCGTGAAGACGACGACGAGGATGGTCAGGGTGACGAGGATCGGCGCCGGGAGCACCGTGTAGCCGCCGAGCGGCAGGGAGAAGAGCTGGACCCCCTGGAAGGCCATGATCCCGGCCGCGATGAGCTGGCCCGCCAGCTTGGTGAGCGCCGACAGCTCGTGGACGTCGTCGATCGCGCCGACGAGGCACACGAGCGCGCCGCCGGCGAGCACCCCCCACACCTCACCTGTCGTGAAGACCTGGGTGAGGAAGGGCAGATGGCTCGCGACGACGACCGCGGCCGCGAAGCCGAGGAGCATCGCGACGCCACCGAGCCGCGGGATCGGGACGCTGTGGACGTCCCGGTCCCGGACCGGCGTGTAGGCCTTGAAGCGGACCGCGAGCCATCGCATCAGGGGCGTCGCGGCATACGTGACGATCGCCGCGACGACGATGACGAAGAGGTACTCGCGCACGCTGCCCGCCCCGGCGGTCCCCTTCCGTCAGCGCGGGTATGCCGGGAAGCGGGTCACCAGGTCGGTCACCTCGGCCCGCACCTCCTGGGAGACGGGGTGGGCGGGGTCGGCGTCGCCCGTGGTGACCGCGGTCGCGATGAGTCGGGCGATGACCCGCATCTCGTCGGTGCCCATGCCCTGGGTCGTGACGCACGGCGTGCCGACCCGGATGCCGGAGGCGATGTTGGGCTTCTGCGGGTCGAAGGGGATGGCGTTCTTGTTGAGCGTGATGCCCGCCGCGTCGCAGCGCGCCTCGGCGTCGATGCCCGTCACGAGGACCGGCTGGAGGTCGTGGAGCGACAGGTGGGTGTCCGTGCCACCGGTCGTGGGCCGGATGCCGTAAGTCCCGAGCTCGGTCGCGAGGACGTCGGCGTTGGCGACGACCTGGGCGGCGTACGCCTGGTACTCCGTCGTCGCGCACTCCTTGAAGTTGACCGCCTTCGCCGCGATGGTGTGCATCTGCGGGCCGCCCTGCATCATCGGGAAGACGGCCTTGTCGATGGCCGCGGCGTGCTCCGCGCGGCACACGATGGCACCCGAGCGCGGGCCGCGGAGCACCTTGTGGGTCGTGAAGGAGACGACGTCGGCGAACGGCACGGGGCTCGGGATCGCCTTGCCGGCGACGAGGCCGATGAAGTGGGCGGCGTCGACCCAGAAGATCGCGCCGATCTCGTCGGCGATGGCCCGGAACCGGGCGAAGTCGATGAGCCGAGGGATGGCCGAGCCGCCGGCGAGGATGACCTTGGGCCGGTGCTCCTTGGCGAGCCGCTCGACCTCGTCGTAGTCGATGTCCTCGGTGTCCTTGTCGACGTGGTAGGGCACCGGCTCGAACCACTTGCCGGAGAAGGACACCTTCGCCCCGTGGGTGAGGTGGCCGCCGTGCGGCAGGCTCATGGCGAGGATCTTGTCGCCCGGCTGGAGGAAGGCACCGTAGACGGCCTGGTTCGCGCTCGCGCCGGAATGCGGCTGGACGTTCGCATGGTCGGCGTCGAAGAGGGCCTTGCACCGCTCGATCGCGAGGTTCTCGGCCTTGTCGACCTCCGAGCACCCCCCGTAGTAGCGGCGGCCGGGGTAGCCCTCGGCATACTTGTTCGACAGCGTCGAGCCGAGGGCGGTGAGCACCGCGGGGGACGACATGTTCTCGCTCGCGATGAGCTGCAGCCCACCGCGCAGGCGACCGAGCTCGGACAGCAGGACCCCGGCGATGTCGGGGTCGAGCGCCTCCAGGGCGTCGAAGTCGGATCCGTAGAACGTGTCACTCATGGGGGCGGCTCTCCTTGCTGGTGGGGTGATCGTGAACTCTAGGGGGTCGGAGGCGTCCGCCGGGGCGCCGTCCCGCTCCGGCTCGGCGCCGTCCCGCTCCGGCTCGGCGCTGGCCGGCTCCGGCTCGGCCGCCTCCCGGACGCGCGCGACGACCGCCTCGACGGCATCCGCGCCGAGGGCGCCCTCGCGCAGCACCTCGGGCTCCTCACCCGTGCAGTCGACGATCGTCGAGGCGAGGCCGCCCCGGGCCGGTCCGGCGTTGAGGTAGACCGACACGCTCGCGCCGAGCTGGGTGGCCGCATCGAGGATGTCGCGCGCGGCCGGGTAGCCGGTCCGGTTCGCGCTGCTGACGGCCATCGGCCCGATCTCCCGCAGCAGCTCCAGGGCCAGCTCGTCGTCCGGCATCCGGACCGCGACGGTGCCGTTCGTCTCCCCGAGATCCCAGTGGAGCGACGGCTGCGACTTCAGGACGAGGGTCAGCGGGCCCGGCCAGAACTCCTCGATGAGCGCCCGGGCATAGTCCGGGACGTCGATGGCCAGGCCGTCGACGGTCCGCGCCTCGGCGACGAGGACGGGCGGCGGCATCTCCCGGCCGCGGCCCTTGGCCGCCAGCAGGTCGGCGACCGCGCTCGCGGTGAACGCGTCGCAGCCGATGCCGTAGATGGTGTCGGTGGGGAGCACGACGAGCTTGCCGGCGCGGACGGCCTCGGTCGCCCGCTGCACCCCCTCGGCCCGCCCCTGCGGGGTGGAGCAGTCGAACACAGGACTCACGACGTCCCAGCGTAGGCCCCCCTGCACGGGTCGCCGTGCAGGGTGAGCCGGGTGGCGCCGGGGACGCCGGGGCTCAGCGGGTGGCGCGCACCGCGGAGGTGACGCGGGGGCGGCCGTTGAGGTCCGCATGGTCGCCGATGTCGTCCCACCCGCCCAGCGCTCGCAGGCCCGCGGGCAGCGTCTCGCCCTGGGTGTCGGCGTGCTCCATGAGGAGCCGGCCGCCGGGCCGCAGGAGGAGCGCGGCGCGGGCCGCGACGGCGAGCGGGATCGACAGCCCCGAGTCGCCGCCGCCGTAGAGCGAGACGCTGGGCTCGTGGGCGCGGACCTCGGGGTCGACCGGCTCCATCCCGGCGGGGATGTAGGGGGGGTTGCTCACGACGACGTCGACGGTGCCCGCGAGGTCGGCGAACGCGGTCGTCGCGTCGCCGAGCCGGACGTCGACCTCGAGGGCGAGGGCGTCGCGGTTGGCGACCGCCCAGGCATACGCCTCGGGGCTCAGCTCGACGGCGTGGACGTCGGCCTCCGGCACCTCGTCCTTGACGGCGAGGGCGATGGCGCCCGAGCCGGTGCACAGGTCGACGACGACAGGGGTGCGCTCCCCGCCGGCCGCGAGGGCCCGGGCGGCCTCGACGGCCATCCCGGCGACGACCTCGGTCTCCGGGCGCGGCGTGAAGACCCCCGGCCCGACCCGCAGCTCGATGCCGCGGAAGCCGGCCCGCCCCGTGAGGTGCTGCAGCGGCACCCGGCGCGCCCGCTCGGCGACCAGCTCGTCGTAGCCGTCCGGCGCCGGGTCGCCGAGCACCATCGCCCGGCGCACCTCGGCGGTCCCGACCCGAAGGACGTGAGCCGCGAGCGCGACGGCGTCGACCTCGGGCGAGGGGACGCCGGCGGCGGCGAGCCGTGCGGTCGCCTCCCGCACCGCGGCGTGCAGCCCGCCGCTCACGCCCTCTCCGCCAGGGCCGCCATCCGGGCCGACTCGTCGGCGTCGACGGCGGACTGGACGACCGGGTCGAGGTCGCCGTCGAGGACGTGGTCGAGGTTGTATGCCTTGAAGCCGGTGCGGTGGTCGCTCACGCGGTTCTCCGGGAAGTTGTAGGTGCGGATCCGCTCGGAGCGGTCGACGGTGCGGACCTGGGAGCGGCGGGCCGCGTTGGCCTCGGCGTCCGCCTCGTCCTGCGCGAGCTGGTGGAGCCGGGCGCGCAGGACTCGCATCGCCGCCTCACGGTTCTGCAGCTGGGACTTCTCGTTCTGGCAGGAGACGACGAGCCCGGTCGGCAGGTGGGTGATGCGGACCGCCGAGTCGGTCGTGTTGACCGACTGGCCGCCCGGGCCGCTGCTGCGGTAGACGTCGACCCGCAGGTCGTTCGGGTCGATGGTGACCTCGACGTCCTCGGCCTCCGGCATGACCCAGACCCCGGCGGCGGAGGTGTGGATGCGGCCCTGGCTCTCGGTGACGGGGACGCGCTGGACCCGGTGCACCCCGCCCTCGTACTTCAGGCGGGCCCACGGCGCCTCCCCGGGCTGGGGGGCGGTCCGGGCCTTGACGGAGACCTGGACGTCCTTGTACCCCCCGAGGTCGGACTCGGTCGCGTCGATGACCTCGGTCCGCCAGCCGCGCTGCTCGGCGTAGCGCAGGTACATCCGCAGCAGATCCCCGGCGAACAGCGCCGACTCCTCCCCGCCCTCGCCCGCCTTGACCTCGAGGATGACGTCGCGGTCGTCGTCGGGGTCACGGGGCAGCAGCAGCCGCCGCAGGCGCTCCTCCGCCTCGTGCGCCGCGGCCTCGAGGCCCGGCACCTCCTGCGCGAACCCCTCGTCGTCGGCCGCGAGCTCCCGCGCGGCGGCCAGGTCCCCGGTCGCCGCGCGCCAGGCCCGGTATGCCGACACCGTCGGGGCGAGCGCGGCATACCGCTTGTTGACCTCGCGCAGCCGGTCCGGGTCGGAGACGACGGCGGGGTCGGCGAGCAGCCGTTCCAGGCCGGCGTGCTCGTCGACGAGCGCCTGCGCGGACTCGAGCACGGGCGCCTCCTGCGGTGTCTCGGACGGGCGGACGGAGGCTACTTGGCTGCGGCCCTCTTGCCGTAGCGCGCCTCGAACCGGGCCACGCGGCCACCGGTGTCGAGGATCTTCTGCTTGCCCGTGTAGAACGGGTGGCAGGCGCTGCAGACCTCGGCGTGGATGACGCCGTTCTTGGCCGTGCTGCGCGTGGTGAACGTGTTGCCACAGGTGCAGGTCACCGTGGTCTCGACGTACTGCGGGTGGATGTCCTTCTTCATGTGCGAGCGCTCCTTGGAGGTCGTCCGGGTCGGCGGGTCCATCGCCTCGATGCAGACCCTGCCCTGGCGGGCATGCCGTGAACCGGTCCAGCGGTCAAGTGTGCCAGACGGGCACACCGTCTCCTAAACGCGCACCCGCTCGTCCTCATTCCCCGGCTCGGTGGCCCGGAGAGGGGTCGCGACGTGGCGTCCGGGACCGGGTCTGTCGAGGGTGCTCGGCCACCAGATGCGGCTTCCCAGGTCAAGGTTGAGGGCGGTGACGAGGACCGACCGGACGATGAGAGTGTCCAGGAGCACCCCGAGGGCCACGGCGACCCCGATCTCGACGAACGCGACGAGCGGCATGGTCGACAGGACGAGGAAGGTCGCGGCGAGGACGAGGCCGGCGGAGGTGATGACCCCACCGGTCGCGGCGAGCGCGACGAGCGAGCCCTGACGCGTCCCCCGTGTCGTCGTCTCCTCCCGGACCCGGGTCATCAGGAAGATGTTGTAGTCGATGCCGAGCGCGACGAGGAAGACGAAGACGAAGAGCGGCATCGACGCGTCGGCCCCCGCGAAGCCGAGGACGTAGTGGAAGAGCAGGGCCGACAGCCCGAGCGCGGCGCCGAAGGACAGCACGACTGTGCCGACGAGCAGCAGCGGCGAGACGAGGGCCCGCAGCAGCACCATGAGGATGAGGAAGACGACGAGCAGCACGGCCGGGATGACGACGTGGTTGTCGCGGTTCGAGGCGTTCTCGACGTCGAGCTGGAGCGCGCTCGCGCCCCCGACGAGCGCGTGCGCGCCGGGCACGGCATGGACGGCGTCCCGAGCCCGCTCGACGGTGTCGAAGGCGGCCTGGGACGTCGCGTCGCCGGCGATGGGCGCGGCGACAAAGGCGACGCCGTTCTTGACCACCGGGTCGTCGACCTCGACGACGCCCTCGATGCCCTTCAGCGCGTCGGCCACCTGCCGGCCGTGGCCTGCGTCGGCGACGACCATGAGCGGGCTGGAGGTGTCGGCGAGGCCGTGCCGCGTGAGGACCTGCTGGCCCAGGACCGAGTCGAACTGCTTGGTGTACGACTCGGCGGTCGTCAGGCCGGTCGCGTCGAGCCTGACGATGCCGAGGCTCGCGACGGCGAGGAGCACGGCCGTCACGACCCAGACCTTCCGGGGTGCCCGGGAGATCCGCCGGCCGACCCTCGCCCAGACGCCCCGCGAGGTGGGCTCCACGGAGCCGAAGGAGGGACGCGCCGGCCAGAAGACCCAGCGTCCACAGATGACCAGGAGCGCGGGCAGGAGGGTGATCATGACGAGCAGGCCGACGGCGATGCCGATAGCCGCGACCGGACCGAGCCCGGCCGTCGAGCTCATCTCGGCGAGGAGCAGGCAGAGCATCCCGAGGATGACGGTGGCCCCGCTCGCGACGATCGCCGGCGCGGCCCGGTGGAGGGCGAAGGCCATCGCCTCGTGCCGGTCCTCGTGGCGGCGCAGCTCCTCCCGGTAGCGGGCGACGAGGAGCAGGGCGTAGTCGGTCCCCGCCCCGAAGACCAGGACGGTGAGGATGCCCTGGCTCTGCCCGTTGACGGTGAGATCGAAGTGCTTGGCCGCGAGATAGATGACGCCCTGCGCGACGGTGAGCGCCACCCCCGCGCTGACGACGGGCAACAGCCACAGGACGGGGCTGCGGTAGGTCAGCAGGAGGATGACGATGACGACGCCGGCCGTCGCGAACAGCAACGTGCTGTCGAGTCCCTCGAAGGCCTCCGCGGAGTCCGCGGCCTGTCCGCCCGCCCCCGTGACGTGGACGGAGAGGCCGTCCCCCGAGGGGGCGATGGCGCGGACCTCGTCCGCGACGTCGGGCATCCGGCTCCAGCCGTCCTTGCCGAAGTTGAACGTGACGATCGTCTGCATGGCCTGCTTGTCCTGCGACGGGACGGGCCCGACGACCTTGCCGACGACGCCGTCGAGCTGCTGCAGCCGGGCCGCTTGGGCCCTCGCCGCCTCGAGGTCGGCGGCCGTCAGCCCGCTCGTCCGCTCGTAGACGACGACCGTCGGGATGTCGTTCTCGTCCTGGAAGGGCGCGAGCTTGTCGAGGGCGCGCGTCGACTCCGCGGAGGCGGGCAACCACGAGGAGGCCTCGTTGTTCTGGATCGAGGTGAGCTTCCCGGCATACCCGCTCGCGACGCCGACGACGACGAGCCAGAAGGCGAGGACGAGCCACGTGGTGACTCGACCGGTGAGCCGGCCCGCGATCCGCTGATGCATGACGTCCAGCGAACCACGATCCGGTGACACCCGCCCACGGGTTATCACCCCGACCCGACCCTGAACGAGCCCTGATCCCCCACGGGAGCGCGTCGTGCTTCTACGCTCTGCCAGGTGACCTGGAACGACCACGACGCGGCCCTCTTCGACCTCGACGGCGTCCTCACGCCGACGGCCGAGGTGCACATGCACGCCTGGGACACCATGTTCAACGCCTTCCTGCGGGAGCGCGGCGAGGGCGGGTCCCCCTACACCGACCGGGACTACTTCGCCTTCGTCGACGGCAAGCCCCGCTACGACGGCGTCCGGTCCTTCCTCGCCTCCCGCGGCATCACCCTGCCGGACGGCACCGTCGACGACCCGCCCGCGGCGGACACCGTGTGCGGGCTGGGGAACCGCAAGAACGCCGAGTTCGCCCGGATCCTGCGGACCGAGGGCGTCCGTCCGTATGCGGGGTCCGTCGCGCTGCTCGACGCCCTGCGCGACCGCGGGGTCGCCATGGCCGTCGTCTCCTCCTCGCGGAACGCGCCGGCCGTCCTCGCGGCGGCCGGGCTCGCGGACCGGTTCGGGATCGTCGTCGACGGGGCGGTCGCCGCCCGGCACGGGCTGCCCGGCAAGCCGGCCCCCGACACCTTCCTCCACGCGGCACGACAGCTCGGCGTCGAGCCGCGGCGGGCCGTCGTCCTCGAGG
>JBDIAL010000045.1:0-19592 GCA_039812405.1 Nostocoides sp.
CCAGCGGATCGCCGGGCTGCTCGCCGTCACGGCATACCGCCTCGAGGACTCGCCCCCGACCCGCGGCGCCCTCCTGGCAGCCCTCGCCGGCGGCAACGGCGCGGCATGGCACGTCTCCCTGCCCAGCACGGCCCGGTCGCTGCTCAACCGGCCCGGCGACCTGGACCTCTACCTCCTCACGACCGACGACCGGCTCGTCGACCTCGACACCAGCCTCCTGCGGATCGACGGCAGCTTCCCCGTGCGAGCCGACCGGCTCGTCGGGTTCACCGGGCGGCCCACCACCCTGACCCGGAGCGCCGAGCTCGTGACGGCCGGCGACGACGGGAGAGTCACCGTGCTCACCGCGTGGCCCGGGAGCGTCGAGCGCGTCCTCACCACCGCCGCGGCTCCTCCCACCGGGGCTGCCACGACGACCGCGATCACCGGTGACGGGCGCTGGGTCGCCGTGGCCGAGCGAGCCGGATCCCGGGGCGCGGCAACGCGACTGGCGATCTACGACACGACCCGGTGGGGCTCGTCGCCCCGTCGATGGGACACGACGTCGCCCGTCGTCCAGGTCGTCGCCGGTGGGCACGTGATCGTGGCGCTCACCACGTCGGGTCGGGCCGTGCGCGTCGACCCTCGCCGGGCGAGGCTCACGGCGACGACGGCTCGGCTGCCCGGGCCGCGCGTCACCGACACGACGCTCGTCGCGATGTCGCCGGACGACCGGACCCTCGCCGTCGTGCCCGACGACGCCCCGCGCAGCCCTCGCCTCGTGCGTCTCGTGCCGCTCCGCGGCACCCGGGCCGGGCCGCCCCTCGCGCTGCCCACCACGGCGACGCCGGTCACCACCATGGCCTTCGCCGCCGACGGGACGCAGGTCGCCGTCGCGTCGTCGGACGGCCGGATCACGGTCTCCTCCACCGCGACCGGCGCCGTGCGGACCGTGCTGCTGTCGGCCTCGCCCGCCACGGCACTCATCCTGTCGAGCGGGCTGACCAGCTTCCTCTACTCCGTCGACGGCCGCGGGGGCGTGACCGCCTGGGACCTCAGCGGACCGCAGTCCCTGCTCTCGCTCGAGCCCGAGACGGTCACGGCACCGCACGTGGCCGCCCAGGCCGGCGACCTCCTGGCCGGGTGGACCCGTCCCGCCGCCGGGCCGGCGCGGCTCGTCACCCTGGACCTGTCCGCGAGCCCCCTGCGGATCCGGTCCTACCCGCTGGCCCTGCCCGGCGCTGGCCGCCCCGCCGGTGTCGACCTCTCCGCCGACCACCGTCGGGCCGTCGTCAGCGTCGGCGACGCGCGGCACGGCGGGCGCTGGGAGGTCTACGACCTGGCGTCCGGGCGGCTGCTGACGACCGTGTCCGCGCCCGCTCCCTCGGGCAGGTCCGCGCCCTCCGCGCCCTCCGCGTCCTCCGCGTCCTCCGCCCACGCCGCGCTGAGCCCGGACGGTCGGCTGTTGTATGCCGCCGTCGGCCCCCACACGATCGGCGCGCTCGACCTCTCGACCCGGCGGTGGACCACCTGGCCCGTGCGGTGGAGCGGCTCGGACGCTTCACGGGTCGATGTCGAGGCCTGGCACCTCGACCGCTCCGGACGCCTGCTCGTGGTCGGTCGGGACCCGGGTCCGGCGGTGGGACAGCCCAGCTCGCCGTATGCCGCGCCGACCCTCACCGGGTCCGCCGCCGACTCCCGGGTCGGCCTGCTCGACACGACGACCGGGCGTCTGGTGGCGCAGGCCGGGCTCGGAGAGGACGAGCCGGAGCGGGTCGGCTGGTCGCCGGACGGCACCGTCCTGGCCGTCGTGGCCGCCGACGGCGCCCTCGACGCGCTGCGCGGCGCCTCCTTGGGTCGCGTCGCCCGGACCCTCGCCGGGGCGCCCGGCTCGGTCACCTCGGTCACCGTCAGCCCCGACGACCGGACCATCGTGACCGGGAGCACCGACGGGCGCCTGCAGTTCTGGGACGCCGCATCCCTGGCGCAGGAGGGGCCGACCCTGCCTGCCCCGCAGGGGGACTCGACCGCGTCCTGGGACGCGTGGTTCACCCCCGACGGATCCCTCGCCGGCCTCCTGCCGGACACCCGCGCCGGCTCCGGACCCACCGGGCAGCGCGGCTTCACGATGCCTGCCGCGCCGAGCGACTGGGTGGCCGACATCTGCCGCGCCGCGGGAGGCGACCTCACGCGAAGCGAGTGGGCGACCTACGTCGGCTCCCGCCCCTACTCCCACTCCTGCCCGACACGCACATCGAGATGACGGCCCCGGCTCCCCGTCAGCGGGGAGCGGGCAGGCCGGCGTCGTCGACGACCCGGATCGCGAGCTCGGCGACGCCACGCAGGACGGCGTCCTGGCCGAGCGCCGAGGGAACCAGCCGGGGCACCCGCAGGATCCGGCCGCGCAGCCGCTGCTCGATCTTGGCGAGGATGTCGTCGGTGTCCTGCGTCAGGCCGCTGCCGACGACGATGACGTCGGGGTCGACGATGACGCTGATGGCGGCGACGGCCATGGCGACCATGTCGAGGATCTCGTCGAGCATGACGGAGGCCTCGGCGTTCCCCCCTGCGGCCAGGTCGATCACGTCGTGTGCCGTGAGGCGGCGCCCACGAGGCACGGAGATGCCGCGGCGGTGAGCCTCCCGGGTGAGCGCCTCGGAGCCGACGCGGTCCTCCAGATCCCCCAGCTCCGCATACGACTTCCCCAGGGAGGACCGGTCCATGAGAAGGTAGCCGATCTCACCGGCCTCCCCGTGCCTCCCGCGGTGGATGGCGCCCTGCGTGATGATCCCCGAGCCCATCCCGTTGTCGAGCAGCAGCCCGACGACGCTGTCCATGCCCGCGCCGGCACCGGCGACGGACTCGGCGTAGGCGAGCGCGTTCGCGTCGTTCTCGACGACGACGGGCAGCGTGGTGTGAGCAGTCAGCTCCTCCAGGAAAGGGACCTGGTGCCAGCCCAGCTCGGGCAGGACCCCGACACCCCCCTCGGTGCCGGTCACCACACCCGGGACGGCCAACCCGATGGCCTGACAAGGGGTTCCGGCGCTGTCGGCCTGCGTGACGAGGCCATGGAGCAGGGCCTGGACGTCCTGGATCCGGTGCTCGACGGTGGCGCGGCTCTGCCGTGCACGGCCGGAGAAGGTGACCGTCTCCCGAGTCACGATGTTCCCGTCGAAGTCGACGAGGGCGCCGCGGACCTCGCCCCGTCGGAGGTGGAGGGAGACCACGCGCCGGGGGCCGCCGGTGTAGCGCAGGATGAGCGAGGGCCTCCCCCCGGTCGACGGCTCCTGTCCGTCGACGACGAGGAGGCCCTCCTGCAGCATCGCAGCGGTGAGCCGGTTGACCGTGGCCGGGCTCAGGCCGGTCAGGTCGCCGATCCGCTGGCGGGAGAGCGGCCCGTGGTCCCGCAGGGCTCGGATGATGACACCCTGGTTGATGGAGGCGACGGTTCTGGTGGTGGCGGTCCGGCGGCGGTGCTTGGTGCTGGTGTCACTCACGCCGCCTCCCGGGCCGCTCGTCAGTCCGCCTGCGTCGATGCCAGCTTCGTGTCGGGCTGGTCGAAGAGGAACTCGTCGATGTCGAGGCCCAGCCTATGGGTGAGCTCGAGCGTGAGGTGCTGCAGGAACGCCGTCTCCAGGACGGCCCGGGAGACGTCGGTCGCGCCGGCGGGCGGCTCCCAGACGACCAGCCGGTCGCTGGCCGGCACCGTGAGTCCGGCGGGAGCGGCGGTGACGAGCACGGTCGGTATGCCACGGGCGACGGCCAGGTCGACGACGGGCAGCTCGCGCGCGTCCCCGAGGACGACGAGGGCAGAGCCCTCCCCCAGCGACTCCATCGGCCCGTGGATGTACTGATAGGTGTCGAAGGCGGTGGCGTGCAGCCGCGCACCTTCGCGGAGCATGAGCGCGCCCTCCCCCGCCGCCGCGAGGGAGATCCCCTGGGCGACCACGTCGACGGCTCGTGCGTCGCGCAACAGCGTTGCGGCGGCGGACACCTGGGAGGACCAGGCGTCCGCGGCCCGCCGGAGCAGGTCGGGCACGAGGCGGGGGTCGCCGGCCGCCCCCGCACCGAGCTGGTGCCGCAGCAGGGCTGCATACGCGAGCAGGGTGGCGGTGAACCCGGAGGTGTAGACGCGGGAGTCGTCCCAACCTCCCAGGGGCAGGACGTGGTCGGCGAGCGCTGCCAGCGGCGCGCCGGGGTCGTTGGTGACGGCGATGCGGCGGCCGGCCGTGAGGTGCGCGGCGGCGTCGACGGGCTCGGGCGAGCGTCCCGACTCGGAGACGAGCAGGAAGTGGTCGCCGGGGACGAGATCGACCGGCGCGTGGGCGATGTCGGCGGCGTTGAGGTTGACCCCGAACCTGCCCGCTCGGCGCAGTGCCGCGACGAGCGCCTCGCCGGAGTGGGTGGAGGCCCCCATGGCCACGACGGACACGGTGTCCGTCCGCTGCCACGGGGGAAGGTCCTGCGCGGCGAGGGCGGCGCCGACCTCGCGGACGGACACCTCCAGGTTGTCCGGCTGGGCCGCGAGGGCCTCGGCGAATGTCGTCTTCTCCATGGATTACCCCTTCACGGCTCCGGCGACCATGCCGCTGACGACATAGCGCTGGAAGATGATGGCGATGAGGACGGGTGGCAGGGCGGCGAGCACGCCGCCGGCTGCCACGAGCCCGAAGTCGGTGGTGTAGCGCCCGGCGAACTCGGAGATGGCCACGGGCACGGTCTTGGAGTTCGTCGAGGAGGTGAACACGAGGGCATACATGAACTCGTCCCAGGCCAGGAGGAAGGCGAACATGACGGCCGCGAAGATCCCCGGCTTCGAGCTGGGCAGGATGACGCGGAACAGCGCACCCATCCGGGTGCACCCGTCGACGCGCGCGGCGTCCTCCAGGTCCCTGGGCACGGTGAGGAAGTAGTTGCTGAGGATCCACAGCGTGAACGGGATGACGAGCGAGGAGTCGACGATGATGAGCCCGATCTTGGAGTCGAGCAGGTCGAGGCTGTTGAGGATGAGGTACATCGGGATGAGGAGCGCGACCTGGGGCAGCATGTAGGTCGCGAGGAACACCATGAGCGTGAGCCGACGACCGCGGAACTCCAGGCGGGCGAAGGCATAGGCACCGAAGATGGCCACGGTCATGGAGATGGCGACGGTGCACACGGCGACGATGGTGGAGTTGACCATCGAGGCCTTGAAGGTGGCCCCGGCGGAGCTGGACCCGTGGAACATCTGGGAGTAGCGGTCCCAGTCGATGTGTCGGGGGATCCACTTTGGGGGCGTGGCGATGAGGTTGGCCTGGGGCGAGATGCTCGCCACGATCATGTAGAGGAACGGGGCCAGCATGACGACGGCCACGACGACGTATGCGGCATACAGCAGGGCGCGGTCCCGGCGGCTGAGGGTCATAGCAGGCTCATCTCCGAGCGGCGCAGGACGCGCAGGTAGGCGGCGGCCAGCACGAGGATGACCATGACGATGAGGTAGGCGATGGCCGACCCGACGCCGTAGCTCTGGTCGGAGAAGGCCGTGGTGTAGGCGTAGTAGGCGATCGTCTGGGTGCCGTTGGCGGGACCGCCCCGGGTCATCCCGTAGATGATGTCGAAGACCTTGAACGCCTCGACGGTGCGCAGCACGAGGACGATCGCGACCGAGGGGGTGAGCAGCGGCAGCGTGATGGCGAAGAAGGTCCGCAGCCGCGAGGCCCGGTCGAGACGGGCCGCCTCGTAGATGTCGCGCGGGATGCCGGCCAGCCCGGCGAGCAGGAAGAAGGCGACGAGCGGCGTCGTCTTCCACACGTCGGCGACGATGACGGCGTTCATGGCGAGGAACGGGGAGCCGAGCCAGGCGCGGTAGTCATGCTGGATCCCCAGCTGGTAGAGGACGCCGTTGAGTGCGCCGTACTGGGCGTTGAAGATCCCCTTCCACAGCGCCGCGTTGACGATCGTCGGCACGGCCCACGGGATGACGACGATCGTCCGGAGGATCCAGCGCCCGCGGAGCGGAGCGTTGAGGAGGGCGGCGACGGCCAGCCCGAAGACGAGCTCGAGGGCGGTAGAGGTGAGGGTGAAGTAGAACGTCCGCCCGATCGCGGCCCAGAAGTCCGGGTCGGACAGCACCTTCGTGTAGTTGCCGAGCCCGACGAACGGGGTGCTCGTCGCCAGCGCGGAGTTGACCTCGAAGAAGGAGATGAGGAGGGTCCGCAGGACGGGATAGACGACGATCCCGAACACGGCCACGGCAGAGGGCAGCAACAGCCAGAACGCCATGCGGCCCTGGCTGCTGGGCTTCGCCCGGCGGGCGGCGCGCCGGCTCGGTGCCGACGCCCCGCCCCCCGGAGCGGTCTGGCTCGCGGACGACACCGCAGTCACGACCCGCTCTTGGCCGCTTCCGCCTGGGCGTCGGCGAGGGCCTTCCTGGGAGACTTCTTGCCGAGGAGTGCGTTCTGCAGCTCGACCTGCAGCCCCTGGGAGATGGTGTTGTAGTCGGGCACGGCCGGTCGCAGGATGGTGTCCCGCAGCGCGACCTTGTATGCCTCGAAGACCGGCCGGTTCGCTGCGATCACCTCGGGCTTCTCGTAGCTCGCCTTCCAGTTGGAGGCGCTGCTCTTGATGTACCGCTCCTGGACGGCCTCGCTCGTCACGTAGGTGATGAACGTCCAGGCGGCGTCCTGGTTCTTGGACTTGCTGGCGATCGACAGGGCCATGGCGCCGTTGACGCCCGGACGCTTGCCCGTCGGTCCCTGGGGAGTGGGCAGCACGCCGTTCTTCCCGACGATCTTGGAGATGCTGGAGTCGTTGAGGTCGCGGTAGGTGCTGTCCCAGTTGAGGGAGAAGGCCGTGCTGCCCTGGGCCATCGACTTCGACACGTCGTCCTCGAGGAACGTCGTGGACCCGGGGTTGCTCAGACCGTCGTCGAGGGTCTGCTTCATCCACGTCAGCGCCGTGACGCCGGCGGCGGTGTCGAGCTGCAGGTTGCCGCTGGGGTCGGTGAAGGACCCGCCGAAGGCCCCGAGCAGCTGGGCGTAGTCGCAGATGAGCGCCTCCGCCTGGCCCCAGCTCCAGGCGAGGGGGAACTTGGAGATGCCCTGGGCCTTGAGCTTCTTGGCGACGGCGAGGACTCCGTCCCAGGTGCCGAGGTCGGCGGGGGTCGCGCCCACCTTCTCGAGCATGTCGGAGTTGTAGTAGAAGAGCTTGGTCGAGGGCCCCCACGGGACGCCGTAGTACCGGTCCTTGTACTCGGCCGTGTTGAGCGCTCCGCCGAGCATCTCGGTCTTCCAGCTGCCGGGCATCCGGTCCGTCACGTCGGTGATGAGTCCCTTGGAGGCGAACTCCGCGGGCCAGATGACGTCGATGAGCTCCACGTCGTAGGTGCCGGCTGCCGCGGACGTGACGATCTTGTCGTGCAGCGCCTCGTAGGAGACGAACGTCGGGTTGACCGTGATGTGAGGGTTCGCCTGCTGGAACGAGGCGATCATCCCGCGGATGTCGTCCTCGGAGTATCCGGCCTGCTTCATGAAGAGGGCGTTGATCGTGCCGGTGCCGGACCCGGCCTTGCCCTTGCTGCTGCTGGCGCCGGTGACGCTGCAGGCCGAGGCGGCGAGGGGCAGGGCTGCCAGGCCTCCGATCAGCGCCGTCCGCCGGGAGATGGTCTGGGTCATCAGGACTCCTTCGTTGCTGGACTCGATGGACGGAATGGGTCGCCGGGCCCGAGGACGCGGCGCGCGAGCTCGAGTGCGCCCAGGACGGGCGGGTCGTCGAGAAGTCGGAGGGTCAGCGGCAGCCCGAGGCGGCCGATCGCGGCCTCCAGCTCGGCCACCAGGCGTGGTTGGTTGACGACGATGCCGCCCGCGGTGACCACGGTGTCGCCGACCGCGCCATGGCGGTGGGCGAGGGCGACCTGGGCGGCGAGCCGGCCCGCGGCCTCGGCGACGACCTTCGCGGCGAGCGCCGATCCGGCGGCGGCGGCGGCGAACACCAGGGGTGCCATCCGGGCCCATCCGACGATGTCGGCGTCGGTCGTGAAGCGATGGACGAGGTCCACCTCCGAGGAGACCTCGAGCCGCTCCATGAGCAGCTCCGCGAGCCCGTCCCTCGGGGTGCGCGTGTCGGTCGCGCAGGCCACGGCCCGGACCGCCTCGCGCGCCAGGCCGGGTGCGCTGCCGAAGTCGTCGAGCATCCAGCCGTGCCCGCCCACCTGGACCAGCGATCCGTCGGCGGTGCGGCCCACCACAATGGACCCGGTGCCCACCACGACGCAGATCGCGTCGTCCAGGCCGCAGGCCGGCGCCAAGAGCTCGGCGTCGTTGACGACGAGCAGCCGTCCGCTCCAGTGCCTGCGCACCTGTGACGTCAGTCGTTCGATCTGGTGGGGGGCATCGCACCCGTGGGCACCGATGACCATGACGTCGTCCGGGTCGTCGCCACCTCCCGCCCGGGCCATGTCGACCAGTGCCGCGACGTCACGCGCGTCGAACAGGCTGGTGCGCTGCCACGCGCGCGTGGGAACGACGTCGTGCCGGAGGGACGCCCCGTCGTCCCTGACGACATGGGTCTTCGTCCCGCCGACGTCGACACCGACCAGCACGCGCTCCCCCTTTCTAATCGCACTAAGAATTAGTAGGAGAAGATAGAGACTCTCGGCCGGCCTGTCAACGGGCCTCCCCCATCTCCCCGGGCATCTGCCACGATGCGGGTCATGACGGCGACGCGGTTGGTGCAGGCCCGGTTGGGCGAGGGGTCGGTGTGGGTCGAGGCGGTGGTGCCGCCGGGAACGGAGCCGGCGGGCGTGGCCGTGGCCCAGAAGGTCCTGGACGCCTTCGACGCGGCCGGGGACGTCCTGTCCGAGCTCGCGGTGAAGGTGGCCGCGTCGGTCGACGCGATCGGGCAGCGGGCGCGGCGCCCCGACGAGGTGGCGGTCGAGTTCGGGCTGAGGTTCGCGACGACCGGCTCGGTGATCGTGGCGTCGGGCTCGGCGGGCGCCTCGCTCGTGGTCACGATCACCTACCGCACCACCGCCACGCCCCCGGACACCCCGCCGGACGGTCCGCCGGACACCCCGCAGCTCCGGAGCCCCGAGTCCTCCTGAGGCCTCCCGAGGCCTGCGGTCACGTCCGAGGGCGGACCGGGGCGTACAGTCGGGAGAGGAATGACCGTCTTGTGCTGGGAGGTCCGATGAGACTGCGTACCGTGCCGACCCGGGTGGCCACCGGGGCCTTCATCTTCCACACGGGCTGGGAGAAGTGGCACGGCGGCGAGGAGCAGGCGGCGGCCATCCACGGCATGGCCTCGGGGGCGTTCCCGGTGTTCGCGACGATGAAGCCGGCACAGTTCCTCAAGCTGCTCGCGGTGGGCGAGATGGCGGTGGGCGCGGCACTCCTCACCCCGCTCGTGCCGCCGGCGCTCGCGGGCGCGGCCCTGACCGGCTTCTCGGGCGCCCTCGTGGCGATGTACCTGCGCACCGACGGCCTCCACAAGCCGGGCAGCATCTGGCCTACCCAGCAGGGCACGGCGGTCTCCAAGGACGTCTGGATGCTCGGCATCGGTCTGGGCCTCGTCGCCGACGGCCTGTCGACGTCCCACGCGGAGGACTGACCCCGCGGCTCGCAGTGAGCCCACGGGCGGAAAACCGCTGGCAGGAGGGACCTGCGGACGGGCAGGATGGCCGGGTGGCTCACGACCTCGCACTGGTCCTCGGCGGCGGCGGTGCAGCCGGGAACGCCTGGGAGATCGGCATCGTCGCCGGTCTGGCCGAGGCCGGCCTCGACCTGACGACGACCGCCGACCTCGTCATCGGCACGTCGGGGGGCGCCACCGCGGCGGCCCAGGTGTGCAGCGGCATACCACCGGCCCGGCTGCTCGCCGCGGTGCTGGACCCGCCCGCTCGACCGGCCGGCGGGCACCAGCCGCCGTCTGCCCGATCCAGGCCCCCCGCCCTGCCCATGGCGACGGTGTTCGAGCGCATGCGGTCCATCGGCACTACCGCCACCTCGGCAGCCGAGCTGCACCGCGAGATGGGTGCGTTCGGGCTGGAGAGCGACGCCGTCCTGGGAGCCGGAGTGGCGCATCGACGCGCGGTCGTCGCGTCCCGGCTGCCGAGCCTCGACTGGCCGGACCGGCCGATGATCGTCGTCGCCCTCGACGCGCACACCGGCGACCTGGCCGCCTTCGACCGCGACTGCGGCGTCGACCTGGCCGACGCGGTGGCGGCGAGCTGTGCCCTGCCCGGCCTGGCTCCGACCCACCCCGTCAACGGCGGCCACTACATCGACGGCGGGGTCCGGTCGAGCGAGAACGCCGACCTCGCCGCGGGATACGCGACCGTCCTCGTGCTCGCCCCGCTCGGCGGACGGAGCCGGACGCCGACGCGGGCGGTCGACCCGGCGGGCCAGTTCGAGGGCCTGCGGCGGCCACCGGGTGCGGACCTCGCGAGCCAGGTCGAGTCCCTGCGCGGCCAGGGCAGCCAGGTCGTGGTCATCACGCCCGACACCGAGTCCCGGGCCGCGATGGGCGTCAACCACATGGATCCGGCATCCCGGCCGCCCTCCGCGCGGGCCGGTCACGCCCAGGGCCTGCGGTGGATCGACCAGTTCCACGACGACGCCGAGCGACTTCGGGACCCGCACCCGGCCACGGAGCCGGGGGCCCCGTGATCAGGACGACGGGGTGAACGGGAGCCCGTGGTCGGCGAGCCACTCCTCGTCGTGCCAGGTCTCGCGGTAGCGATCCCCCGCGTCGGCGAGCAGAGCGCACACCGTCCGGCCCGGGTGCTCCCACAGGTATGCCACGGCCGCGCCGATCGCGGTGCCCGCCGAGCTGCCCACGTCGATCCCCGCCCCGCGCAGCGTGTCGAGGTGGGCGGCGGCCTCGACGTCGCCGACCTCGTAGGCACCGTCGAGGACGTCGAAGTCGAGCAGCGGCGGCAGGAAGTCGCCCCCGATGCCCTCGACGAGGTAGGAGCCGCCCACCTCCGGCTCGCCCCGCAGGTGCGCCGCGAGGATGCTGCCCACCGGATCCGCCAGGACGACGTCGATGCCCGGGCGGTGCGCCTTCAGCACCCGCCCCACCCCGGTGAGGGTCCCGCCCGTGCCGGCCCCGGCGACGAAGCAGTCGAGGCGGTCACCCACCTGCTCGAGCAGCTCGGGTCCGGTCGTCTCCGCGTGCGCCGCGACGTTGTCCGGGTTGTTGAACTGATCGACGTACCAGTGCCCCTCGAGCTCCCCCAGCTCCCGCGCGACGGTGATGAAGTGCTCCGGCGAGTCCAGGCCGACACACGGGCACAGCACGACCTCGGCCCCCGCCGCTTCCATCTGGTGCACCTTGCCCGGGCTCATCTTGCGGCTCATCGTGACGACGACGCGCTTGCCGAGGTCCCGGCCGGCGACCGCCAGGGACAGCCCGGTGTTCCCGCCGCTCGCCTCGACGAGCGTGTGCGCCCCGGCCATGCGGGGGCTGTCCAGCATCCGGCGCACCGGGCGGTCCTTGACCGAGCCGGTGGCGTTCTCGTTCTCCAGCTTCGCCAGGATCGTGCCCTCGACCTCGAAGAGCCCCGTCAGGTCCACCACTCGCGTCGCCACCGCGCACTCCCCGTCCTCGACCTCGCGTCCACCGCCGGACCATCGCACCCTACCCACGACTCCCCCTCGAGCTCGGGGGCGGGACAGGCGGGACGGACGGACAGCCGGACCGGCAATCGGTGACCTGGTCCGGGCTGCGGGTATGCCGTCGAGCACGGATCCATGGTTCGGCGCCACACCGTCGGGCCCATTGCCGGTCCGGGTGCAGGAGGCCGGACGCTCTACCCCCAGGAACGCAGTCGGCGACCGCGGCCGCCTCAGGGAGCCACCGCTCCCGCCCCCGCGGCTGCTGCGGCCCGGGCCGCCCGCTCCTGCTCGAGCAGGTCGAGGTACTCGTCCGGGGTGACGATCCGGTGCGTGTCGTGGAGGACGACCTCGTAGTCGACCGCCTGGACGCCCGCGGTCGCCGCCGTGCGCCCCTGGGTCACCTTGACCCGGATGATGTCGCCCCGGGTGCTGCGGAACCGGCGCGCCTGGATGTCGACCGCCCGGATCCCCGGGTCCCCGAAGAAGTCGCGCAGCAGCGCCAGCTCGGCCTGCAGCCCGCGCAGATGGGCCGCCTGGAACTCGTTGTCGTGCCCGGGCCGGGTGTCCAGACCGCCCGGCTGCCCGCCGGGGATCCCCATCCGGTGCACATAGTTCGGCGTCGCCCGGCGCTCGGTGATGAAGTGGAGGAGGACGTCCTGGATCCCGAGGTCGCTGCTGCCGAGCAGGTCGTCGATGTCGACGTAGCCGGACTGCCACGCGTCCTCGAAGACGCCGCCCTCGGCGACGAACCGGCGCGTGCCGTCCGGGTTGGTCACGAAGTCGCCGACCAGGCCCTGCCGGTTGGTGAGCCGCAGCGGGACCTCGACGGGGTCGTCGATGAACGCCATCATCCGCTTGTCGAACTCGCTGCACAGCTCGATCGGCAGGATCCGGGTGTACTCGAGGAAGTGGAGCTTCCCGTCCACCCGGATGGTGAAGGTCAGCCCGAGCGAGACGTGGTTGAGCCGCTCGACGAGCTCCGGCACCCGGGCGAACCCCGAGCTCTCGCCGCGCCCGACGTCCCGCAGGGAGATCTTGGCCTGGGCCGACCGCGGCGCCGGGGACAGGGCGGGGACCGGGCGGCCGTCGACGGCGGCGCGGGCGGCCCGGTCGGCCTGCTGCTCGTATGCCGCGTCGTCGCCGAGCGCGGGTCCGCCGGTGCCGCCGCGCTGCTGGACGACGTGGGCGAGCTCGTGCGCGATGAGCTCCCGGCCCCAGGCGGACTCGGGCTGGTAGGCGGTGTCGCCGAAGGCGATCCCGGTGCCCACCGTCACGGCATCGGCGTGGTGGTCGTCGACGGTGTGCGCCGCCGCGGTCGGCGTGACCCGCACGTCGTCGAAGTCGGTGCCGAACCGGGCCCCGAGGTCCGCACGGACGGCGTCGGGCAGCCGGTCCGTGCGCGGCGCCGGCGCGCTGGCCAGGTCGGCCGTCGGGGCGGGACGCAGGTCGAAGGCGAAGCCCACGGTCACCACCACCCGTCCGCGAGACCACGGCCCGGACACGCAGGAGGCGCCGGACACGCCGACGCCTGACCTGCGGCATACCAGCCATACGAGGATTCGAACCACTCAGTCGACAGATGCCTGCGGCTGCCGCTACCGCGCGGATGCAGTATGCCTGTGCTCGTCATGGTACCGCTCCCTCCTCAGGGCAGGCAACGCTCGGCCAGGAACGAGGTCGTCACGTCGAGGGCGACGCCGCCGCCCTGGTTGAGGATGTCGCTCAGATAGCGCAACGAACGCCCTTGTGTCGCACCGGGACCCAGGTCGCGGATGACGACGCCGGTGTGGAACGGCCCGGTGAGGTCGAGGCCGCGCACCTGGAGCCAGTTGCCGAGGACGCCCCAGATCCGGACGGCGTCGACCGGGGTGCCGTCCTGGCCCCCGGTGCGGACCAGGCTCGCGTGGTTGTCGGTCATGGTGAGGCTGCCGACGTTGCCGACGTAGACCGCATGCCGCTGCCGGCCCCAGAAGAAGGGCACGAGCACACCGACGGTGTTGCCGGCGATGACGACCTGGGTCGCGCTGAGCCGACGCTGCCCTCGGGCCTGGACGCCGACGTGGATGCCCTCGATGGCCCCGCTCACGACGTTGCCGTCGATCCGCACGAGCGGCGCCTGCGACCCGCCGACGACGATCCCCTGACCGACGGCGCGGGCGCTCTGGAGCGCGCCGCCGAGGAAGCTCAGGCTCGCCGTCCCCATGGCCACCTGGTGCGGCTCGAGGAGGGCTCCCGCGGCATACCGGGCGACCTCGCTGCGGATGCTCTTGGCGGTGGCGAGGCGGGTGGGCGAGACGTTCTTCGCGAAGTCGGTGAGGACCCGGCGGACCTGGGCCGTGCCGTTGATGTTCACCTTGGTCCCGTTGGACAGGTCGATGACCCGCGGGGCGATGGCGGGCAGGCCGGTCGGGAGGAGCCGGGCCGTCCGCCGCGTGGGGGCGGGCCTGGGGGCCGGGCTCGGCGTGGGAGCGGGTGTGGGCGTGGGAGCGGGTGTGGGAGCGGCCTCCGCGGCGTGGGCCGCGACGAACCGCCCGAGCTCGTATGCCACGAGCCGGTTGACCGACACCGTCGCCGGAGCGGGCGTCAGGCGGACGACGTTGTCGCTCACCCGGGTCGACGCCGCCGAGGCGACGAGGATCCCGACCTGCTGGTCGCCGACGTCGAGCCGGTTGCCGCAGATCTCGACGACACCGGGGAGGGTGCCCTGGCCGTCGTCCACGACGTAGATCCCCGACTGGCTCCGCCCGCCGCTGTCGGGGACCTGGACCTCGACGTCGTGGACGCGGACCGCCGCCCCGGCGAGGAAGCTGAGTCCGCCGAGCAGTCCCGGGTTCCCCGGCGGCGAGGCGGGACTCGACGGCACGGAGGTCTCCACCCGCAGGTGGGACACCTCGATGTCGTCGCAGCGGGTTGCGACGAGGGCCGCCTCCCCCGCCGTCGCGGCGAGCACCGTCGCAGGGCCGACGCCGGTGATGACGACGCGCGGCTTGTCGTGGACGGTGAGCGCCGTGCCGAGCTCGAACCGGCCGGCGGCGAGGCAGAGCTCGCCGCCCGTCGCCGGGAGGAGGTCGAGCCGGGCCTGGAGGTCGTCCCCGGGGAACGCCGTCACCGTGCACGTGCAGGAGTCCTCGAGACCGGTCAGCGGCGGGAAGGTCGGCCGGCAGTCGGTGAGCACCAGGCCCGCGGCGAGGTCGACGACGGCGAGCGAGGCGAAGGCGTGGGCGGTGCCGTCCGCCGCCGCCGCCGTCAGCGTCTCGACGGCGTCGGCCGCGCTGCCGCGGACCCGCACGCCCCACCAGTCGCCCACCTCGTAGCTGCCCGAGCGCGCCGTGAAGGCGATGCCGGCGTCGACGCCGCCGAGCGTCGCGGTCACCGCCGCGGCCGCGCCGACGACCTGTCCGTCCCAGCGCCGCAGGCAGGTCCCGAGCGGGGCGCCGGTCAGGGTGCTGGCGGTGCCGAGCGTCACGAGGTCGCCGCCGGCCTGCGGCGTGACGGCCGCCACGGTGAACAGGGGCCCGTGGTCGGTCCGGTCCTCCCGGCGGGCGAGGGTGCTCACCTCGACGAGGTCGCCGGGGCTGAAGCTGATCGAGTGGGAGGGCGCGAGGGTCACCGCGGTGCCGGCGACGGTGGCCGCGAGGGCGTCCGAGCCGTCGGCATACGACCAGGCGAACCGGGCGGTCGCCTCGGTGCCGCCGTCGATGACCTCGATGCGCAGCATCCCGTCGGGCAGTTGGGTGCGCGGGTCGTCCGGCGGCGCGCAGGGGTCCGCGCTGACCGGGGTGGCGTCGCGGGTGACGTCGAGCAGCCCGGTCGACAGGGGCGCGGGGAAGGTCGCACCGCCGCAGGTGGGGGTCGCCGCCGGCCCGAGCCGCACCCGCCAGCCGACCCGGGTCCGGGTCGTCGTGTCGACGCCGTCGAGGGCGGGGTCGAGCAGGTCGCCGTCCTCGGCCGCCTGGACCTCCTCGGGGAACACGTCGAGGTAGACGACCCACGTCCCCGACGTCGGCAGCGGCGCGATCTGGTCCTGGTCGGCATAGGCGAGGTCGGCCGGGTTCCGCGCCAGCAGCCCGTCGACCCACATCGAGCCGGCCCCGACCTGCAGCACCCCGCCGCTCAGGCTCACCTGGAACGCCGTGCTCCCCTCCGGCACGCCGGCCGGGCCGACGGTGTCGGCGGCGAGCTGCCTCGCGTCGCGGGCGGGTCCGTCGAGGGAGAGGTTCCAGTCGGTGTCGAGGAGCACCCGCCCCTGCTGCATCCGCGCCGCGGTCCACCGGTCCGTCGACCGCAGGGGGACGCTGGTCATGTCACCGGTCATCTCAGTCCTCCGGTTCGGCGATGAGCAGGTGGGTGTGCAGGGTCAGCGGAGTCATCTCCGGGAGCCGCTGGGCGAGGCGGAGCGCCAGCGGCCCGCGGCTCGCGTGGTGGTAGGCGCCGATCTCCCCGCCGTCGCTAGCCGCGCTGAGCAGGGCGGGCCCGGACACCGGGCCGGGAGCGGCGAGCAGGGGCGCGTAGTAGCCGGCACCGTCGAGCCCCACGCCGCCGAAGGGCGGCACCGGGCCGCCGAGGCAGGCGTAGGCCGGCGGGTGCGCCTGCGGGTCGTCGGCGGGCCCCAGCTGGCAGTAGCGGACGCAGCCGGTCGAGGTGACCGTGGCCCGCAGGTCGTGGGTGAACAGGCAGTCGGCGACCCATACCTCGCCGGCCCCGACCGGCCCGGCGAAGGTGCACCCGGTGGCCACCAGGTCCGGGGGGAACCGGTCGGCGGCCGCGACGGCCGCACGGGTCGGGTCACCGCCCGGGTCGCCGCCGCACGGCATGGGCGCGGCCCCGACGCCGTCGACGACGCAGTCGTGCAGCTCGACGGGGTGGGCCGACAGGTCGGCCCGGACCGGTCCGAGCACGCACCGCGAGGCCGACACCTGCACCGTCCAGGCCGTGGGGTCGACGCGAATCCCCTTGCCGTTCGTGGCATCCGTCATGACGCTGGTGAGCGTGACGGCCCCCATCGACGGGCCGACGAGGACGTCGCCGGTGACGAAGACCCCGGCCAGCTCGAGGCTCGTCCCCGACAGGTCGAGGTCGACGTCGCCGACGAGCGTGGGGGTCATGCCGACCGGCGCGACGATCCGCCACCTGGTGAGGACCGGCGTGCCGGTGAGCGGCCCCTGCCAGACGAGCCGGTCGCTCGTCTCGAGACGGATCTCGACCTGCGGCACGTCGTCGGCGCTCGTGCTCGACGTCGCCGCGAGGGCCGCGGCGAACGCCCCCGCGAGGTCGGCGACGACGACCTGACCCGGTGGGTGCGAGCCGAGGGCCGGGTCGACGACGATGACGACGCCGACGTCGTCGGCCCCCTGGGCCCCGCTGGCAGCCGGTCCCAGCGCGCCCGGCGTGGCCCGGTAGAACGTCGTCCGGAGCGTGCCGGTCACGGCGGCCCCGGGCAGGACGACGGCCCGGGCCGGGTCGACGAGCACCTGGGTCGGAGCCGGCGTCGGGGCGCCGACCGGAGGCAGCCCGGTGAGGCCGATCCGGCTCCAGGGCACGGGCGTCCCGTCGACGGTGACCTCGAGGAGGGCCGGGCCGTCCGCGACGAGCGGGTGGCCCGGGGCGAGCGACCACACCGGGCCGTAGCTCACCGTGCCGAGGGCCTCGACGACCCGCCAGGTCGCGCGCACGGGCAGCTGTGCGGCGCTCCGCGGGGGGCGGGGCTGGGGCGGGACACCGGGCGGGCGCTCGTCCTCGGCGTCGCTCGCGATCTCCAGCGGCCGGGGGGCCAGGTAGAGGGGGGCGCTGACGGCGAGGGGGTGCATGGCATACCGGCCGTCGCCGAGCGGGACGGCCTCGACGGCGGTGTAGGTGACCAGCTGCCACGGGAAGACCTCCGCGCTCACCGCGGCCGGGTGGTAGGGGCCGCCCGGCGTCACGCTGCGGCGCGCCGAGTCGAGGCCGGTGCCGACGAGCAGGCCCTCCCCGCCACGCAGGTCGAGCGAAGCGGTCCGCAGGACCGGGTGGCGCAGCTGCTGGCACCACAGGACACCGGTCCAGCCCTCGACGACCCGGGTCGGCCAGCCGGTGACCACCTCGCCGAAGTCCTCGACGGCGGACGGGGTCCCCTTCCGGCGGCGCAGCGCCGTGGCATACGCGATCTCCCGGCGGTCGGCATCGGGGGGCAGGCCGAGGAGGTCGGCGAGGTAGGGCAGGGCCCAGTCCGCGGCACTGTCCGGGAAGGCGTCGTCGAGGATGGTGTCGACGTCGGCGGCGAGGACGAGCCACTGCTCCTGGAGCGCCGCGAGCAGCGCGTCGACGGGCGGGGTGTCGTCGTCCCCCGGCCACGCGGCGAGCACCGCGGGCGGCAGCATGCGCAGGAAGTCGGGGCGAACCGGGTCGGTCACGTCGTCACCACCGTCGCCGTGCCGAGGCTGAGCAGCTCGTAGCGCTCGGCCGGCGTCCGTCCGATCCCCGCCTCACCGGACGAAGGCGTCCGCAGCCCCGGTGTCACGGCGAGGGACACGACGCCGACGACGCCGGTCACCGGCTGGACGACGGCGACGACGTCGCTGTCGTCCAGCGGCTCCCCCATCGTCCGCGGGGCGGCCGCCAGCGGACCCGACGGGTCGCCGAGCGCCGCCGCGACGGCAGCGGCCACCGCGGGAGCCTCCCGCCGCGGGTCGGTCGCGACGCTGACGGCGACGGGCAGCACGCTCGACACCCCGGCGCAGACGCACAGCCCGAACGAGGGGTCGCGCCGGGCGTCGAGATAGCCGGACATCGAGACGAGCTCGGCGGGCAGCGGCGCCCTCGCCCCCGTGTCGGTCGCGCGGAGGAAGGCGACGTGCAGCCCGATCCCGCCGCAGGGGCAGCCCGGGGGGCCGGCGCCCCGCCAGGCGGCGCTGTGGCTCGTGCCGGGCACGGTGAGCGCCAGGTCGGCCAGGTCCGCGAGGGACACCGCGCGGTCGAGGGCCCGGATCCGGGCGGCGGCCCCGCGCCGCATGCGGCCCTCGTCCTCCTGGTCCGCGGCACCGGTCGTCCTGCCGACCCCGGCGATCTTGCGCACCCCGGGGACGCTGCCGAGGAGGGTGTCGACGAGAGTGGCGTCGAGCTCCCCCGCCAGGCCCCCGCCGACCCGCCACGTCGCCGTGACGTCCCCGCGTGGGACGGCCCCGTGGACGCCGTCGCCGAAGGTCAGCACGAGCCGGCCGTCGGCGGCGAGCCGGCTGCCGAAGACCGGGTCCGAGGGCCCGGTGCCGTAGAGCGTCGCCACCTCGTCGAAGCGCACCCCGGCGACCTCGACGACGAGGCTGTCGGTCACCGCGCCCGTCGCGTCGACGTCGCCGGTGACGGGCCCGGGCACGATCGTCGTCGGGCCGACGAGGGTGAGCGGGCCGGTCCGGGTCGTGCCGTGCTGGATCGGCACGAGGTTGGCGGTGGCCGGCGCCGTCGCCGCGTCGCCGGCGAAACCCGAGCCGAGGGTGAGCAGCATCCCCCCGGCGTCGTCGGGGCTGTCGCCGCCCGACAGCGAGGACGTCGCGAGCTCCCACCCGGCCGTCGTCTCGACGGCGAGCAGAGGCGGCACGAACGCCGGGTCCGGGCGCGGGTGGATCCGCAGCTCCGTCGTGCCGGCGGCGAGCGTGGGCAGCTCGTAGTGCTGGGCGAGCACCCGCTGGTCGACGAGCGCGACGTCGATGTCGGAGGACTGCAGCGCGGGCGGAAGGCTCGCCGCGAGCCCGATCACGCCGACCCGGTGCTTCGTGCCCGGGGCGACCGACCAGTCCAGCGCGCCCACCGAGGCCACGGTCGTGACGAAGGCGCCGGCGGCGTTCCACACGACGATCCCGAGTCCCGGGCTGGCAGCCGAGCCGTCGACGACGAGGAGCTGCTGGTCCTGGATCGCCGCCGGCTCGCCGGAGTAGCTCACCGCGGCCGTCGCGGCGTTGTTGCTCGCTTCGACGTAGGAGAGCAGATCGAGCCGGCGGGCCAGCTGGAGGGTGGAGCGGATCCGGTATGCGGAGTAGGTCGTCC
>JBDIAL010000046.1:0-18974 GCA_039812405.1 Nostocoides sp.
GCGACGCCGCGGGTCGCTCACCGTGGACAGCACCTGCCACACCGCGACCGGCACGTCCTGCCCGGGACGGACATCACCAGCGGTGAGTGCGTCAGCTACAGGGATGAGGGAAGATACAGGCGCGGGCACGGCAGGCTCCGATCGATCGGAATGGACGTCAAGCACCCACCACGATCCCGGCACCCGCCGTGCCCGCCCCGCCCCCCCGGCGTGTCCCAGCTACGCCACGCCGGACCCACGACTTTGAACAGGCCCTGGGGATCGAAGGGGATGGACGGTTTGAGCTCTCGCGAGCGTTTGGACCGCGTTGTAGTGGAGAACTCGCGTGTCCATCCCGACCTGTTGGTAGAAGGCGATGGCGGCAATATTGTTGTTGGTGGTGACGAGCCAGACGCGGCGGTAGCCATGAGCCTGTGCTTCCAGGAAGCAGGCGGACATGAGGTCCCGTCCAATGCCGCGCCGATGCTCCGTGGTGTGGATCGCGACGATCTCGTATTCGTGTGACGCCATGTCGATCAGGGCCAGACCCACCCGGCGCCCATGGAGCCACGCCACATGCCTGACTCGGCTCATTTTAGTGTGCAAGTCCTGTTGACTGGATGTAGCCCTTGACCCCGGCCAGGGCCCGGGCCTTGGCTTCCAGGTCCCGGTTGACCGACTTCGTCGCGCCCTCGAGCGTGACGAACCGGTTGCGTTTGACCGGGACCTTCCCGGCCACAGCCCGTTCGGCTTTGGTGACCTGCTCCTGGATGCCCTTGAGCGTGCGGCGGGCCCGGTCGGCCGAGTAGCGGTAGTAGATGACCTGGTCGCGGCGTCGGTCGGTGTCGCCGGCGGGCCAGGGCTGGGTCAGGGTCAACCCGTCGGGCATCGCCTGCCCGGGATGCTCACGCAGCCACTGGGCGACCACGTAGGGCACAGTGGGGATCCTGGCGCCGAGGATGAACGACAGCCCTTCGGCTTCGATGGCTTTCTGGTTGGCCGAGGAGATCATCCCGGCGTCGGCGACGACGGTCACGTCGCTCAGGCGGTGGGCGGTCATGAACGCCCGGATCACCGGCAGCATGGTCGCGGTCTCGGCGCGGTTGCCCTCGAACGCCTCTACCGCCAGCGGGAACCCTGCCGCGTCGGTCAACAAGCCGATGGTGATCTGCGGCTCCAGCCGGCGCTCCTTGCTGAAGCCGGGTTCGCGGAACCCGTCCCCGGCATCGGTCTCGAAGTACAACGTCGACACGTCGTACAGCACCAGGCTGGCCGGTCCCAGCCCGGCGTGCGCCGCGCACGCCGCCGACAACCCCTGCCGCCACGCGGCCTTGGCGTACCGCGGCAGGTGCCGCTTGAGGGTGGCGTACGACGGCGCCGCGAGGCCGGCCTCGGCCAGCACCCGGGCACTGTCCAGCTTGGAGGATGGCTCGATGATCCGGGCCAGCACCAACCCGGCGAACACCTCATCCCCGCCTGTTGCCCTGTCCAGCCCCAGCACCCGGTAGGCGTGCCGCACCGCGTCGACCAGAGGCCCCATCCGTGAGGACGTGATCGGCAGCGGGCCACCCTTTCGGGAACCGTCCAGCTGCAGGTCCAACACCGCCTGACCGGCAGCAAGACGTTGATACGCCACTGTTTTCAACAGCTCCAACTGCACCTCATCATGGGCCGAGCCAATATGCTCCATCGACCGAGCACCCCGGCGAGTGGAGTACACGATCTGTACCGCGGTAGCCCCCGACGCAGTCTTCACGGTGCGCACATACGGGGCCACCAACCCAGCCTAGGGGCCCAGATTAGTGCGCAAAATCAAGACCCGAAAACGACGAACCCGCAGGTCAGCGACTCAACACTCCCGGCAACCCCGATTCGTGAGCCAAGTCAGGTCGTATTCGTGTGACGCCATGTCGATCAGGGCCAGACCCACCCGGCGCCCATGGAGCCACGCCACATGGCCTCGACGAGGCTGCCGCGGCGCGCGACCGCTGTGACTGGCTGGCATAGACTTGGCGTGCCATGGTTTACGCTCGTGACGACCCCGCAAACGGTCGGCTACGTTGTCTTCGTTGTGGTTTCGAGTTCAACGAAGGCATAGTGACCGGCGAATTCCCAGTGGCATTCTGCACCCAATGCGTTCCAGGTCCAGTGGATTGGCAGACGTGCAACGCCATAGTCTCGACTCGTGCTGCAAGCGTCAGCATAAGTCGAGTTGGCGAGCTCGAGGCCGGGGGTCAAGCGGACGAACTTGACGGTGCCACTTCGATCGTGGTTCCTAACAACCAAGAGATCACGCCTAAGTACGGCGAACATTTCGTGGTGCGGGCGCCGGTCGGTGAGGAGGCGGGCATACGGCTCGGCCCTGCTCGAGTAAGGTTCAATATCCGGATGGGGCCGGACGGCGCCAAGTGGTCCATAAAAGTCAACCTCGACCTGAACAACTGGAGTTCCACACGTGACCAGTTGGAGGATCGTTTGGTCTGGGCTGACCGCGTACAGGATGAATACCTCGAGGTCCTAACAATCGCGGGGACCTCGGAGATCGTCTGGACAAGCGGATGGACTCGCCTGTCCGAGCATCGGCACGGCCAGCCCCGGGTGAAGTCGACTAGCATCCCAGACATTGCGCTTCCTCTAATGAGAAAGCGCGGACCCGCAACCTTCGCACCTGGCTACTTGGAGGCGTAGTCTTCGGTTACGCCGTAACGAGCCACTCCAAGATAGGTTCGGAGTTTCGCCCGCTCGAGCGAGAGACGAGTCTTGGACGCGCGTGGATCGCACAGGTGTGGTGTGGTAAGCCCTCGTGGGCGTGGGGTCGGTCTCAGCAACGACCTCACATTGGCAAGACGGGACATTGCGACTACGCGGCGGTCGCTTCGATCTGGGTCGCGCCAACGACTGGCGTCGACGTGTGCTCACAGGTGCGCGACCAAGTCCGCACGCCGATCATCGTCCAGCCGGCGTCGTCGCCGACCCAGCCTCGACCGAATAGGCAGCGTTCGGAAGTGCTGCGACTGCCACCTGCCGATGGGATGCTGTGCTGAACAAGTGCGGCAGCGCCGGGAACTGGGCGCATGGTGTGCGCTAGTCCGCTGCCCCACTGTGGGCAGTGTGACACACCCGTGAGTTGGACGGGGAGCGCCCCTTGGCCGCCGCCGTTGCCGCTCTGTTCTTCGTCAGGGAACGCAGCCGGGGGCAGCAAACGCCTGCGGCGACTCCTGCTCTGCGGGATGCTGCCTGGCTCTGCGCGACGCCATGTACGAGCGGATGTCCATAGGCATTCTGTCCGGGCGAGCGCGCCCATCTGCTGGTACGTCCCAAACCGGCCACCGCTGATCGGTCAGGCTATGGCGATGGTCCTAACACGCGGCTCGGCCGTAGCGGTGCTGGCCGTTGCAATGTTCCTTGGGTTCGCGCCTGCCGCGACTGCCGATGGTGACCCCGAGCCACCAGCTCTGTCGGCCACATTGCAGGATCTCCCGAGCTCCCGGGGCCGCTACTCGGTCGTCTGGCAGGGACGGACGGTGTCGGCGCTGCCGTTTCGATTGCGGTTGCTCAATCAGGCTTCACCACTGGCCTACAGCCTCGACATCAGGCGGCAACCGGCGTATGGGGATAGCTGGACGGCCATCTCCTTGGGTCGCCCACTCGACGCGGAAGATCGCAACCTTTCGCAGATCGGCATCGCCAGTCCCGTCAGGGCACAGCAAATCGCTCTTGGACTCACCGAGCAGCGGCGGACACCGACGCCGGCGAGTAGGCCCTTGGAGTTCGCGGCCCGGCAGGTCGCGATCTGGGCATTGACCAACGGTCTGCCATTGGATGCACGAACCGTCCCTGATGCTGATCTGCGTCGACGGGCCCTCCAGCTGCGTCTTCCGCCGGATCTCAGCGTCCCTTTGCAAAGTGCTACTCACCAGGTCAGCATCTTCATTCGCGAGACCACACCTAACACCGTGCGCCTAGCGGTGACGGTTACGGTGGACGCCAACACCTATCCCAACACCTCGCAAACGATCGACCTGAACCTGGACGGCGTCCCTTGCCAGATTCACACCGGGATCAAAACGCGCATCCTCGCGATCCACGATGAGGGCTGCACAAGCGACCCGCCGCAACCTGTACCAGGAGCCAAGACCGCGCCCATCCAGGTCGCGCCGGGAGCCCGAACCGGCGTCGCCGACGTCGAGATGCAACGCAACACCAAGGTGGTCGACGTCTCTGCCGTATGGGCAGGAGTCCAAACCGATCCCGGTCTGTTCCTGGTCAGCAGCGGAGCCGCACCCCCTGTTGTCACCGGCGAAACGGTGCTCCTGAACTACCGGTCCACAACCCGGCTCGACCCAGCCAACTACACCGGGCCGCGGGAGCTGCTCGATAAGGCCGGCACAGGGATCCTCACCAAGATCCCCACCGTCGCGATCTGGCCGTTGCTGATTCTTGCCCTCTACCTCCTTCCCCGGCTCGGTCGTGGCCTCGACATCGTGCTGAAGGCGATATTCGCCCCGTTGATAGCACGGCTCAAGGCAGCCGCGCGGAGATGGTGGCCATGGCACCGAAAGGCCCCACCCCCGGCGGACCCGGCCGTGACCACGGCCGTCTCACCTCGCGTCCTGGACGTCACCGCTCCAACCATCAAGGACGCGATCAACGCGGGACGGCTCGCGACCAGCGCCGACGAACGCCTCGACATTGAGGTACTGCAGACACCTCGTCGTCACGTCCTTTGGGGAAGCAGACCAGCGAAGATACGCCTCACCCGACAGTCGAGTCGCTCGACCAGGATCGCGCAGTGAACTCTCGCCCTAATGCTGAGCATGTGATGCGGACGACCGCGCGATTCGACCCGTCGGCAGCTCGCCGAAGACGGCGGAGCGACCTCGGTAGACGCGGCGGTGATCGAGAACATGCCGGAGTCCTCCAGCGACCGACGTGGCGTTGAAGTCCGGTACCCGCTGTAGCGGCGAGCCCGCGACAGGGGCACCCGACTCACGACCAACAAAACTCAGCGAGGAGTGGGGACTTTCAGTTGGCCACCAGCAGGGACGCGACTCGGCCATTGACACCCGAGCCGGATGCTTCACAGCCTCAGGTTTTCATTCGCATGGTTTGCCCTCGTTCGACCGAGCGTGGCCAGCGCTGGGCTATAACGGCACCTTGGGACGTGAACGGGGGATGGATCAGGCCGCCTCGATCTCGAGCCCGCGTGCTGGGGTCGCGGAGAGGTCGGCACCTCTGGTGGCGGCGATCGTCCGGAGCACCTCGCCCGGGCGTTGCTCCGGAACAGCCTCTTTGAACACCGGCGGCCGCTCGGCGGACAATGGGTCGTCGCGATCTTCAAGGTGGACGTGGTGGCCGGTCAGAAAGGGCTGAGCCGGCGTTCCAAAACTCAGGGGTCCCGGATAATCCGGGTGTAGCCAGCCACAAAGAGAGTGACTGACGCCCAGGAAACGAGTTGCAGCAGCAGGGCGGTCAGTCGCCACGTGTTACCAGTCATTGTGGCGTCGGGGCGGCAAGAGTCGGCCCATCCGGTTTGGACGAGTGGGAGCGAGGCATCCAGGGCTAGTCCGGCGCGCTCCACTACCGAGCACGTTGCCGGTTGCACAGAGGGGCTGTTCACCCTGCTGCTGGCATCGGTCCTATGGAATGCACTGCTCCAGAATATGAGCGTTAGAGTCAGCGCGACAACAACGGTGGTGAGTAAGACGCTCAGGACCCGCAGAGGCTGATATCCGAAACCGAGGAAGAGTCCGGTGAACAGAGTCCACAGTTTGCGGCCACGGCGCAGGTCCCCTCGAGCCAGTTGATCGCGCCGTTGAGCGATCTGTACGCTCCGGGCCTCACTGTTATGGCCCTGCGCCCGGGCCGCCGCAGCGAGCTGCTGATAAGGCTGCGGCCGGTATCCCGACGTGCCTTTTCGTAGGAACTCTAGCCAAGTCCGGACGCCGCAGCCAGGAACGCCCGCATATGAGAGTCCGTCGACCACCCAGTGCCGCGCTTCTGTGAAGGCGCTCTCGACGACTGGCCTGTCCACAGCAAAGGTGCCAGTCATGCGCGCGTTCGAAAGATGCACCGTAGCCTTCTTGCCACTAATCCTAAATTTTTCGTCCAGGTAGAGACTGCCGTCGATAACCATTTCGTCAGCATGTAGGGCCGGCCCCGAGTCGTTAGTCAGGATTGCCCCGCGCATAATGACTGGACCGGTAACGTGCGCGCCGGGGAGGCGCATCGTTCCATCTATCCCCCTTCCGGTGGCGGTGAATCCCTCGTCCAGAAGTACGCCGCCGTCGACGGTCAGGCGGTCCGCGAACAGGGCCGGGCCGGAGGCATTCGCAAGCGACGCCCCGCGGAAACTCAACTGGCCGTCGATATGTCCGCCCGGGAGGCGCACTGTTCCATCGAGCCCGCTCCCGGTGGCGGTGAATCCCTCATCCAGATGTAGACCACGGGCGACAGAAAGGCGGTCCGCGAGTAAGGCTGATCCAGAGTCGCTGGCGAGGATCGCTCGCCGCATACCTAGCGAACCGCCAATATTCGCACCTGGCAGGTAGATAGCTCCAGTGGCGGCGAACCCGTTGTCCAGTAAGAGGTCACCGGTGGTGATTACCTCTTTAGCGAGCAGGGCAGGGCCTGAATGATTGGTCAAGGTTGCCCCGTGCATGACCAGTTGGTCACCTATCCGCGCGCCGGAGAGGCGGATCACGCCAGTCAACCCGGCTCCGGTCGCGGTAAACCCTAAATCCAGAAAGAGGCTACTACCGACCGCCACGTTATCGGCGTTCAGGGCCGGACCAGAGTCATTCCTGAGAGTCGCGCCAGTCAATGCCATCTGGGCACCGACGTGTGCGCCCGGGAGGCGTACCGCCCCACCCTCCCCGGCTCCGGTCGCGGTTAATCCGACCGAGTACCAGCCGTTGCCGATAGCAACACGATCAGCATGCAGGGCAGGTCCGGAGTCGTTGCTCAGTGTCGCTCCAGGCATACCTAGCTGGCCGCCTATCCTTGCGTCCGGTAGACGCACTGCCCCACCCGCCCCCGTCCCGGAAGCACGGAACTGGTCGCCCAGCGAAAGGTTTCGATCGACGACGAGATTCTCAGCGTGCATGGCGGGTCCGGAGTCGTTGGTCAGGGTCGCCCCGCTCAAACTCAACTGGCCGACCTGCGCGCCCTTCAAGCGGATCCCGCCAGCGGCGACGAAGCCCTCATCCATGAAGAGGTCCTGGTCCACGACCAACTGCGTTGCGTATAAGGCTGGCCCAGAGTCGTTAGTCAGGGAAGCTCCAGTCATGCGCAGCTGACCTCCGACGTGCGCACCCGGGAACCGGACCGCTCCGCCTTCGCCCGCTCCTGAGGCTGTGAACCCCCCGATTAGGTAGACGTCTCTTTCGACCGCCATTGAGTCGGCGATGAGAGCGGGGCCGGAGTCGTTGGTCAGGATCGCCCCGCGCATTCCGAGACGCCCGCCGACACGCGCACCGGCAAGAACTACCGCACCCCCCGGTCCCACTCCCGTCGCGGTGAACCCCCCATCCAAGTAGAGGTTGCTCTCGACCCTCAAACCGTCTGCGTCGAGCGCTGGACCCACGTCGCTGGTCAGGTGTGCGCCACTCATAGTCAACTGGCCGCCGACACGTGCACCTGTCAGGCGGACCCCACCGGCTGCATTGAACCTCCCAGCCAAATAAAGGCCGCCCCCGACTTCAAGACCGTCCGCGCTGAGGCTTGCGAGCGAGTTGTCGGCCAGGGTCGTCCCGTTCATGTTCAGATCCGCCCCGATTCGAGCGTTGTCGAAGACGACGGCCGAGACAAGGCAGCGATCCAACAAGACGCCTGGGAGACGCGCGCACTCGGCGCTGACTCCGGAGGGGATGTTACAGAAGGAGAGAGTAAGTGGGGCGACCGCTTCAATGAACCCCAGGTCCAGCTCTCCGTCAATTGTGCCGCCGACCAGATGCATCGCCCGAGGGGCGAGCTCTAGGTGGTCACCCGACGCCGGATCCCGTCCTTGGAGAAGAGATCGAATCACCTCCGCCCGAACCGTGCTCCCCCTCTCCGGGTTATTCGAAACCCTTTCACCCAAGGCTGCTTCAGCGACCTGCTCCGGCGATAGGTCAACCACCGACCCCCTAAGCGCCGCGTCTACCACCCGCTGCTCGACCGCCGTCAACGTCATAACTTGCCGAGACGGAGATACTGAGCTTGCCGAGGGTTCACCGGTCATCGGACCCCCTACCCGGCTGGCAATCGCCGCCGAGCTCTCGAGGGTGCACCAATCCTGCCCTGGCGTCTGTGGCACAAGCCCACAGGGACTCCCCCGGCCAGTGGTGATGGCTCCAATTGTCGTACACGAGACCTCCGAGATTCTGTTGGTATAGCGGCTACCTGGCTCCTCGGGATGTGAGTGACCCGCGGTAGCGGGCCGATTGAGGACTGCCCCCGAGGCATCACGGACTCGTCGTCAATCAGCCCATCACCGAGCCAGACCCTCACCCTAATGGTGTGTCTGAGATTTGATCTGGCGTCGTTCTCGGCCAACAGGCGGAAGCCTTGCGCATCCTCTACGACGTCGACCGCCGCCTCACTCAATCTGGCCTGGCCGAGGTCCCAGGCGGTGTGGACGGTCATGAGGCCGACGACGTTGGCCGCATCCGGATGCTGCGCACTTTGACTCCTGGCGTGTCACCAGCTCGTGGATCTGTGCTACGACGGCCCACTGCCACGAGCGATGAGATCGTCCGGTCGACACCGGGGGCAGCCTGGTTCTTCGTAGGCTTCTTGCGCCGGTCCGCCGCGGCGTGGCACGTGGGCGAGGACGCTGCCGGCGAACATAGCTGTCCGGCTGGCGTCGACGAGTTGCTCGGCTTCCTCGAGCAACTCGTGCCGGACGACGTCGGCAAGGGGACGATGCGGTTGGCGTGGATGTCTTCGGGCCGGACCGGGGCAATGATTGGTGCCGCTTCGTGCGCGGCCACGGTGAGGCTGTCTCGTGTCCAGGCGGCGAGGGTCCGGGCGGGTCCGGTGAGATTGGGCTCCTGGTCGGCCATGTCACGGTGCACGCATGCGAGCTCGTCGGCCGCGGCCAAGGCTTGATGGATGGTCAGCGCCACCCTGCGCGAGGTCGATGCGGCTCGCGATGGTGAGTGCATCGGCTCAGCCGGTCCGGTCGATGGTGATCTCACGGGCGGCCGCTCGGACTTCCCCGGCGGCGTGGACGAGCTGGGGATCAGCCCGCTCGCCGCGCGTCATGAGCGTGGCCAGCGGTCGGCGGCTCGGGTCCATGCGGTGTTGGTGTGTTCGAGGGCAGGGCGAGCCGCTGCGCATATGTGTCCTGCTCGACGTGTCCTGCGCCTGAGGCCGCACCAAGGAGCACAGCACCGGTGGTAGCCAAGGCGGCTTGAGTGGGCTGCCAGATGCAGGTTGGCGGGAGAGGGGGCGCTGGCCAGCGTGCGGTGGACTTGGACGTCCCAGGTGGCGATGGCCTGCCACAGCCGTTCGGAGTCCGACGGCGGCTCGTAGTGCTGGCCCGCCATGGTCAGGCTGTACCGGGTCCCGACGTATCCGCCGGCGAGCTGCTCCATCGACGCGAGGCGCGCTGCGGCGTCGTCGCCTCGAGGAATACCTCGGCGCGCGCGGGCGCTGGCGGGGTTGGTGGTGGCCTCGACGTGTCGCACATGTTGGTGCACGGCGACCCCGACGGCGTGGGCGCCAATGTAGAGGGTGTGCATCGTCCGCATCCGTGCTGCTTGTATGTCTGCGCGGGCGGGCTCGGTGACCAGCCGGACTCGCTGTCCGGGCCCGGCGGCCAGCTCACCGGCACGGTGGAGTGTTGTCCGCGAGGGCTGCCAGCCGTTCGTCGGGCGGGCCCAAATACAAGGTCAGGACAGAGCTGGCGAGGGGACTCGAACCCCTAACCCCCTGTTTACAAGACAGGTGCGCTACCGATTGCGCCACGCCAGCCGGTCCGCGGGCCCAGGACGTCGAGGCCTGGGCCCGCGGAACCCCGACAGGCTACAAGGGCCCGGACCGGGCGGCATACCGACCAGCGGCTCCGAGCGGCGGGTCCTCACACCGGCCGCCGGACCGGTGGAGGCTCAGCGGCCGGAGAGGACCCGGTTGAGGTAGCGCTGCAGCGCCTTGGTCGTCGTCGAGTCCCAGTGGCCGGTGGCCGCCGTGCCGACCCGGCGCTGGAGGGCGCGCGTCGTGACGGGGCCGATCTGGCCGTCCCGGGCGGTCCCGACCTTGGCCTGGAGCCGCATCCGGTCGGAGCGGTCGAGGGAGCCGTTGATCGAGCCGCCGACCCACCTCTCGATGGCGCGGTTGGTCAGGGGGCCGCGGACGCCGTCGACGACGAGGAGCCGGAAGGAGCTGCGCGAGACGGCGCTCGACGACCGCGACGACGAGCGGCTCGAGGACGAGGAGGCATGCGACGGGGACGACCTGCTCGTCGTCCCGGACGTGGCTGCCGCGCCGTTGGTGCGCGTCAGGCCGGCGCGGACGCTGCAGACGGGCCAGGCGCCGGGCCCCTGGGCCTTGAGGACCCGCTGGGCGACCCGGATCTGCTCCGCCTTGGACGCCTTGTCGGCCGTGTGGGCGTAGGACTGGCCGCCGTACGCCTTCCACGTGCTGTAAGAGAACTGGACGCCACCGTAGAAGCCGTTCCCGGTGTTGATCGACCAGTTGCCGCCGCTCTCGCAGGCGGCGACCCGGTCCCAGACGCTCGTCGCCGCGCCGGCGGAGGCCGCGACCGCCACGCCGCCGCCGAGGGCTGCGGTGAGGGCGATCGCGCCTCCGGCGAGGCGTCGGCGCAGGCGTCGGTGACCGGTCGGGGCAGTGGGGAGTTCAGGCGCGAAGATCATCGCGGGTCCTCTCGTCGATGCCCTCTCCTGACGTCAGGGGTGAGGCTCCGGCGGCTGCGCACAGGCCTCCGTGGAGGGGCATGACGATCGACGGTAGACCAATGTCCTCACATGGTTCAATCCGAGATCGGAACTACAGTCATGTAATTTTCCCTCCCGAAATCCCTTGCCCCAGAGGGGTTCCCGCGATCGGACCGGTATGCCACGGGTCGGCGGAGCGGTCGGGTCACCCCCGTGAACCGCGGTCGGGCCACCCGGTGGAACGCTGCGCGCCGAGCGGGCGGCGAGCGTGGGGGACGCGGGTCAGAGCCTCGGAGTCGGGAGGTCGGGCACGCCCCGCCGCGGCCACCAGCTCGGGTCGCCGCCGTGCACGAGACACCACAGCACGAGACCCAGCGCGGCCACGAGAGCGAGGGCGACGACGACGCGCCGGGGGCCGGGCAGGCGCGTCGCCCCCCGGACGATGCTGCGCGTCCCGCGGCGCAGTCCGGTGCCTCCGGGGCCCCACCAGGCGACCCAGAGGCCGAGCAGCCCCCCGACCCCGAGCGGGATCGCGGAGAGCGGCTCGGAGTCCGCCCCGGTGCCCGCCGACACGACGAGCGCGGTGCAGAACGCCGCCGACACGCCGACGAGCGCCGGCACGATGGCGGACAGGAGCGTCGCGACGGCGGCGACGACGACGTGCCAGGGCCCGGAGACGACCGCGACGGGCACGTCGCTGCGCCGCACCCCGGACCCGTGGCGTCTCAGCACGAGCGAGGTGACCGACCGGTCGGCAGTGCGCGCGACGAGCATCCAGCAGACGGCAACGACCCCTGTGACGACGGGCAGCACGGCGAGGCCGGCGACGAGGAGGGCCCCCAGGGCGACGAGCACGCCGGTCCGGTTCGGGCGGCCGATGCGCGGGTCTGCGTGCCCGATGTCGCCGGGCCAGGCCGCGGCGGGGTCCTCCCCGGGTGGGACGGTCGGCATCGGGCCCTCGGGCACTGGCGGGGGCACCGCCGGCGCGCCCGGGACGGTCGGGGCGGACGTCGCCGACGGCCCACCGATCGCCGACGGCCCACCGATCGCCGCGGGGGCGGGAGCCGACGGCGGGGAGGGCGCCGACCACGGATCGGGCCGAGTGGCCCCGACGGGCAGCACCGCCGTCAGGCCGCGGCCGGGCCGCTGGGACAGGACCTGCGTCGTCGAGCGGCCCGCGGCATACCCGTCCATCGCGGCGAGGATCTCCTCGACGCTCGGGCGCAGCGCGGCCTGCGGGGTGAGGGCGGCCGCGAGGACCGGCGCGAGGAGCGGGTCGACGCCTGTGAGATCGGCCTCGCCACGGCTCACGCGGGACAGGACGACGTCCATCGGGCCGGTGCCGAAGGGCGGACGACCCGAGGCGCCGAACGCCACCGTCGCAGCCCAGGCCCACCAGTCCGTCGCGCGGGTCACCTCGCCGCCCTCGATGAGCTCGGGCGAGAGGTAGCCGGGCGTTCCCATGACGAGACCGGTCGAGGTGAGCCGGATGTCGTCGGCGATGTGGGCGATGCCGAAGTCGATGAGCACGGGGTCGCCGTCCAGGAGCAGGACGTTGGCCGGCTTGAGGTCGCGATGGATGACGCCGGCCGCGTGGATCGCCTCGAGCGACTGGGCCAGGCCCCGCCCAAGGCGGCGCAGCGCGCTCGTCGGCAGCGGGCCGTCCCGGCGGACCACCTCGTCGAGCGAGGGCCCGGGGACGTAGCGGGTCACGAGGTAGGGTCGCGGCCCGTCGATGTCGGCGTCGAGGATCGCGGCGACCCCGGGATCGGTGATCCGGCTCAGCGTCTCGACCTCCCGGGCGAGGCGGGCCCGGGCGAGCGGGTCGTATGCCACGTGCGGACGGAGCACCTTGAGGGCCACCGCGCGCCCGCTCCGGTCGAGCGCGAGATGGACGACGCCCATGCCGCCCTCGCCCAGCTCCTGGACGAGGCGGTACGGCCCGATCTTCGCGTGCTCGGGCAAGGGCTCCACGGAGCCGGGGTCCACCACCTCGGTCGACATGCCCTCCACGGTAAACGGTAACCGGGGACGACGCCCCCTCCCGCCGGCCGTGCCCCTACTGCTGGATGTAGCCGACGAGCTGGTCGCGCTCGGCCTGGAGGGCCTCGATGCGGCTCTTGACGACGTCACCGATGCTGACGATGGCGGCCAGCTGGCCGTCGGTGACGACGGGGACGTGTCGGAACCGGTGGGTCGTCATCGTCCGGGCGACCTCCTCCAGCTCCGCGTCCGGCGTCACCGTGCGGACGTCGCGCGTCATGATGGCCGAGACCGGGCCGGTCAGCACGGCGGCCCCCTGACTGTGCAGGTGGCGCACGATGTCGCGTTCGCTGACGATGCCATGGACCGACGTGCCGTCGTCGCTGACCACGACGGCGCCGATCTGATGGTCTGCGAGGAGCGCCAGCAGGTCCGTGACCGTGGCATCGGTGTGGATGGTCACCACGTCCGAGCCCTTGCTGCGAACAATGTCGGAGATCCGCATGGCAAGACGTTAGCGGGGCGGCACCGAGGACGCCAGCCATCAGGCCCGCCGAACCGGTCTTAGGGTGGTCGTGATGGCCCCCGAACACGGTCGCCCGACCGCCCGTCGCGCCGACCGGCAGGCTTCACCGGGCGACGGCGTGACCTTCGACCTCGTCGTCGCCGCGAACCGCCTGCCCGTCGACAAGGTCACCCTGCCCGACGGCACCGTCGAGTGGCAGCGCAGCCCCGGTGGCCTCGTCACCGCGATGGAGTCGGTCATGGCCGAGCGGGAGGGGGCCTGGGTCGGCTGGACCGGCCAGCCCGCCGAGGCGGACGACGAGCCGTTCAACCACGACGGGATCCGGCTGCGTCCGGTGCCGCTCACCGCCGAGGAGATCGCGGCGTTCTACGAGGGGTTCAGCAACGACACCCTCTGGCCCATCTACCACGACGTCATCGTGCCGGCGACCTTCCATCGGGCCTGGTGGACGGCATACGAGGAGGTCAACCGGCGCTTCGCGGACGCGGTATGCGAGGTGGCCGCCGAGGGCGCGACGGTGTGGGTCCACGACTACCAGCTCCAGCTCGTGCCGGCCCTCGTCCGCGAGCAGCGGCCGGACGTCCGGATCGGCTGGTTCGACCACATCCCCTTCCCGCCCGTCGAGCTGTTCGCCCAGCTGCCGTGGCGCAAGCGGATCCTGGCCGGGCTGCTCGGTGCGGACTTCCTCGGGTTCCAGCGGGTCGCGGACGCCCGGAACTTCGTCCGGGCCTGTCGTCAGCTCGGCAGCTGGCAGACCAAGGGCCAGACCGTCCTCGTCTCCGGCGAGGCGTCCGAGCACCGCCTCGTCCGCGCGGGCGCCGTCCCCATCTCCATCGACACCCGGGGGCTCGCCGAGCTGGCGAACCGGCCCGAGACGCGGGCCCGGGCGAGGGAGCTGCGCGAGTCGCTCGGCAACCCGGCCGTCCTCATGCTCGGCGTCGACCGGCTCGACTACACCAAGGGCATACGGCATCGGCTCAAGGCCTACGAGGAACTGCTCGATGACGGGCGGATCGCGCCCCCCGACGTGACCTTCGTCCAGATCGCGACGCCGAGCCGCGAGCGCGTGGAGGCCTACCGGCAGCTCCGCGAGGAGATCGAGGCGACGGTGGGCCGGATCAACGGCAACCACTCGGTGATCGGCGCCCCCGCGGTGCACTACATCCACCACGGGTATCCCCGCGCGGAGATGGTCGCCCTCTTCCTCGCCGCCGACGTCATGGTCGTCACGCCGCTGCGCGACGGGATGAACCTCGTCGCCAAGGAATACGTCGCGAGCCGCACCGACCACGGCGGCGCACTCCTCCTCTCGGAGTTCACCGGCGCCTACCACGAGCTGCACCAAGCCTTCGTCTGCAACCCCCACGACATCGAGGGGCTGAAGAACGCCATGCTCGCGGCCATCCAGACACCCGCCGACCAGAAGCGCCGGATCATGCGATCCCTGCGTCGCCGGGTCGTCGTGCACGACGTCCAGCGCTGGGCGGAGCGGTTCCTCGCGAACCTCACGGTCTCCGACCCTGCCGACCAGGGCTGACCGGGCGAGGCGGACAGGGCGCGGGGCGGAGGTGCAGACGGGCGAGGCGCGGGGCAGACGGGAGAAGCGGAGGCGCAGACGGGTGAGGCGCGGGGGCAGACGGGTGAGAACGGAGAGCGGATGGGTATGCCGGAGGGCCTGCGGGCCGCGCTGAGTGCGACTGCCGCGCTCCCCCGGGTCGTCGTCTCGACCGACTTCGACGGAGTGCTCGCACCGTTCGTCGAGGACCCGGCGACCTCGCGCGCGCTGCCGGGCAGCCTCGAGGCGCTGCGGGAGCTGTCCGCCCGCGACGGCGTCCACGTCGCCGTCGTGTCCGGACGCGCGCTCGCCACGCTGTCGGGGCTGACCGGCATCCCGACCGACGGGCCCATCACCCTCGTCGGCAGCCACGGGGCCGAGTCGAGCCGCACCTCCGTCCCCGCCGGGCCGGCCGCCGACGGGGAGTCCGGCGGCACGACGCGAGACGCGTCCGTCGGCGCCGGGCTCTCGCCGGGCGAGGCGGCCGTCCTGACCCGGCTGCGACGCCAGGTCGGCGGGCTGCGTGACACCTTCCCCGGGCTGCGGATCGAGGACAAGCCGGCGGCCGTCGTCGTCCACACCCGGGGGCTCGCACCGGAGCGGGCCGCGGCCGTGACGCACGATGCCCGGGCCCTCGGACGGCAGCCCGGTGTCCACGTGAGGACGGGCAAGCGCGTCGTCGAGCTCACCGTCGTCCGCGCCGACAAGGGCAGCGCGGTCCTGGCCCTGGCCGCCGACGTCGCGGCCGACGCCATCGTCTACCTCGGTGACGACGCGACGGACGAGGACGTGTTCGCCCTGCTCGGCCCTCACGACATCGGGATCAAGGTGGGTCCCGGAGAGACGGCGGCGACCTGGCGGGTCACCGGCCCCGCGGACGTCGTCGACGTGCTCCGCCATCTCGCCGCCGCCTGTGCCGACCGCCCCCCGCGCCCCACCTGACCGACCCGCCAAACCCGACCGACCCACCAAACCCGACCGGCCCCACTCCACCTGACCGCCCCGCCTCATCTGACCCCCCACCCCCGGGCCTTTATCGGGTTCCACGACAAAGAGACACCTCACCCGACAACGCTCCCCCCGCGAAGTGACTGTTTCTCGGGTGAGGACTCCTCGACCCGTGCGCACTTCGCGATCTCGGCCCGGATCCGGGCCAGCAGTGCCGCCGGGCGCTCCAGCTCCGCCCACGTGACGCGGATCACCGTGTAGCCGAGGCGCCGGAGACGGTCCTCCCGCTTCTTCTCCCGCCACAGCACCTCCGGGTCACCGTCGGCGTACTTCACCTTGCCGTCGAACTCCACGACGATCTTCGTGCCCGCGATCAGCAGGTCGACGCGGCCGACGACGACCCCACTTCCAGGTGGATCCTCGACCACGACCTGCGGCTCGACGGCGATGTCGGCGAGGCACAGGGCCAGCCGCACCCGGGACTCACCCGCGGACTCCGACCTGCCATCGGCGAGAGCGAGCATGGTCTGCGCACGCCCGGCATGGGGCCACCGCTGAAGCTCCTCGACCACCGCGGACAGCTGGGACGCGGTGACGAGGCCGCGATGCAGCGCGTCGTCAGCCGCGACCACACCCGCCACGAAACCGTGGTCGATGGCCGTGAGAGCCAGCGCCTTCGCGACGGCGTCCGAGTCGTCCTCGGCGGTGGGTCGGAGCAAGGGGTGCGGAGGCCGGATCCGGCAGCTCTGGGTCAGCACCTCCTTGTCCACGGGGCGCACCAGGTCCACCACGTCCAGCGGCGCCCCCCAGATCACGATGCCCCGCCGCGCGAGGAGGGACACCCCGCACGTCACCGCGTCCGGGTAGACGAGCAGCGCGGCCCGCGCCGCCAGGGCGTGCCGCTCGACCGCACCGTCGGGGAGTGCCGAGCTCAGCGCATACATGCTGCGGCCCAGCGAGACGATGGTCCGGTCGGCTCGCGCCCGGGCCAGGCTCCGTCGGTCGTGCCCGATGGCGTATGCCTGGGCCGTCGTGAACACTCCGCCGTGCGACTCGGCCAGCTGGCTCAGTTCGTCGTCCATGCCCCGAGCCTGATCGGGTCCGCACGGCCATGGCACCCTTGGCCGGGGGTTGTGGACGGTCGCGGTCGATGTCATGGGTCTGGGGATACCGCGGGGTCTGGCCTCGCTCGATGACACCTCACCCGACAAGCGAGCACCTCGCGGGGGAAGCGTTGTCGGGTGAGGTGCCCCTTTGTCGTGGAACCCGATAAAGGTCCGGCGGGGCGCGCGGTCAGCGAGGGGTGGGGACGGCGGCGGTGGAGCGGCGGACGACGAGCTCGGGCCGGAAGACGAACTCGCCACGCGGCGCCTGGTCGCCGCGCACCTCGTCGAGCAGCGCCTGGACCGCCGCCTCGCCCATCGACTGGACGCTCTGGCGGACCGTCGTGAGCGGCGGGTCGGTGAAGGCGATGAGCAGCGAGTCGTCGTAGCCGACGACGGAGAAGTCCTCCGGCACGCGCAGCCCCCGGGCCCGCGCCTCGCGGATCGCGCCGAGCGCCATGAGGTCGGAGCCGCACACGGCCGCCGTCGCCCCGCGCTCGATGAGCCGCCCGGCCGCGGACGCCCCGCCCTCGAGGGTGAACATCGTCGTCTGGATGAGCCCCTCGACGTCGGACACCCCGAGCAGCCGCTCCATGGCCCCCCGGAACCCCTCGATCTTGCGGATGACCGGGACGAAGTGGGCCGGTCCGACGGCGAGCCCGATCCGGGTGTGCCCGAGCTGGACGAGGTGATGGAGGGCGAGGTCCATCGAGGCGACGTCGTCGTTGGAGATGAACGGGGCGTCGACCCCGTCGCGGTAGCCGTTGATCATGACGATGGGCAGGCCGCGCTCCCGAAGCCGGACATAGCCGTCGACAGGGGTCGCGAGGTCGGAGTGCTGCCCGGACACGTAGACGATCCCCGACACCCCGCGGTCGAGGAGCATCGCGACGTAGTCGTCCTCGGGGAGGCCGCCGGGGGTCTGGGTGCACAGCACGGGGGTGAAGCCGTGGCGGACCAGCTGGCTCTCGATGACCTGGGCGAAGGCCGGGAAGATCGGGTTGACCAGCTCGGGGATGACCAGGCCGACGAGCGAGACGGCCTTGGAGCGCAGGTGGCTCGGCCGCTCGTAGCCGAGGACGTCGAGGGCGGTAAGCACCGTCTGCCGGGTCGCCGGCGCGACGTTGGACCGGCCGTTCATGACCCGGCTCACGGTCGCCTCGCTGACCCCGGCGTGGGCCGCGATGTCGGCGAGCCGCGCACGGTTCATCGCGCACCTTCCGTCACGAGAATGCAAGACCCCAGCAGTTTGAGGCCGCTGGCTGCAAGAACCCTACAGCGCGGTTACCGGCCCGTATGCGGAGACGACGGTCCGCGACCCTTCCCACCGAGCCGCCGGTGCGGCAGACTCGTGCCGTCGCAGACGCCCGTCCGCGGCATACATCCCTTTACAACGGATCGTCCGGCACGTTCCTGCCGGTGAAGGAAGGCAATGGCGCCATGGCAACAGTGAAGTTCGACAACGCGACCCGGCTCTACCCGGGCAACGACGTTCCCTCGGTCGACAAGCTCAACATCGACATCGCGGACGGGGAGTTCCTCGTCCTCGTCGGTCCCTCTGGATGCGGCAAGTCCACGTCCCTGCGGATGCTCGCGGGCCTCGAGGAGGTCAACGGCGGCAAGATCTGGATCGGCGACCGCGACGTCACCAACCTGTCCCCCAAGGACCGCGACGTCGCGATGGTCTTCCAGAACTACGCGCTCTACCCGCACATGACCGTCGCGGACAACATGGGCTTCGCCCTCAAGATCGCCGGCACCGACAAGGGCGAGATCCGTCGGCGCGTCGAGGAGGCCGCCAAGATCCTCGACCTCACGCAGTACCTCGAGCGCAAGCCGAAGGCCCTCTCCGGCGGTCAGCGCCAGCGCGTCGCCATGGGCCGGGCCATCGTCCGGTCCCCGCAGGTCTTCCTCATGGACGAGCCGCTGTCGAACCTCGACGCCAAGCTCCGCGTCCAGACCCGCACCCAGATCGCCTCGCTCCAGCGCCGCCTCGGCGTCAC
>JBDIAL010000047.1:0-18503 GCA_039812405.1 Nostocoides sp.
GGCGTCCCACCCGACGAAGCGGAGAGCAGCGCGATGAGCCGGGCGGCCTCCTCGGCGACCGACCCCGCCGATCCGGCCGAGCCGGCCGAGCCGGCCGGGCCCGCGGAGCGGACCGGATCGGCGGGATCGACCGGGTCGGCCCCACCGCCCGGGATGTCAGCGGCTCGCGCCGACCTCGTCCTCTCGGTCACGGGGCCACACCTCCTCGTCGGGCACGAACGTCACGGTGAGCACACCCTCTCGCACCGCGGCCCCCGTCACCGTGCAGCGACGCAGGACGGACGGCAGGGTGACGACCCGGTGGTGCGGCCCCACGTCGACGAGGAGGTCGTCGTCGCGGCGCTGGAGGCGGACGTCGGTCGACGTCGCGAAGGGCAGCGGCAGCCGCAGCGCGAACCCCCCGTCGACCGCCGACACCGCCATCCCGCCGCCCGGCGCCGGATCGGTCGGCCCCCGGCCCCGCAGCTCGGAGTCGTCGGTCGCCTCGGCGAGGGCGGCGAGCGCCGCGAGCCCGACGGGCTCGGCGGGCAGGTAGGGAGCGGTGAGGACGGGCACTCCCGAGAAGGACTCCCGGACCCGGGCGAGCCCCTCCGCCTGGGCGGCGTTCCACCCGGCCCGCCACGCGTCGGCGCCCCCGTCGGGCAGGAGGCGGTTCACGACGACGGCGTCGACGGCATACCCGTAGAGGGAGAGGGAGGTGAGCGTGCGGCGGGCCTCGGCGATGACGACGGACTCCGGCGTGAGGACGAGCCGGACCGAGGCGTCGGGCGAGGTGAGGACGGCGCCCACCTCGCGCATCCGCTCACGCCACAGCTGGACGGCCGCCCCGACCTGCGGGGGCGGGAGCGGCACGCCGACGGCCGCGGCCGCGCGGGGCCGCAGCGCGGTGAGCATGCGGCGCTGGAGCGGGAGGAGGCGCTCGAGGTGCCAGGCGAGGATCTCGGGGAGGGCGAGGAGCCGGAGGGTCTCCGCGGTCGGCGCGCAGTCGACGACGACGAGGTCGTGGCGACCGGAGGCGACCAGCTCGCGCAGGGCCCCGAGGGCCGCGAGCTCGTCGGCGCCGGGGAGGGAGGTCAGCTCGTCGGCGACGACCGGGTCGAGCCCGAGGGCGTCGAGGGCGTCGAGGAGGTAGTCCTGGACCGCCCGCCACGAGGGCTCGAGCGTGGTCCGGGCGCTGACCTGGCAGGCCTGCAGTCCCGGAGCCACCTCGACGACCTCGCCCGCGGGCAGCTCGACGCCGAGGGCGTCGGCGAGCGAGTGGGCCGCGTCCGTCGACAGGACGACGGTCTTGACGCCGGCGTCGGCGGCCGACACCGCATACGCCGCGGCCGTCGTCGTCTTGCCGACCCCGCCCTTGCCGGTGAAGAGGATGATCCGCATGCGCGCCCGGGTCAGCCCTCGACGCGCTTCTTCAGCTCCTTGAGCGCCGTGTCGACGATGGCCTTCTCGGCCTTGCGCTTCAGCATGCCGAGCATGGGCACCTTGACGTCGACGGCGAGCCGGTAGCTCACCTGCGTCCCGGGCCCGCCGGCCACGAGGGTGTAGGAGCCGTCGAGCGCCTTGAGCATCGAGGCCTGGACGAGGTGCCACGAGACGACGCCGGTGCCGTCCTCGTCGATGTCCCAGTCGTACTTGAGGGTGTAGGTGTCCTTGATGACGCCCGCGTCGAGCTGGAACTCGACCTCGTCGGCCCAGCCGTCACCGTCCTCGGCCAGGATGGTGGCGCGCTTCATCTCGGCGGCCCACTGGGGATATGCCTCGAAGTCGGCGATGACGTCGAGGACGGATCCCGGCGCGGCGGCGATGTCGATGCTGGACTCGGTGCGATCGGCCATGGCCGGAAGGCTACCGTTCCCGGCCCGTCCGGTACCGGCGACCCGACACGTGCGGCTAGGGTTCAGGACACTCAGCGGACCATCTCGGGGCGCACCGCCGGCGGCGGGCCCCGGCGTCGAAGGAGACATCGTGCAGGAGTCCACCACCGCCCCCGTGGTCCCGGCCCGGACCGACGGGACGCTCGGCGACCTCCCCTTCCGCAACGCCGAGCGCGACCCGCACCGGGTCGCGTTCTCCCAGCGGCGGGGCAGCGGCTGGGCCGACGTGACGGCCGCCCGGTTCCGCGACGACGTCGCCGCCCTCGCCAAGGGTCTCCTCGCGGCCGGCATCCGGCCGGGCGACGCCGTCGGCATCATGTGCCGGACCCGCTACGAGTGGACGCTCGTCGACTGCGCGCTGTGGGCCGTCGGCGCCCTGCCCGTCGCCATCTACGAGACGTCCTCGGCCGAGCAGGTCCAGTGGATCCTCTCCGACTCCGGCGCCGTCGGCGTCGTCGTCGAGACGTCGGTGCACCGCGACGCCGTCGACGGCGTCCGCGACACCCTGCCCGACCTCCGCCACGTCTGGGTCGTCGACGACGGTGCGATCGACGCGCTCGCCGCCGACGGCACCGAGGTCGGCGACGACGCGCTCACCGCGGCCCGGGCCGGCATGGACCGGTCGAGCCCGGCCACCCTCATCTACACCTCGGGGACGACGGGCCGGCCCAAGGGCGTCACCCTGACCCACGGCAACTTCCTCGACCTCGCCGAGAACAGCGCGACCCGCCTCACCGAGATCGTCCACGCCCCCGGGGCCTCGACCCTCCTCTTCCTGCCTCTCGCCCACGTCTTCGCCCGGTTCATCGAGGTGCTGTGCATCGAGGGTCAGGTGACGATGGGCCACTCGGCCGACATCCGCTCGCTCATGGACGACTTCGCCGCGTTCCGGCCGACCTTCATCCTCGCCGTGCCCCGGGTGTTCGAGAAGGTCTACAACTCCGCCGAGGCCAAGGCGACGGCCGACGGCCGGTTGAAGAGCACGATCTTCGCCAAGGCCGCCGAGACCGCCATCGCGTGGTCGGAGTCCCTCGACGACGGACGCACCGGCCTCGCTCTCCTCGCGCTGCGGGCCAGGCACCGCGTCTTCGACGCCCTCGTCTACACCAAGCTGCGCGGCGCCATGGGCGGCCGGGTCCAGTACGCCGTGTCCGGAGGGGCGCCGCTCGGCACGCGGCTCGGGCACTTCTTCCGGGGGATAGGGGTCACCGTCCTCGAGGGCTACGGCCTGACCGAGACGACGGCGCCCGCGACCTTCAACCTGCCCGACCGGATGCGGATCGGCACGGTCGGCGTCCCCCTGCCGGGCGTGTCGATCGGCATCGCCGACGACGGCGAGATCCTCATCAAGGGCATCAACGTCTTCGCCGAGTACCACAACAACCCCGAGGCGACGGCCGAGGCGATGCAGGGCGGCTGGTTCCACACCGGCGACGTCGGCGACCTCGACGGCGACGGCTTCCTGCGGATCACCGGCCGCAAGAAGGAGCTCCTCGTCACCGCCGGCGGCAAGAACGTCGCGCCCGCCGTCCTCGAGGACCGGCTGCGCGCCCACCCGCTCGTCTCCCAGTGCATCGTCGTCGGCGACCAGAGGCCCTTCATCGCCGCCCTCGTCACCCTCGACGAGGAGATGCTGCCCGGCTGGGCGCACAACAACGGCCTGTCCGGCCTGTCCCTCGAGCGGGCCCGCACCGACGAGCGTGTCCTCGCCGAGCTCCAGCGCGCCGTCGACGAGGCGAACAAGGCGGTGAGCAAGGCCGAGTCGATCCGCACCTTCCGCGTCCTCGACGCCGACTTCACCGAGGAGAGCGGCCACCTCACGCCCTCCCTCAAGCTGAAGCGCAACGTCATCATGCGCGACTACGCCGACGAGGTCGAGGCGCTCTACCACCCGCACTGAGCGGCCCCTCCGGCCCGGCGCACCGCGGACCTGCCGACGGGCCCCGGCGCGCCGGACCGGGCGCTCGCCGGCCGCCGTCCGGTCGTCGGCTACCGTCACTCGTCGTGACCTCGCGGGTGGACGGACGCAGCGGCAGCCGGGCGACGGCATACCTCTTCGCCGGCCTGTGGCTCCTGTCCTTCGGCATGCTCCAGTGGAGCGTCGTCCGCTTCCGCGTGCCCATCGTCCTGTCGCTGACCCTCGCCTGCCTCGCCCTCGCCGGATGGCAGGCCCGGCGGGCGGTCGTCCGGCTGCGGGCCCCCGAGGTCGCCGGCATCCTCGTCGGCTCGGCCGTCATCGTCGTCGTGGTCCCGCTGTTCAGCTACGTCCACGGGGCGGCGCTGCGGTGGGCCGTCAGCACCCTCGCGGGGGGTGCGCTGGTCTGCGCCGTCCTCGTCGTCCTCCGGGGACGGCTGCGGCATGCGACGCCGGCGACGGCCGTCGTCGCCGCCCTCGCCTATGCCACGACGACGGCGATCGCCGTGCTCGCCGACCCCTCCCCCCGCATCGACGTCTGGGTCATCCTCCAGCAGTCCGCCGACGGCCTGCTCCGCGGGGAGAACATGTATGCGATGAGGTGGGTGAACTCCCCCGGCATCACCGATGCCTTCACCTACCTGCCGTGGACCTCCGTCCTCCTCGCGCCCGGGCGGTGGCTGCTCGGCGACGTCCGCTGGATGCTCCTGCTGTGGATGCTCGTCGCCGTCGTCGGGATGTGGCGGCTCGGACGCGGCCGGGACACCGCGGCATACGCCATCGCCATCGTCTGCCTCGCGCCGGGCACCCTGACCCAGGTCGACCAGGCGTGGACCGAGCCGCTGCTCCTCTGCGGACTCGTCTGGTGGGCCGTGCTCGTCGCCCGGAGCCGGGCCTGGTGGGCCGTCGTCCCGCTCGCGCTCGCCTGCGCGAGCAAGCAGCATCTCGCCCTCCTCCTGCCCCTGCTGCTCGTGTGGCGGCCGTTCGGGGTGCGCCGCACCGTCGCGACGGGGGCCCTCGCCGGCCTCCTCATCCTCCCGTGGTTCCTCGCCGGACCGGCCGACTTCGTCCACGACACGATCACGCTGCTCGTCGGGTTCCACCCCATCCGGTTCGCCAACACGTGGTACCTGCTCTTCCTCAACCGCTACGGCGTCACCCTGCCGTTCTGGGTGACCGGAGTCGTCGTCCTCGGGACGCTCGGCCTCGCGCTGGGAGCCGTGTGGAGGCGCCAGCCGCCGCTCGCGGAGCTGCTGCGCTGGCTCGCCCTCGTCCTGCTCGTCGCGAACCTCGTCAACAAGCAGGCCTTCTACAACCAGTTCTGGCTGTCGGCGGCCCTCGTCGCCCTGTCCCTCGCCGCGGGTGCCGGCCAGCCGCCGACGGCAGTCGACGACCCGCCACCGGCGGCGTCCGACGACGGGCTCACGGCCGAGCGGTCACCCGGCGCACCTCGTCCCGCCACTGCCCGGTGAACTCCGCCTCGGTCCTGCCGAGGACCGCGACGAACGCCCGACGGGTCGCCGCCTGCGGGTCCGTCCCGTCGTCCTCCACCCGGCCGATCCGCCCGAGCAAGCGGGTCAGCCCACCCGGGCCCACCTGCTCGACGATGAGCCGGACCGCGAGCCATCCCTCGTTGTAGGCAGCGCCCACCGCCTCGGCGTCGCCGCCATGGAACGCCCGGTCCGGCGGGAGGGAGGTGGGCACACCATGCCGCCGGACCCACTCGACGAGGTCGCCGTCCACCCGGTCGTCGGGCACCTCGATGCTGCCGTAGCCGACGTAGTCGGCCATGCCCTCCGACAGCCAGGTCGGCAGGATGCCGAGCAGCGAGGAGCCGACCGCCACGTGGGTCGTCTCGTGGGCGAGCACCGCCGCCCGGCCCGCGCCGGACAGGTCGGCGAACGCCGCCGGGTTGACGACGACCCGGTCCGTCGTGTCGGGCTGGTCCTGGGTGAAGTCCCGCAGCGTCTCGGCCGCGACGTCGTCGAGCTCGTGGGCGGACACCGCGAGCTGGGCCCCGGCCTGCTCGACGGTCGCCGGGGCGACGACGACCACCCGGTGGGGCCAGTGTCGCCGCCACGTCTGGTCGACCGCCGTCATCCCCCGGTCGACGTCGTCGCGATACTCCTCGAGCCGCGCCGGCGGCACGTTGCCGATGACGAGGGTGGTCCGCGAGGAGGTCACCCGCATCCCGGGCAGGTCCCAGGGCTGGGTCTCCGCCGTCGAGGACGTCGACTCCGGTGCGGCCGTCCGCCACGTCCCTCCGCTGCGGACGAAGGTCACGTCCGTCGAGTAGTCGTGGATGCCCTGGTCGTAGCCGGTCAGGGCGTAGTGCGCGCTGACCCGCGCGACGAACGATCGCGACGTCAGCCCCTCGACGGAGGTGACCTGGGCCCCGAGGTGGGACAGCGGGAGACGCTCCATCTGGTCGTAGACCTGCAGCTGCTGCCTCCCGAAGTCGCTCCCGGGGTCCGCCAGCGTCGCCAGGAAGGCCGCGCGGTCGTGGTCGGCCACGGCGCGGAACCGGGCGCTGACGACCTGCTGGGCGACGACCTCCCATGCCGGGTCCCTCGCGACGCTCCCCGCGGTGGGGACGCTCCCGGGGGTCGGGGTCTCCCCCGGGCCCGACCGGCCGATGGTGCCGGCCAGCACGAGCCCTCCGGCGACCACCGCCACGGCGAGCCCGACGAGGGCACGACGGGTCCGGCGGGGCACCGGGTCATCGTAGGGTCAGCCCACGCGGCGATGCTCGTCGACGGCGGCGACGACCCGGACGTCCCACGCCCCCGCCGGCGACAGCAGCCCGGCCCGCACGAAGCGGTCGACGACGAGGTGGTCGTCGGCGTCGAGGGCCAGCTCCCACCCGAGGCCACCCTCCTCACCCGGGTCGGACCGGTCCTCCTCACCGGGGTCGCGACCCTCCGGAAGAGGACCTCCGGGGCGGGAACGACCCGCAGGGGGATCGCCCGGGTAGGGTCCCGCCGCTCGGGGATCACCCGGGTGGAGGGGATCACCCGGGTGGCGGGCTGCCGCACTCACGTGCAGGTCCGCCGCTCGGGGATCACCCGGGTGGTGCCCCTGACCGGGCGGCGCAGTGCCGGCATACCGCTCCGGCAGCGGTCCGAGGGCGGCGACCGAGGTCACCATGCAGTCCCCGCAGCGGACATCGCGGACGGGGCACGCTTCACAGTCGATGACGATGGGCAGCACCGGATCACTCCTCACCTCGGGTTCACATCGGGCCGTCCGGGACGGTCCCGATCCGTTCGCCGTCCACGGTAGGGATGCCCACCGACAGCCTCCCCTCGCACTGCCCCGCCCCCCGATCCCAGCCCTCTCCCCCGCCCTCCCCCCGGACCTTTATCGGGTTCCACGACAAAGGGGCACCTCGCGGGGGAAGCGTTCTCGGGTGGACTGCCTCTTTATCGGGTTCCACGACAAAGGAACACCGCGGAGGAGACAGCGAGCCCCGCGCGCCTCCGGGAGGCTGTCGGTGGAGCCACCTAGCGTCTGGCCCATGCCGATGGTTCAGGGGACGCTCGACGACCTGGGGACGGCGCTGCATGCCGTCACCTTCGTCGTCGTCGACCTCGAGACGACGGGCGGCAGCCCGCGGGACTGCGGCATCACCGAGATCGGCGCCGTCAAGGTATGCGGCGGCGAGGTGCTCGGCGAGTTCCAGACCCTCGTGCACCCCGGGGCGCCGATCCCCGCCTTCATCAGCGTCCTCACCGGCATCACCGACGCGATGGTCGCCTCCGCACCCCGCGTCGAGGTGGCGCTGGCCGCCTTCCTCGACTTCGCGGGCGACGCCGTCCTCGTCGCCCACAACGCCGGCTTCGACATCTCCTTCCTCAAGGCCGCCGCCGCGCAGGCGGGGCGGCCCTGGCCGGGCAACCAGGTGCTCGACACCGTCCACCTCGCCCGCCAGCTGCTCGGCCGCGACGAGGTGCCCAACCACAAGCTGTCCACCCTCGCCCGGCACTTCGGCGCGGCGACGACACCCGACCACCGGGCCCTGCACGACGCCCGGGCGACGGTCGACGTCCTCCACGGACTCGTCGGCCGCGTGGGGTCCCTCGGCGTGCACAGCCTCGAGGAGCTCATGGCATACAGCTCCCGGGTCAGCCAGGCGACCCGGCGCAAACGCTGGCTCGCCGACGACCTCCCCAATGCACCGGGGGTCTACGTCTTCAAGGACGACGGCGGACGGGTGCTCTATGTCGGGACCTCGGTCGACATCCGCACCCGCGTCCGGTCCTACTTCACCGCCGCGGAGAAGCGCACCCGGATGGGCGAGATGGTTCGGCTCGCGGCGAGCGTCACCCCCGTCGTCTGCGCGACGACGCTGGAGGCGGAGGTCCGCGAGCTGCGCCTCATCGCCGAGCACAGGCCGCGCTACAACCGCCGTTCGACCCGGCCCGAGCGGGTCCGGTGGGTCAAGCTGACCGTCGAGCCCTTTCCCCGGCTGTCCGTCGTCGCGGCGGTGCGGCCCGACGGGGCGCGCTACGTCGGGCCGTTCTCCTCCCGTGCCGCGGCCGAGGACGCCATCGCGGCGGTGCACGAGGTGCTGCCGCTGCGCCAGTGCCGCACCCGGCTGTCACCGTCGCGTCCCACGCCCCCGTGCGCGCTCGCCGAGCTGGGGCGGTGCGGTGCGCCCTGCGCGGGGTCCCAGAGCGTGGAGTCGTATGCCACGGTCGTCGACCAGGCGGTCGCCCTCCTCGCCGGGGACGGGCGCCAGGTCATGCGGGCCCTCACCGGGCGGATGCGGACGCTCGCCGAGCAGGAGCGCTTCGAGGACGCCGGGACGCTGCGCGACCGGGTCCTCCATCTCGTCCGCGGGGTCGACCGCGTCCAGCGGATGGAGCCGCTCGCGCGAAGTCCCGAGCTCGTCGCGGCCCGGCCGTCGGTGCGTGGCGGCTGGGACATCGTGTGCGTCCGGTTCGGCCGGCTCGCCGCGACCACCCACAGCCCGCGCGGGGCCGACCCCATGCCCTACGTCGAGGCCCTCTGCCGCAGCGCGGAGGTCGTCGAGGCCGGCTGCGCCCCCGCACCCGCCGGTCTCACGGAGGAGGCGGAGAAGGTGCTTCGCTGGCTCGAGACCCCCGGGGTGCGCATCGTCCGCCTCGAGGGTGAGTGGACCTGCCCGGTCGGCGGCCTCGGAGCGGCCCGTGCCGAGCTGGAGCCGCTCGTGACGGCCCGCCGCCAGGTGGCCGGCTTCGTCGCGACGGCCTGACCGCCCATCCGTGTCCCTGCGCTAGTCCCCGCATACCTCGACCGGCTGAGGGCTGGGCTGGGTGGAGGTATCCGATGTCCCTGCGGTGGTCCCCGCATACCTCGACCGAGCCGGTCGCCCTCACCTCAGCCCCTCCATGCCGTCACTATGCTGAGTCCTGTGATCACCGCCATCGTCCTCATCAATGCCGAGGTGGACAGGATCGTCGAGGTCGCCGAGGCCGCCGCCGAGGTCGAGGGGGTGACCGAGGTCTACTCCGTGACCGGTGACACCGACCTCATCGCCATCGTCCGGGTGCGCGAGCACGAGGAGTTCCACGAGGTCATCGCCGGCACCCTCAACAAGATCCCTGGCGTCACCGGCACCTCGACGCACATCGCGTTCCGCACCTTCTCCACGCACGACCTCGAGTCGGCGTTCAGCCTCGGCGCCGACGACTGAGGAGAGTCGGGCAGGCAGGGCTGCCCGACGGGCCCGGACGGCACTGCCCGGGCGGGCGAACCGGGTCAGGCGGCACCCGTCGAGGCAGGGCCGAACCGGGCCCGGACCGGCGCCGTCAACGGTGGCCGAACCAGGTCAGGCGGCGCCCGGCCGCTCCGGGTCCGCCGCCGAGGCGGCGACCCAGCGGTCGAGGGTGGCCGCGGCGGCACCGGTGTCGATCGACGCCTCGGCCCGCCGCATGCCGTCGGTGACGGCCGCCACGATGGCGTCCGTGCCCCGGCCCTGCGCTCCGGAGACCGCGGCGAGCGCGGCGCCCGCGTTGTAGACGACGGCGTCGCGCACGGGCGAGCGGTCGCCGGCGAGCACCCGCCGGACCACCTCGGCGTTGAAGGCCGCGTCGGCACCACGGAGCGCGGAGAGCGGCGCCTCGGCGAGACCCACGTCCCGGGGAGCCAGGAGGTGCTCCGACACCTCGCCGTCGGCGACCCACCACAGCCGCGAGGGCCCGGCGATGGACAGCTCGTCGAGCCCTTCCTCGCCCCGGAACACCGCCGCCCGGCTCCCCCGCTCGGCGAGGACTCCCGCCATGAGCGGCGCCATCCGGGGGTTGGCGACCCCGATGGCGGCATACGGCGGCTGGGCCGGGTTGGTCAGCGGGCCGAGGACGTTGAAGGCGGTCGGTATGCCGAGCCCGGTCCGCGCCGGTGCCGCGTGCCGGAAGGAGGGGTGGAAGGTCTGGGCGAAGCAGAAGGTGATGCCGACCTCGCTCGCCAGCGCGGCGACCCGCTCGGGCGTGAGAGTCAGCGAGACCCCGAGCGCCTCGAGGACGTCGGCCGCGCCGGAGGACGACGACGCGGCCCGGTTGCCGTGCTTGACGACCGTCACACCGGAGCCCGCGACGACGATGGCGGCCATCGTCGAGATGTTGACGGTGTGGGACCGGTCCCCGCCGGTGCCGACGATGTCGACGGCCGGCCCGTCGACCGTGATCCGGTGCGCGTGCTCGAGCATGACGTCGGCGAGACCGCGCAGCTCGGCGACCGTCTCGCCCTTGGCCCGCAGGGCGACGAGGAACGCCGCGACGGAGATCGGGTTCGCCTCCCCGGACATGACCTGGTCCATGGCCCAGCGGGCGTGGTCGGCGGGCAGGTCCGCACCGGCGAGGAGGGAGGTGAGCAGGTCCGGCCAGGTCGGGACGGCCGGGCTGTCGGCGGTCATCCGCTAGGCGCGGAAGTCGCCACGCACGAGCCCCGCGACGCCCTCGGCGAGCGCGATGGGGTCGAGCGGGTGCGGCACGACGTGGTCGGCGTAGGACCAGGCGGCGAGCCAGCCGTCCTGGGGGCGCCCGGTGAGGACGAGGACGGGCGGGCACTCGTAGACCTCGGACTTCAGCTGACGGCACAGCCCGAGCCCCCCGGCCGGAACGGCCTCCCCATCGAGGATGAGCCCGTCGAAGTGGATCGTGTCGACGGCCTCGATGACGGCCTCCGGGGTGGCGCACTCGTGCCAGCTGGTCACCTCGACGTCACGAGCCGGCCGGCGGCCCACGGCGGCGCGCACCGCGTCGCGCGTCGTGTAGTCGTCGCTGTAGAGCAGGAGGGACACCTGGCGGACCGAGCCGGGCGTCGCGGTCGTCGAGTTGCTCATGGGCCCTGATCCTACCCACGACGAAGGCCTCCTCCCCGCGGCCCCGCCGGCACGGCATACCGGCTTCTCGGGGACCCTCGCACGGCCCTCGCGCGAACCCCGCCGGGAGCCTGCCGGAGACCTTCACGGGGACGCCACAGGGGGAGCCCATGGGGGTCCCAGAACGGACACGAAGAATGATGACGGGGGGTCGGCGCCCACTCCGGCCGGATTACCGACATAATGGCGACCGTGCCGACCTCTGCATCGACCCAACCCGCCTCGCGCGGACCGGTCCCCACCATCCCGGGACACGGCCCCGCGACCCGCCCGAACATGGTGGCGATGGGCACCATCGTGTGGCTCTCCAGCGAGCTCATGTTCTTCGCGGGGCTGTTCGCCGTCTACTTCACGATCCGCGCCGTCCGGCAGCCCCTGTGGCACGAGCAGACCCAGCACCTCAACGTCCCGTATGCCGCGGTGAACACGCTCATCCTCGTCGTGTCCTCCGTGTGGTGCCAGCTGGGCGTCATGAAGGCCGAGCACGGCCAGGTGGCCCGCACGGGGAGCCTGCTCAACCTCGGCGGCTGGGGCATGCGGGAGTGGTACGTCCTCACCTACATCTTCGGCGCGATGTTCGTCTCCGGCCAGGTCGTCGAGTACGCCCACCTCGTCCGCGAGGGCGTCACGCTCTCCTCCGATGTCTACGGGTCGGTCTTCTACCTCGCGACCGGGTTCCACGCCCTGCACGTGACCGGTGGCCTCGTCGCCTTCCTCCTCATCATCGGGCGCACCTTCACCACGCGGCACTACAGTCACAACCAGGCGATCGGTGCCGTCGTCACGTCGTACTACTGGCACTTCGTCGACGTCGTGTGGATCGCCCTGTTCGCGACCATCTACCTGCTGAAGTGAGGACAGACCGCGTGAACGCTCTCGCCGCACGACGCCGACACCCCGCCGTCCTCACCGTGCTCCTCCTCGTCGCCCTCGTCGCGACGGGATGTGCGTATGCCGCGTTCGCGCCGAAGCCCGCGCAGGCGGCGACCGCCGACGCCGACCAGGTCGCCGCCGGGAAGAAGCTGTTCCAGGCGAACTGCGCGACCTGCCACGGCCTGAACGGCGAGGGCAGCAAGACCGGCACCGGCGAGCAGATCGCCGGTCCCCCGCTCGCCGGCGTCGGCGCGGCGGCCGTCGACTTCCAGGTCGGCACCGGCCGGATGCCGATGGCGGCCCCGGGTGTCCAGGCCGCCGAGAGCATCAAGGGGTCGCAGTTCACGCAGACCCAGATCGACCAGCTCGCGGCATACGTCGCCTCGCTCGGGCCCGGGCCGGCGATCCCCACCGCGGCCGACTACGACTACTCGAGCGCCGATGCGGCCAAGGGCGGCGAGCTGTTCCGCGTCAACTGCGCGATGTGCCACAACTTCGCCGGCTCCGGTGGCGCCCTGACCCGCGGCAAGTACGCCCCGTCGCTGGCCACCGTGTCGGCCAAGCACATCTACGAGATCCTCAACACGGGGTCCCAGGCGATGCCGGTGTTCAACGACACGAACCTCACGCCGGACAACAAGCGCGAGATCATCGCCTACATCAAGACGATCCACACCGAGCCGAGCCCCGGCGGCCTCAAGCTGGGCTCGATGGGCCCGGTCAGCGAGGGCCTGTTCGCCTGGGTCTTCGGACTCGGCCTGCTCATCGGCTTCGCCGTCTGGCTCGGCAACAAGTCGGCATGACGGGGAGGAGCGTCATGAGCCTGCCCATCCGTTCCCTCGACACGACAGGACCGGTGACCCGATGAGCGACCACGACACCCCGGGCGACGAGGTCGCCCGGACCGACGGAGAGTTCGGCGCGACCGCGGTGCGACTCGACGAAGGTCACGTCGTCGGTGACGGCGGCCTCCCCGACCGGTTCGAGAACCCGGGGCTGGAGCCGCACCAGGTGCGCATGTCCGACCTCTCCGAGGCGGGCGCGAAGCGGGCCGAGAAGCAGGTCGCCGCGCTCTTCTCCCTGTCCATCCTCGGGACCATCGTCTTCGTCATCGCCTACTTCGCCCTCGACGCGCACGCATATGTCTTCATCCCGGGCATCGGCGACATGGACTACTCCAACGCGGTGCTCGGCACGGGGCTCGCGTTCTCCCTCCTCGGCATCGGGCTCGGCGCCGTGCACTGGGCCAAGACGCTCATGCCCGACGAGGAGATCGTCGAGATGCGCCACCCGATGCGCTCGAGCGACGCGGCTCGGCAGGGCGTCGTCGACACGATGCTCGGCGGCGCGGAGGGCAGCCAGATCAACCGCCGGCCGCTCATCAAGTACACCCTCGGCGGCGCGCTCGGCCTCTTCGCCATCCCGCTCGGGCTCCAGCTGGTCGGCGGGCTCGGTCCACTGCCGAAGAACCAGCTGTCCCTCACCTACTGGAACGGCCCGATCGGCCCCGACGGGAAGCCGCACTTCAAGCCGCTGCGCCTCATGCGCGACCCCGAGAACACCGCCATCAAGGCCTCGGACGTCACCGTCGGCTCGGTGTTCCACGTCCAGCCCGAGGGCCTCCTCGACATGGACAGCGGCGTCCTGGAGGCCAAGGCCAAGGCCTCGGTGCTCCTCATGCGGCTCCCCCCCGACACGATCACCTCGCGCAAGGAGATCGCCTGGGGTCATGATGGGATCGTGGCGTACTCCAAGATCTGTACCCACGTCGGATGCCCGGTCGGCCTCTACGAGCAGAACACCCACCACCTGCTCTGCCCGTGCCACCAGTCGACGTTCGACGTCACCGACGACTGCCGGGTCATCTTCGGCCCGGCGAAACGGCCGCTGCCACAGCTGAAGATCACGGTCGACGACGAGGGCTACCTCATCGCGACGCAGCCCTTCAGGGAGGCCGTCGGCCCGAGCTTCTGGGAGCGTGGTACCCGATGACGACTTCGGCAGCACGCCCGGCCGACGGCCTGCGCGGGGGCGACGTTCCCGCTTCGCCCCCGCCGGGCGCCGGGGCGAAGAAGCTCGGCGGGGTCGCCGGCTGGGTCGACGACCGCACGGGGGCCGCGGGCGGCGTCGGCTACCTGATGAAGAAGGTCTTCCCCGACCACTGGTCGTTCATGCTCGGCGAGATCGCGATGTACTCGATGATCGTCTGCCTCCTCTCCGGCGTCTTCCTCACCTTCTGGTTCGTGCCGAGCGCGAGCGAGGTCGTCTACCACGGCTCGTATGCGCCGCTCCAGGGCGTGACGATGTCCGACGCGTATGCCTCGACGCTGCACATCTCCTTCGACGTCCGCGGCGGCCTCGTCATCCGGCAGATCCATCACTGGGCCGCGCTCATGTTCATCGTCGCGGTCTCGGCCCACATGTTCCGCGTGTTCTTCACCGGAGCGTTCCGCAAGCCGCGCGAGATCAACTGGGTCATCGGCTGCATCCTCTCGATGCTCGCCATCGTCGAGGGCTTCGCCGGCTACTCCCTCCCCGACGACCTGCTCTCCGGCACCGGTCTGCGGGCCGCCGAGGGCTTCATGCAGTCCGCCCCGATCATCGGCTCCTACCTGGCCTACTTCGTCTTCGACGGGCCCTTCCCGGGCGAGGCGATCATCCCCCGCCTCTACTCCGTCCACGTCCTGCTCATCCCGGCCATCCTCATCGGCCTCTTCACGGCCCATATCGTCCTCGTGGCCCTCCAGAAGCACACCCAGTTCCCCGGCCCGGGCCGGACGAACGACAATGTCGTCGGCTACCCCGTCATGCCGGTGTATGCCGCGAAGGCCGGCGGGTTCTTCTTCATCGTCTTCGGCGCGATCGCCCTCATGGCGGCGCTCGTCCAGATCAACCCGATCTGGGCATACGGGCCCTATGACCCGTCGCCCGTGACGGCCGGCTCCCAACCGGACTGGTACATGGGCTTCGCCGACGGCGCGCTGCGCATCACCCCCAACTGGTTCGAGTTCGACATCCTCGGGTTCACCCTGAGCCTCAACATCGCCCTCGGCGCCCTCCTGCTCATTCCCGTCATGTACGGCGTCGCCATGGCCTACCCGTTCGTCGAACGGTGGATCACCGGGGACACGCGTGAGCATCACCTCCTCGACCGCCCGCGCAACGCTCCGACGCGCACGGCGCTCGGGATGTGGGCGCTGACGACCTACGGCGTGTTCATGTTCGCCGCGGGCAACGACATCATCGCCATCAAGTTCGGGATGTCCATCAACGACATCACGCACTTCTTCCAGTTCGGGCTCTTCATCCTCCCGCTCATCGCCTTCTGGGCCACCCGGCGGATCTGCCTCAGCCTCCAGCGGCACGACCGCGAGAAGGTGCTCCACGGTCGCGAGTCCGGCACCATCATCCGGACCGCCCAGGGCGGGTACTTCGAGCGGCACAGCGGTCTCGACCCCTACGAGCAGTGGACCCTCGTCCAGCACGAGCCGGTCGCGCCGATCGAGCTCGAGCCCGCCGTCGACGAGAACGGCGTGGCACGCCCGGCCGCCCGCAAGGACCGCCTCCGGGCGAGGCTGTCGCACTTCTACTTCCGCGACGTCGTCAACCCGGTCACCCCGAGCGAGCTCGCTGCGGCCCACCACGACGGGCAGCAGCACGAGGCGATCGAGGCGCAGGCCCTGTCCCACTCGATCGAGGCGGACCCCGAGTCCGCCTCCGGCAGCATGCATGTCGAGGAGGGCTCCGAGCCAGAGCCGACGGGCGGCCACGGCCACTGACGGGTCCTCCCCCGGCACCTACCGGCACCGGATCGGCATACCGACGCGAAGGGGCCCCGGGCGAGTCCGCCCGGGGCCCCTTCGCGGTGTGCGCCGACCGGCTTCGTAGGCTGGTCGCATGGTCTCGATGAGCGAGGAGGACTTCGAGAACGCCGTCGGCGACGCCCTCGACGGGGTGCCGCCGGAGCTCATGCGGCTGCTCGACAACGTCGTCTTCCTCGTCGAGGAGGAGCCGGCCGAGCCTGACGCGGACCTCCTCGGGCTCTACGAGGGCACCCCGCTCACCGAGCGCGACAGCGGCTGGGCGGCGGGCTCCCTGCCCGACCGCATCACGCTCTACCGGGGTCCGCTGTCCCGGATGTGCGCGGACCGCGAGCAGCTCATCGACGAGATCGCCGTGACGGTCGTCCACGAGATCGCCCACCATTTCGGCATCGACGACGCCACCCTCCACGACCTCGGCTGGGGCTGACCCGTCAGGGCCGCCGGGGCTGACCCGTCAGGCCAGGGCGCTCTGCTGCTTCCACTGGCTGTAGGAGTACTGCCAGACGCCGATGCCCTCCGTCGGGAGGAACTGCCGGCTGGACCCGGTGAACTTCACGACGTCGCCGGGCTTGGACAGGTTGTACATCCAGATGGCGTTGGAGGGCCCGACGTTGACGCAGCCGTGGGACACGTTCGCACGACCCTGGGCGTAGACCGACCACGGGGCGGAGTGGATGTACTCCCCCGTCCAGGTCAACCGCAGGTCCCAGTCGACCTTCTCGCGGTAGTAGTCGGGAGAGCCCTTCGGGACGCCGCTCGTCGCCGAGTCCATGATGACGCTCGGCTGCTTCTCGATGATGACCTTGGTGCCGGAACGGGTGATGTACGGCATCCGGTCCTGACCGGCGCTGATGGGGACGGTCCGCAGGGTCCGGCCGTTCTGGGTGACCCGCATCTCGTGGGTCGCGAGGTTGACGTAGCTGATCGTCGAGGAGCCGACCGTGAACCCACCGGTCAGGTTGTTGGCGACCCACTTGCTGGGGCCGGTCTGGACGCCGGTGAGGTCCGCCGTGATGGTGACCTTCGTCCCGGGCTTCCAGTAGCTCTTGGGGCGCCACATGAGCTGCCGGTTGTCGAGCCAGCCCCACGAGCCGGCGGTCTTGGGTGAGGTCTTGATGGAGATCGACTTCTGGACCTGGGCGCGGTATGCCTTGCTCGTCACCTGGGAGTCGAACTGGATCGTCGCGGGCATCCCGACGCCGACGGTCGACCCGGTGTACGGCATGGAGTAGGTCGCGACGGTCTTCGGGGTGAGCGTCTTGAAGGTCGTGCGCTCGGTCGACGGGGTGCCGTCGACCCCCTTCGCCGACACCTGGACCGTGTAGGACGTCGCCGGCTTCGTCCGCTGGGTGGCCTTCCACACGCCGTCGGTGAGGTCGCCGTCGATGGCGTGGCCCTTGGCGTCCCGGACGGAGACCTTCTCGATCGTTCCGCTCCGGGCCGACACCGTGACGAGCGAGCTGGGCTTCACCCCCGCGGCGCCGTCCTTCGGCGTGACGACCAGCTCGGCGGGCTGCGGTGTCGGGCTCGAGGACGACGAACCCGCCGAGGCGCCCGACGAACTGCCGCCACCGACGCTCACCGCATCCGAGACGGCGGAGCACGCCGCGGTCGACGCGGCGAGCAGACCTGCCGCGACGACGAGGGCAAGGCGCGCCGGCGTGAAGCGGCGATGGGTGGGGCGAACGAGCAAGGCGATCTCCGGAGGACGCAGGCGGCAGCATACGGGGGCACGACGTCGTCCCACCGCGGACCTATGCTACCCGCTCAGCGGCACCCGTCCGGTCAGGCGCCCACGGAGCGGCCCTCGCGCCGCCGATCAGCTCACTGTGCGTGCTCACCATGCCAGTACTCGAAGGTCCAGCCGATGAGAGCGACGATCCCGAACGTCCCGCCGATGATGAACAGCCACCAGCCGATGGCCAGGCCGAGGAAGCACACGGCCGCGCATCCGCCGAGGAACAGCGGCCACCAGCTGTACGGGCTGAAGAACCCGAAGTCACCCTCGAACTCGTCGATCGTGGCGCTCTCGTTCTCCTCGGGCCGGTACCCGATCTTGCGGCCGGTGAACCACGTGTAGTACGCGATCATCGCCGCGAGCAGCCCGGACAGGTAGAGGGCGACCGCGCCGGCCGGCTCGCTCCACTTGCCCCACAGCCCGTAGATGGTCCCCATGACGAAGAAGAAGACCGACAGGAGGGCGAACATCTTGAACTCGATGCGCATCAGCGGCCGCCCCCTCTGATCTGCTCGACGAGCTCAGGGTCGGGCGGCGGCGCGCCGACGGGCACCTCGCCGCCGTGCGCCAGGTCGAACGCGGGTCGCTCGGACCGGATCCGGGGCAGGACGTCGAAGTTGTGCCGCGGCGGCGGGCAGGAGGTGACCCACTCCAGCGAGTTGCCGTAGCCCCACGGGTCGTTGACCTGCACCAACGGCGCCCGCTTCCACGTCTTCCACACGTTGTAGACGAAGGGGATCATCGATGCGCCGAGCAGGAACGACCCGATGCTGGAGATCTGGTTGAGGGTCGTGAACCCGTCCTCGGGCAGGTAGTCGGCGTAGCGCCGCGGCATACCCCAGATGCCGAGGATGTGCTGGATGAAGAACGTCAGGTGGAAGCCGATGAACAGCATCCAGAAGTGGATCTTCCCGAG
>JBDIAL010000048.1:0-18405 GCA_039812405.1 Nostocoides sp.
TCTCGGGTCGGCTGCATGACGTCGCCCCGGTCAACACGCCCGCCTACGAGGACACGTCGGTGGGCCTGCGTTCCCTGGCGAAGAAGTTCCACGCGGACCCGGAAGAGGTCCGCAAGATGGCCTCGCAGAACGAGCTGACGAAGTTCTTCAAGCGCACCGACAAGACGGACGTGTCCGCCCAGAAGCGGTCAGCGCAGGCCGCGATGGCCCGCGCGATGGCGCTCGATCCGGACGCCACGATCTGAACCACCCGCCGACCGGCTCGGGCAGGGCGACCCCACCCGACGCCAACAGGCGGTGCTCACACAACTGAACATCCGGCAGGGCGACCCCACCGGGACTACCAACACTCAACCAGTCCCGGAAAGGGGGCCATCATGGCTGCCAGCCTTGCTGACCAGCTCATGGAGCGCCGCGCGGCGCTCATCACGAAGGTCTCGGACATCGCCCAGAAGGGCGTCACCGAGGGCCGCGACCTGACCGTCGAGGAGCAGACCTCCTTCGACCAGATGGTGTCCGAGGCCGACGCTCTGCTCACGCGGGCGAAGGCCATCAAGGACGGCGAGGACGCCGCCCACGACCTGGAGGAGTCCGTTCGGTCCGCGACCGGTGGCTCCCTCCGCGAGAAGCGCGGAGAGCAGGAGCGCGCCGGCAAGCTCGGCACGTGGATGCGTTCCTCGCGCGTGGGAGAGGTGTTCGACGTCGCCCCCGTCCTCGGGTCGGAGCGTCGCGCAGCCAACCGCGCCACGGGTCGCTCCGAGCAGCGGGCCATGTCCGCGACCGGTGGCGTGGACCAGGACGGCGTCTACGGGCAGCTCTGGGAGTACGCGGTCGCGTCCTCGCAGATCCTGCAGGCCGGCGTCGACATCATCAACACGGCGGACGGCAGCACGCTGCCCTTCCCGGTGGTCACGGCTCACGCGGCGACCGACAACACAGCGCTCAACCCGTCCGACACCATCGTCGAGTCCGAGTCGACCATCACCACCGTGGACTCCACGGTCGCCAAGTACGCGTTCCTGTCGCTGGTTCCGACCGAGCTGCTGCAGGACGCGACGTTCGACGTCGAGGGGTACATCTCTCGCAACGCCGGCCGTCAGCTCGGCAACCGGGTCTCGACCGTGGCGTCCTCTGCCGCGGTGGCCGGGTTCACCACGGCTGGCGCGACGGCCCCGACCGGTGTCACCACGAACCTGGGCAGCCAGTCGACGATCGGTCAGGGTTCCGACCTGCTGATCGACCTGTTCCACTCGGTGCTCCCGTCGTACCGGGCGACTGCCGCGTTCACGATGGCTGACACGACCGCCGCGATCGTCCGGAAGCTGAAGACCAGCACCGGTGAGCCGGTGTGGCAGGCCGCTCTCACCGCGGGCGACCCGGACACCATCCTCGGCAAGGGCGTCTACATCGACCCGAACCTTCCCACCCCGGCCGCGTCGAAGAAGATCATCTACTTCGGTGACTGGTCGGCGCTGAAGGTCCGGATCGCTGGCGGCCTGCGGTTCGAGCGGAGCGCGGACTACGCGTTCGGCAAGGACCAGGTGGCGTTCCGCGCGATCGTCCGCTGCGGCGCCGTCGCGCTCGACGCCAACGCCGTCAAGTACCTCGCCACCCCGGCGAGCTGATCCGACTCAGGCACGCCCCTGCGTCGCTGCGGGGGCGTGCCTGACTCACGAAAGGCGATCCGATGGCGAAGGTGAAGATCCTCATCCGCCCCACTGGGTGCATCAACGGTCAGGACTGGCCGCAGGTCGGCGAAGAGATGGAACTGGCCGACGTCGTCGCGGAGTCGATGTCGTCGGCTGGTCTCGTCGCCCCCGTCAAGGGCAAGGCGCCGGTGGAGAAGCGGCCCAGCAAGGCGCCGGTGGAGACCCGTAAGGCCGACTGATGTCCGCAGTGCAGCTCCAAGACGTGCTGCGGCACATGAACATGGCATCCCTGTCCGCGGGGACCGAACTGGATGCCTTGGCCGACATGTGCGACAGCGCGGAAGGCGCGATCGCGAACCGTTGCGGTCCGTTGGAGGCGACATCGGTCACGTCCCGGGTTCCGGGCGGCGACGTCCTCGTGCTCCCGGTGGTGCCGGTGCTGTCCCTGACGTCGGTCACCCCGGCCGGCGGTTCCGACCTGACGGTCGCAGACCTCATCGTCAATGAGGCGTCCGGCGTCGTGGAGTACACGAGCGGGGCGACCTTCCCCGCGTCTCGATACACGGTTACCTATGCGGCGGGCCGCATGACGCTGCCCGGTGATCTTCGGCTGGCCGTGCTGGAGATGACGCGGCATCTGTGGATGTCGCAGCGTGGGACCACTCCCGGACTGGGGGGGGCGTTCCCGACATCCACCGACACGGAGTTTCCGTCTGTCGCCGGGTCGTCGTTCGCGTTGCCGTGGCGCGTGGAGCAGCTGATCGCGCCTCACGTGACGGTGTCGATCTGATGTCGTCGCCGGTGTGGCCGCTTGTCGTCGCGGGCCTGGCGTCCGGCATCGGCGACAGGGTCACCTATGGCGTCTCCGTCCTCACGGGTCCCGTCGTGTCCGGTGACTCGCCGGGCGCGTACGTGTCCGTGGGGTACCTGCCGTCGCAGCCTGAGAGCAACGCTGGCGGCTTCATCCAGTCCATCGACACGTCTGCAGCATGGTCGTGGCAGGAGTCAGGAACGGTCGCCGTCGAGGTCGCGGCGCTGACCGGCAGCAGCACTCTCCCTGACGCGTTCACCGTCGCCGGGCTCATCTCTGGCTATCTCGCCGAGGACCAGACCCTCGGCGGCTTGCTGTCAACTGACGCGACCGTCACCACGTCCTGCGACGTGACGAACGCGCAGACCACCTCGGGCGCAGTCCAGCGCCTGATCCTCACCATCTCCTACACCACGCGCACCTGAGAGGGAGCAACCGAAATGGCGAACACCATCGCGGAATACCAGGCGGCACAGGCCGCCGAGTGGGGGGCGTACGTCGCTTCGTCGGTGATCTACATCGACGGTGTGCGCGCCTTCAACGAAGGGGACGCCGTCCCCGCCAGCCACGTCGACAACGGCGTCGTCAACCCCGCGCAGGTGCGCAAGGCGAACGCTCCCAGCAAGAAGGGTGAGAACTGATGGCGCACTCCGTCGCCCGACCGAACCTCATGGTCAACCCGGGCATGCTGTGGATCGGCGCGCTCGGCACGACCGATCCCACGAACACGGTCACGGCCGGCGTCTTCTCCGACGACCCGGCCGTCGCGTGGATCCCGCTCGGCCCCACCACGGACGGCGCGTCGCTGTCCTATCAGGTGAACGTCGAGCCGGTCACCCCGGCCGAGTTCCTCGACCCGGTGCAGTACTTCACCACGGGCCGGTCCGGGTCGATCGCGTTCGCGCTCATGGACTTCACCCTGTCCAACTACCAGCGCGCCATGAACGCGGGCATCGCGAAGCTGACGAACACCGGCACGAGCGGCTCGGAGCTGACGACGATCGAGCCGCCGGACCCTGGCGCCGAGGTCCGCGCGATGCTGCTCTGGGAGTCCACGGACCGCACTGTGCGGCTGCGGATCAAGCAGTGCATCCAGGGCGGCGAGATCCAGACGGACTTCAAGAAGGCTCCGGACGCTGCGGCGATCCCGTGCACCTTCAACATGGAGATACCGACCGGCTCGACCAAGCCGTTCACCCTGTGGGGTGCTGGCACGACGAGGATCTGACGTGACCGACACCGTCCAGTCGATCGTCCCCATGCTGGATTTCGAGGGCGCCCGGTTCGCCGTGCCGCCCAAGGTCGCGCTCATGCCGCTCCTGCGGTTCGCGCACATGGCCCGTCAGGGCGTGGACGCGGACGAGATGGAGGGCATGGACGCGATCTACGCCGTCCTGCGCGCGTGCATCGCGGACGAGGACTGGGCACGGTTCGAGGACCACGCGAGCCTCGTCCGCGCGGACATGGACGACCTGTTGAAGGTCGTCGGCCAGTGTATCGAGCTGGTGTCGGGCCGCCCTACCTCAGAGCCGTCCGACTCCTCGGATGGGTCGCAGCCAACGAGCGACCTCTCTGCGGACGGCTCATCCTCTGCGGTCATTCACCACTTCGAGCAGGCGGGTCGTCCGTCGATCGCGCTCATGGTGGCACAGGCAGCGGAGTCGCGCGCTTCGGCCTGACCGCCGAGGATCTCTGCGACGTCGCTCACGCGGTGATGATCGAGGAGGCACGCGGCTTCCTGTCGTCCGCGATCGCGTCGGGCGGAGTCGACGTCAACCAGTTGACCGATGACACGGTCCAGGAAGCCATCGACGCGGCACTCGACGAGCCGGTCCAAGGGACCCGCCCGGCGGGCATCACGGATGAGGACTGGGCGCTGCGCAAGGCGCTGGGGGTCGCGTGAGCGAGGACTACACCATTCGGGGGGCGGAGGACTTCATCCGCCTGTCGAAGGCGCTCAAGGCTGCCGGCGCGGACCAGTTCCGCAAGGAGTTGCACGCGGAACTACGCAAGGCGGTCCGGGCGGGCATCCCGAAGACGGACGAGAAGCTCCGTGAGGTTCTCCCCTCGGGGTTGAAGTCTCGCGGGTCGACGTCGCAGTCGGTCCAGTTGAGGACCGGCGCAAACCCTGGCGTATCGGCTGTCATCTCGTATGGCCGCAAGGCGAAGCGCAACGGGCTCGGTGCGTCGAACGCGCGGATGCTGAACAACTACGGGCAGATTCGCCACCCGGTACGCGCCGACCCCCAGAAGACGCGCAAGCAGTGGCGCTGGGTCGACCAGTCGATCCCGGGCGCGACGGACTGGTTCGGCAAGGCGTGGCAAGAGCAGGCGCCGAGTTTGCAGGAGGCCGTCGAGGCGGCGATCGAGGCACTCGCAACGAAGATCGTCAACCAGTCGAGAGGGTGACCCGTGCCGAACCTTGCCCTCGCATTCGACGTCATTGCCCGCGACAAGGCGACGCCGACGTTCGACCGTGTGGCGAAGTCGTCGGAGAACGTCGGGAAGACGTCGGAGAAGTCGGCGTCCCGGATGAAGGGCGCGTACAAGGGCGCATTCAAGGAGGTCACCGGCTCCTACAAGGAGGCGTTCAAGGGGTTCGCGGCCGGGTTCGCTACGGCGTTCGCCGCGGACAAGGTGGGCGACTTCATCAAGGACTCGGTGGCTGAGGCGCGGGAGTCGGAGAAGGTCAACAAGATCACCGCGAACGCGATCAAGGCGACTGGTGGCGCGGCGAAGGTGACCGCCGATCAGGTGGGCGATCTGGCGACGGCGATCTCGAACAAGACGGGCATCGACGACGAGGCGGTCCAGTCGGGCGAGAACCTGATCTTGACCTTCAAGAACATCCGCAACGAGGCGGGCAAGGGCAGCGACATCTTCAACCAGACGGCGCAGGCCGCGGTGGACCTGTCAAAGGCTGGGTTCGGGTCGATCGACTCGGCGTCCAAGCAGCTCGGGAAGGCGTTGAACGACCCGATCAAGGGCGTGTCGCAACTGACCCGGGTGGGTGTGACGTTTACGGACGCGCAGCAGAAGCAGATCAAGGCGCTGGTGAAGTCCGGTGACGTGCTGGGCGCGCAGAAGATCATCCTCAAGGAAGTTCAGGGGCAGGTCGGTGGGGCGGCTGAGGCGTCGGCGTCGGCGGGTGAGAAGTTGTCGACCGCGTTCTACAACTTCAAGGAGCAGGTCGGCACTGATCTTCTCCCGATCATCGACAAGTTCGAGGGCTTCCTGACCGCGAAGGTCATCCCCGCGCTGACTGCGTTCTTCGCCGGCATCCAGGACGGCACCGGCGCTGGCGGCAGGTTCGCCGACATCATGCGGACGGCGTGGTCCGTGCTGAAGCAGCTATGGAGCGGCATAAAGCCGCTTCTCCCGTACATTGTCGCGCTGGTCGCGACCATCAAGGTCGTCACTGCCGTGCAGGCCGCGTGGAACGCCATCATGGCGGCGAACCCGATAGGTCTGGTCGTGATCGCGCTCGCCGCGTTCGTAGGCGGGCTCATATACGCCTACAAGCACTCGGAGACCTTCCGCAACATCGTGAACGCCGCGTTCGGCGCGGTGAAGGCCGTCGTCAGTGGCGTCCTGAACTGGTTCAAGGGCCCGTTCCTGTCCTTCTTCAGCAAGACGATCCCCGACACGTGGAACAAGGTGCGGTCGACCACGTCGTCGGCCTGGAACGCGGTGCGTTCGACGATCACGGGGACGTGGGACCGGATCAAGTCTGGCGTGTCGGACCGTATCTCGTCGGTGAAGACGACCCTGTCCAACGCGTGGGACTCGATCAATAAGCGCGCGTCTCAGGCGTGGGGTGCGATCAAGGACGGCATCGGCGGCGCGTTCCACAAGGTGGCGTCGGTGATCATGTCGCCGATCAACGCCGTGATCGACGTGATGAACATGTTCATCCGGGGCGCGAACGCGCTGCTGTCGAAGATTCCGGGCGTGTCTCTGCGCCTCGGCTCGATCAGTCACGTGTCCACCCCGAAGGGGTTCGCTGGTGGTGGCCTTGTCGCCGGTTCACCGGCTCCGTACGGCGTGGACAACATGCTCGCGTCGGTCGACGGGCGCGGCACGGTGGGCATCGCGTCGGGCGAGGTCGTCATGTCGAACCAGGCCGGTGACTACTACGGCCGGAACTTCCTCCTCGCGCTGAACTCGATGCGGCTCCCGAAGGACCAGCTCGGCTTCTCCGGTGGCGGCCTCGTCGGCAAGGGCATGAGCATCCTGTCGATGCTGACGGGCAACTCGTCGGCGTCGCAGAAGGCCGAGATCGGCATCGACGTGTCGAAGACGATCGCCGCGTTGAAGGGGCTCGTGGGTGGCGTCTCGGGCAGCGGGTCGCTGGCTGCGTTCATCGCGAAGGGCGTGGCGAGCGCTGCCGGGTCGGGCCTCGAGAGTCTCATCAAGAAGGCCGTGTCCGCGGTCGGGAACGCTGGTGGCAGTCGTGGCGCGCCGGCCGGCGCGGGCGTGGCGCGGTGGGCCGCGACGATCAAGGCTGCTCTCGCGGCGAACGGTTTGCCCACGACGGCCGCTTACGTGAATGCGTGGCTGCGGCAGATCGCGACCGAGTCCGGCGGCAACCAGAACGCGATCCAGGGCAACATCGGCGACATCAACAACCGCACCGGGGACCTCGCGAAGGGCCTGCTGCAGACCATCTCTGCGACGTTCAACGCGTTCAAGTTCCCGGGTCACGGAAACATCTTCAACGGGTTCGACAACGCGCTCGCGGCGATCCACTACGCGAAGAGCCGGTATGGCGCGTCGGGGATGCTCGGCGTGATCGGCCACGGCCACGGCTACTCCCGAGGCGGACTGGTCGTGCCGTACGCCGGCGTCTTCGACCGGGGCGGCATCGTCCCCACCGGTCTGTCTGTGGTGAACAACAAGACGGGCGCCCCGGAGCGTCTGCGGCGGGCCGACGGCGATTCGTGGAGCGAGGCGAACATGCGGCGGCTCGCTGAGTTGATCGGGCGTCAGTTCCCGCAGGCTGTCACCGTCTCCGCTGGCGCGATGGACGCGGCGCTCGGGCGGGGCTTCTGATGCCGGGATGGCCGAACACGGTCAGCATCGGCGGTTTCGTCGCGGACGTGGCTGACGGTTCGTCGCTGCGGGTCGTGACGGGCTTGACGGGCTGGGATGACGGGGCGCCGGCACGCTCGTCGGTACAGGCGAGGTCGCAACAGAACGGCGGCTGGGACGCGTCGGGGCTGCTCGGGCCGCGGGTCATCACGGTCGAGGGTTCCGTGCAGGAGCAGGACGGCCTGTCGGCTCGGGCGACGGCCGACGCGCTGTCGTCTCTGTCACCGTCGTCGTCGCTCCAGTTCACCGTGGCGAACACGTACGCGGGTAGCCGCTCGGCGATGGTCCGGGTGTCGTCCGCTGTCGTGCTGTCATGGTTGTCCCCGGCGACGTTCCGGTACACCATCGAGCTGACTGCCCCGGACCCGGTGAAGTACGGCGCGCAGGACATTGCGGGTCTTGGCCGGCCGTCTGGGTCGTTGCCGGGGACGGGCCGGAAGTGGCCGCGGACGTGGCGCCGGTCGTGGGGTTTGGTCGCGCCGATCGGTGCGACGACGGTTGCGTTGGCGAATGCTGGGACTGCGGCGTACTGGCCGACGTTGCGCCTGAATGGTGGCGCGACGAACCCGGTGGTGCAGACGGGCCCGGGTGACTGGTTGCGGGTCGGGTATGACGTGCCTGAGGGGTCGTGGGTGGACGTCGATTGCGGGTCCCGGTCTGTGTTGTTGAACGGGGAGACGGATCTGCGCGGCTACGTGTCGGTCGCGGATTCGGGGTCGTGGCTTGCGGTGCCTCCGGGTGGGGCGTCGCTGTCGTGGAGCGCGGACGCGTCGACGGCTGCGGGGTCGCTGGTGGCGGTCTACTACGAAGGGGCTTGGACATGAGCAACTGGCTGTCTTTCCGGGGCGAGTCGTCGGCTGGTGCGGGTGACGGCGAGACGGAGGCACAGTTCCGCAAGTTCGTCGCGCAACTGTTCTCCGGGTCGGGTGTGTTCTCGGGGATGACGGTGACGCAGACGACGACGGCGTCGGGGAGCGTCGTGGTGTCGGCGGGGATGGCCGTGTTGGAGGATTCGACGGGCGCGTACCCGCTGATGGCTGACGCGTCGTACACGCTGAACGTGTTGGGCGCGAACCCTGTCGGGTCGTCGGTGCGGACCGATCTGATCGTGGCGGACAAGTCGTCTCCGACGGCTCCGGTGCTCGTGCTGGGCACGTCGGGGTCGTCCACGGCTCCCACGCCGACGTCGTCTCAGGTGCTGCTGGCCCAGCTGAACCACACAGCGTCCGCGACGACGGTGACGACGGCCCGGATCGACAACACGGTCCGGTCGACGTGCTACCTGACGGGCGTCAACACGGTCAGCCCGTGGATCAACCTGTCCCTGGCGTCGGGGTACACGTCCCCGTCGGGCAACGTTCCGGGGTACCGGATCACGCCGTGGGGTGTCCAGTTGCGCGGGTCGGCTCAGAAGGGGTCAGCGCTCGCGCAGGGCGACCAGCCGTTGGCGACGTTCCCGGCCGCGATCCGTCCGTCGGCGACGACGTACCTGACCGCGCAGGGTGGCACGTCCACGACGGTCAACCTGCAGCTCACGTCGGCGGGCGCGTTGACGGTGAAGGTGGTTCCGGGGACGTCGGTGATGTACCTCGACAGCATCCTGTACGGGCTGTGACGGTCTACCGGGTCCTGACGTGCCGGTGGAACGACCCGACGATCGCGGGTGAGGTCCCGGCGCGGGGGTTGTCGTTCAACTTGCCGCTGTCGGATTCGGGGCAGGTGTCGTGTACGGCGTCGGTGGGTGTGGACCGCAGGTGGCGTGACACGCTCGCGGTGCCCCTGTCGGGGTTGTTGGTGACGCGGGATGACCAGCCGGTGCATTCGTCGTGGTTGACGGGTGACACGCAGCAGCCGGGGTCGCGGGAGTTCTCCCTCGCCGGGGATGAGTGGCTGGCGTTCTACGGGAAGGTCCCTGCCGTCCCGTGGACCTACACGGACACGAACGACCACGTCATCTTCCGGGATGTGCTGTCGCGGGCGGCAGCGGTGTCGGGGCAGTCGGTGCGGATCGTGATGGACTCGACGACGACGGGGGCGGCGACGTCGGACCTGACGTTGAACGCGTGGGATCACCCGTACGTGCTGGACACGCTGACGGACACGGCGAACGCTGACGGCGGCCCGGAGTGGGCTGTGGTCGCGGACGGGTCGTGGCAGCAGCACACGCGCCGGCTCCTGTTGGCGGACACGCTGGGGTTGCCGAAGGGCCCGGACGCGCCGGTCATCGAGTACGTGGAGCCCCTGACGGGTGCGGCGGCGTCCGCGGTGCCGCAGGTCGGCTTGTTGGGGCAGCTCTTCCCGACGGGGACGGTCGTGCAGGGCATCTCGGACCGGCGCGGCGGCAACGCGATCGCGGTGGGTCGCACCATCGACGCGGGCAAGTCGGCCACGGTGTCTCTCGCGGTCGGCGCGGGCGACGAGAAGGCGCAGCTGACGGCGGGGTTCCCGGCGTCTGCGCTCCTGGCGAACGGGTGGCCGCGCCTGACTCAGATCAACTCGTACACGGACGTGTCGGTGCAGGCGACGCTGAACCGGCATGCGACGGCCGACCTCGCGGCGTCCGCGGGGCGCGTGACGACGTACCAGGTTGTCACGTTGGACGGTGCGCCGGACTGGACGGGCATACCGCGCGGGTCGTGGGTGCGGCTGGTTCTCGACACCGACCTGTACGGCAAGGGCGGCGTGGACACGTGGTGCCGGGTGCAGGACATCGCGGTGAACGTGGACGACGACGGGGGACCGGCTCAGGTGACGTGGACGTTGTCGTCGGTGCTGGAGGTGTGACGTGGCGCGTCAACCGGACGGGATGCCGTCGCTGAAGGCTGCGATCCGTGCGTTGCAGCGTGACGTTGCCCGCTTGCAGGCCCGCTCGTCATGGCAAGGGACGGGCGTCTCGCCGGACGGCGCGGGCAATCTGGTGTCGGCCACCTACGTGGAGGGCGTGTCAGGGTACGCGCTGACCCCGGACACCATCACGATCAACACGGGCGCCTTGAACACGGGCGACACGTCCCCGTCCCAGCCGGCGACGTTGAAGAAGCAGGCGTCGGGGTTCGCGCCGGGCACGGCGTATGTGACGCCGGTGTCGCTGGTGACGGTGCAGCCGACGACGGCGCACACGATCTGCGCGGTCATGGCTGTGGTGCAGTGCTCGGCGCGGAACAACTCGGGCTCGGCGGACACGCTCGCGACGGGCGTGTCGATAGCGGGCACGACCATCGACGGCGGGTTCCCGGTGCCGGTCGCGAACAACACGGTCGGGATGAGCACTGCGGTGGCGGCGGCGACGTTGACGGGCGTGTCCACGGTGACCGTCGCGGCGCTGGTCAGCACATCCTCCGGGTCGTGGACGGCCGACGCGGGAAACCTCTGCCAACTGACTGTTTTCGCGGTCTGGACCTAGGAGCGGCGTGACCACCTACACCTATCCCCCGATGCCCGTGTTCGGGACCGTCGGTTCCCTCGTGAAGTTCGGTGGGCCGGGCGGCGTGCAGGCGTCCGTCGTCGACATGTCCGGCAACCCGGTGACGTGCGTGCAGGGCGGCAACACGTACAGCGGCTACATCGTGACGAACGCGGACGGCACCATCTCGGCGTTCACGTCGACGTCCGGTCCGGCGCTGGTCATGACCCTCAACGGGTTCACGTTCACGCTCACCGCGAACGAGCTGTGGGCGAACATCGTCACCTCGGACCAGTTGACGGCTGCGGTGAACGCTGCCGTGGCTGGCGTGTCCGCGACGGGCTGGGCGCAGATCGTGCAGAACGGCGACGGGACGTGGCCCGCGCGGACCACGGTCACGGCGGACCGGACGGTGGTCCTCGCCTACATCGTGACGGACGTGACGAAGCTGCCGGCGACTGCCTCGGTGGCGTCGACCGGTTCGCCGCTGCCGACGCCCAACGACCAGTTCATCTACTCGGGAGCCTGACGTGACCACGAGCATTCAGTTCCGCACGCCCGGAACCGTCTCCAACACGGCGACGACGTCTCTGACGGTGCCGAACCCGTCCGGTGCGGCAGCGGGCGACTTCGCGATCATCTGGTACGTCGGTGGTGGTGGCTACCCGGACTCGGCGCCGTCGGGGTGGCGGCTGGCGCGGTCCGCGGACGACGGGTCGGTGTACACGGCCTGGTACGAGAAGAAGCTCACCCCGGGTGATGTCACGGCCGGGTCGGTCGCGTTGACGATCACGGCGGCCGGGAAGAAGTCGGCGCTCATGGTGGCCGGGTACTCCTCCGCGGGTGACGTGACGGTTGTCGGGTCGTCGGTGACGATCGAGTCCACGACGTCGGCGACGCACGCGACGACCGCGGTCACGGTCCCCGGCCCGGGCGCGGTCATCTCCCTGCTCGGATTGAAGGACACCTCGTCGGCGGTGTCGGGCACGTACACGGCACCGTCGGGGACGTCCATCGCTGCGACGTCGGCGAGCACGGGCGCGTCCCAGACGGTGGCGTCGGTCGCGGTCAACACGGGCGGGGATGTCACGTCGGGCGTGTGGGGTTCGGGCACGTCGTGGGGTGTCAAGGACGCGGCCGGGACGACCGCTGTCGGGTCGAACCATGCCGTCGTGGCGACCCTCGCGCTCGCGGCTGTGGTGCGTCCTACCGCGGACGTGACGGTCCCGTCAGGGGCGACGTTCACGGGCGGCTCGACCATCTACGGCGTCACCGGCGACGACGACCCGTCCACGTACGTCGAGTTCGGGTCGGGCACGATGGAGGAGATGATCACCGTCGGGTCGACCGTCCCGTCAGCGCTGCTCCTCGACTACGACGCAGGCGTGACGCCAACGTCCACGTCGGTCACGTACAGCCTGTACCTCGGCGCGACGCTGCTGCTGTCCATCGGCACCGACTCGACCCTCATCGGCAACGGCACCGTGAAGGTGCTGGACATCTCGAGCCTGTCCTCGTCTCAGCAGGCGTCGATCCTGGCCGACCCGACGAACCTGCGGCTGCGCGCGGTCTACACCGTCTCCTGATGGCTACCGTCCGGGTCAAGCGGATCGTCGGCCTGACACAGACAGGTGCGCCGACTGTCCGCGTGAAGCGCATCGCGGGTGTGGTGGCGGCGTCGACCGGCACAGTCCGTGTGAAGCGCATCGTCGGCGTGGTGACGGTCGAGCAGCCGACGGTGGGCGTGACGGTCGCCCTGTCGGCGACACCCACTCTCGTGTGGCAGAAGATCACCATGACCGCGTCGGCCACCCTGACCGGTTCGGGTGACTCGGTGGCGTCGTGGTCGTGGACGCGCGTCTCAACCAACGCGGCGCCCCTGTCGTCGACCACGACCGCTGCGGCGTCGTTCCGGGTCCTGGCGCACCTGGCCGCGACGTCGTACCAGTACCAGGTGAAGGTCACGTCCGTGCAGGGCGCGACGTTCACCGCCGTGGTGACGGTGCCGATCCCGAAGGCGCCGATGTTCACCATCGACGCGGCCGGGGTTCGGCACCCGTCGGCGTGGATCGGGACGTCACCGACGTACCCGCTGCCTGCGGTGACGGGCACGAAGACGGTCCGGGTGAAGCGGCTCCTCGCGATCGTGCAGGGCTCCACGAGCAACCCGACGCCGGGCCCGTCGGGGATGCTCGTCGGTGGCCGGGTCAACATGCCGTCGGGGACGCCCGGCACGGACAACACCGAAGCGGGAGACTTCACCCTCGGCGAGCAGTGGTACGGCCCGCTGCAGGTCACCAAGGACTACTTCGGCGGGACCCTGCCGGCGAAGTACAACTCGCCGTTCCCGGCTCGGGTCGTGGTCCAGCTGTCGATGTCGGACCCGACGTCGTTCACGCAGGCCAACTTCGCCGGGTTCGTGAAGTCGATCCCGGCAGGGACGATCCTCACCTACCAGCACGAGCCCGAGCGGCCCCAGTTCTCGTGGAACGGGCCGCAGTACGTGACGAAGCTCAACTCGTTCTGTGACGCGATCCGCGCCATCCGCACCGACTGCCCGATCTGGATCATGTCGTCGGGGTACCAGTACAAGACGGGGTCGTCGATGTACGACAACGTCAAGAACGGCCAGTACCTGAAGGGTTTGGAGGTCGACGGGTACGGCTTCGAGGCGTACCGCAACGGCACGAACAACAACGCGCAGGGCATGGCGATCATCGACATTCCCGACCGCAACGAGTTCATCCTGTGGAAGTCGCTGATCCCGTCGGGTGCGACGTGGGGCATCTCCGAGACGGGGTTCGGCCGCACGGACAACTCGACGGTCTCCGACATCGTGCAGCAGCGGAACGCGCGGGTCCCGACGACCGTGGCCCGGTTGATCTCGATGGGCTGCTCGACGTTCATGTACTTCTTCTCCAACGAGGGCCCGGACTGGTTCCCGTGGCTGCCGACCGACGACGGCTTCAAGGCGATGTACAAGGCGCTCCCGCGAGGCAGCGCGTCATGAGGCGCTTTCGGCCCGACCACCAAGGCTGGGGGCTGCTCGTCTGCGGCCTCCTCTGGGCCATCCTCGGGCGCTGGACGTGGTACGGGACGATCCCCGCCGTCCACCATCCCGGAGCATTCCACGAACTGATCGACCCACACATTCGCGCCGTCATCTGGGTCTTCACCGCAGGCATGGCCATCGCGTCCGTGTGGATGCGCCCGTCACGGTCGATGGCTCTCGGGGCGCTCGCGTTCATGCCCGGCCTGCAAGCCATCTCCTACACGTTCTCGTGGGTCCTGTCGTGGTGGCACTGGTGGCCCCTGAACGGTCTCGGCCCGGGCTTCCCCGACGGCATATACAGCGCCGTCGTGTACCTCGGCCTCGTCGGGTGGGTCGTCTACATCGCGTTCGAGAAGAAGGACACGACAGCCGACGACCTGATGGCGGTCCTGCAGTCGAACGGCGGCCATGACGGATGAGCGACACGATCTGGGCTGCCATCATCGGCGTAGCAGGCGTAGGCATATCCATACTTGTCTCCCTAATCGTCGCGCGCATCGACAAGTCGTCGAAGGCGCAGGCCACCGACGTCGAGACGAACGCGCAACTTCTCATCCAGCTCGTGCAGTCGTGGAAGGACCGCACGGAGGCCGCCGTGGCTGACGCGGCCAACGCGAAGTCGGAGGCGGCGCAGGCGAAGGCGCTCGCGCAGCAGACCAATGACGACCTCGCCACCGAGCGCGGAAAGCGGCAGGAACAGGACCGCGTCATCGCCGGGCTGCGGCGCGGGATGCGCGTGTGGGCCGAGTGGGCGAAGCGGATCCACGACGAGTGGCCGCGGGTCCGCCAGGGTGACGCCGCGCCGCCGCTGCCGTCCATCGACGACGCCGAGATCTAGGAGCATCCCTCGTGTCTGAGGACATCACCTGCCGTGTCATCGGCTGGAACATCCAGCGTGACGTGTACGGCGTCGGCACGTCGCAGTCGTGGGACGCCCGCAAGCCTGGCGTGCTCGCCGTCCTGAAGGCTGCGGACATCTCGATCGCGCTGCTGCAGGAGTGTTCCCCGGCTCAGGCGGCGTGGCTCGCGAAGGGTCTCGGGTCGGACTGGCAGGTCGTGAACGGCCTCAACGCCAACGCCGTCCTGTACAACTCGCGCTGGAAGGCTGAGACGGTCCGTGACGTCGCCCTGCCGGGTGCGCAGTCCCGCGGGATCCTCCTCGTCCAGATGCGCCGAGTCGCAGGCACCGGAGCCGGCGGGTACCTGTGGGCGTGCACGAGCCACTGGCAGTCCGGGATCACGACCGGCTGGGAGAAGGACCGCGACGCTGCCGCGCAGGCCGTCGCTGACCGGCTCGCGAAGTACGAGTGGGCGGTCCTGTCGGTCGACCGGAACGCGCTCCCCACCGAAGCCCCACACGCGGCGATGGTGAAGGCCGGGTACGTCGACGCCATCCCCGACGCCACCGACACCTACTACGGCTACGACACGTCCACGAGCAACGACCGGCACATCGACGCCTTCTACCACCGGCCCGACCGTGTCACCGCGACCGCGACCGTCCTCGCGTCGACCGCATCCGACCACCGACCCACCCTCGTCGAGCTGACCGTCCACACCGACGGCCAAGGAGAACCCATGACTGCCACCGACACCCTGATCAAGTACGGCATCCAGAACGCCGACGCGCTCGTGCAAGCCGCCGCGACCGAGGGCGTGCCGCTCTACATCGCCGCCGCGTTCGTGAGCAAGGAGTCCGGCGGGCAGAACATCTTCGGCCACGACAGGGGCGGCATGTACCCCGGGCAGGCCGTCACGCAGGACAAGTACAACACGATGGTCGCAGCCGTCGCGAAGGGCGCGACGTCCAACGGTGTCGGGCCGATGCAGATTACCTACGGCGGATACTTCCCCCTCGCAGCCAAGCAGGGACTGGACTTGTGGGTGCCGCTGGACAACTACCGGTTCGGGCTGCGGATCATCAAGGGCTACCTCGACGGGGACTACTCCAGCGCGCGGATCAACCGGGCCGGGCAGATCTACAACTCGGGCAAGCCGACCGGCGCACCCTCCTACGGCGCGTCCGTCGTGTCGCTGGCGAACACGTGGAAGTCACGCTTGGGGTCGGTGGTCCCCGACTCGGGCAAGCCGACCCTGCGGAAGGGCTCCACCGGCTCCGCGGTACGCAGCCTGCAAGCCGGGCTCAAGGCGCACTTCCCGCTGTACGCCGGATCCCTTGCCGTGGACGGCGACTTCGGCGCGAAGACCGGTGCCGCGGTCGGGGAGTTCCAGAAGCGGTCCGGCCTCACCGCCGACCAGGTCGTCGGCCCGAACACATGGGCCGCGCTCGCCCAGTACGGCATCACCCCCACCTCTAACTGAGGAGCATCATGACCACCTACAACATCCCCGCGAAGTACCGGGCGCTCGTCTACTCGGTCTTCGGGATCGTCTCGCTCGTGCTGTCCTCCCTCACCGTCTGGTACGGCGCGGTCAACTCCGACCTGCCGACGTGGCTCATCGGCGCCAACGCCGTGGTCGTGTTCGTCGGAGCCGCCATCGGGTACACGGCCCGCGCCAACGTCACCCGCGAGGACGACCCCGACCCGGAGCCGGCCGCGCTCGTGCAGGCGACGGAGGGCGAGCAGTGACCCGCTACCGCATCCCGTCGACAGACCCGCGCCTCGGCAGGCACGTCAACCACGACCCGCGCTCCCTGCGGTACCTCGCCCCGGCGCAGCCCGTCTCGACCCTCACCTCGGTGCGGCACTCCTCGAGCATCCCGATCCTCGACCAGGGCGACCTCGGCAGTTGCACCGGCAACGCCGCGACCGCCTGCCTGTCCTACGAGTCGTTCTGGGGCACCGGCTCGACGGTCCTGTCGACGACGGACGCCACGGCGGACGAGACGTACGCGGTCGGCGTCTACTCCGACGCGACGAAGATCGACGACTACGACGGCACCTACCCGCCCACCGACACCGGCTCCGACGGCCTGTCCGTCGCGAAGGTGCTCACGAACCGGGGCCTCATCTCCGGGTACACCCACGCCACCTCCCTGGAGGCTGCCCTGACCGCGCTGCAGACGCAGGCCGTCATCACCGGCACCGAGTGGCTCAACGGCATGTTCACGCCCGACGCCGACGGTCGGCTGCACGTCACTGGCTCCGTCGCAGGCGGACACGAGTACGTCCTCGACGAGGTCGACGTCCCCAACCAGCGCGTGTGGATGCGCAACTCGTGGGGCGACTCGTGGGGCGTGCAGGGACGCGCGTACTTCACGTGGGCCGACTTCCAGAAGCTCCTGGCGAAGGACGGCGACGTGACGGTGTTCACCCCTGCCTCCCAGCCGGCGCCGACCCCGACTCCCGACCCGTCCGACGTCGACAGCGTCCTCGTCCCCATCGTGCAGCGACTCCTGAAGCTGAAGGCGCTGCCGAAGTGGGCGCGCACCGCGCTTGAGGCGTGGCTCGACGCCCAGTCCTGACCGAACCCCCACCCCGGCCCCCGCCATTCGGTGGGGGCTTCGTCATGCCCGCCGAGCGCGGCAGTCACTAGGAGAACCACAACATGGCACTCACCGTCGCCGCCGCGTCCGCCCAGGCCATGGGCTCGGCGCTCGCCACGAACATCGGCTCGTCCGCCGTGATCGAGATCCGGTCCGGGTCCAAGCCCGCCACCCCGGAGACCACGGCCTCGGGCACCCTGCTCGTGTCGATCACCATCTCCGGGTCCTTCACGTCGTCCGGTGGCGTCCTCACGGCGGCCGACCCCGCCGCTGTGGCGCCCACCGCGTCCGGGACGGCCGGGTACTTCCGGGTCAAGACGTCCGGCGGCACCGCGGTCCTCGACGGCACGGTCACCGCGACGGGCGGCGGCGGTGACATGCAGCTCGGGTCGACCACGATCTCCACGGGGGTCAACGTCGACTTGGGCGTGCCCACGATCACCGTGCCGGTCGCCTGATGCGGCGCCCTCTGCTGGTCGCCGCTGCTGCGGTCGTCCTCGTCGCGGGCGGCACGGCCGCTGTCGCCGCGTCGTCGTCGGGGGACGTCGAGCGAGCGACCTGCACCGCGAACCCTGCAGTCACCGGGAAGACGGTGGCCGCGTTCGACGTGCACTGCTCGGTGACCCGTGTCGCCCCCACAGCCACGGTCACCGCCACGCAAACCGTCACGGCGACCGCGACCGTCACTCAAACCGTCACCGCTTCACCGAGCAGCCCGGCTCCCACCACGACCACTCCCACAGGCGACGGGTGGCAGTCCGCCGGCATCCCGTCCGGGACCATCCTCACCCGCGTACCGCAGGACGCCATGGGCGGCGCCGGCTGGACCGCCGACTCGGCCGGCAACGTCACCGTCACCACCGCGGGCGCCACCCTCACCGGCCTCGACATCGCCGGGAAGGTCTACATCAAGGCTGCCGGTGTCACCGTCACCAACTCGAAGGTCCGCTA